>JANXTM010000051.1 GCA_025352405.1 Polaromonas sp.
ACCGGCTGGTGGGCACGCCGAAGGGCCGGGCGTTGAAGCCGTCGTCATGAACGCCTCAGGCTGCGGTGTCACCGTCAAGGACTACGGCCACATCCTGCGTGACGACCCGCTCTATGCTGCCAAAGCCGCCCGCATCAGCGCGCTAACGCGTGACCTGAGCGAGCTGCTGCCCGAGCTGGTCGAGCCCTTGCGCGGCCGGGTGTCGGCCAAGGCCGGGCAAATCGCCTTCCACCCACCCTGCACCCTGCAGCACGGCCAGCAGCTGCGCGGGGGGGTTGAAAAGTATTTGGGCGACCTCGGTTTTCAGATCAAGGTGGCCAGTTGCGAAGCGCATTTGTGCTGCGGCTCGGCAGGCACGTATTCGGTGCTGCAACCCGACATCGCCTACCAGCTGCGCGACCGAAAGCTCGGCCACCTCGGCGAGATGAAGCCCGCCGTGATTGCATCCGCCAACATTGGCTGCATTACGCATTTGCAAAGCGGCACTGAAACACCGGTGCGGCACTGGGTTGAGCTGCTGGATGAGGCGCTGGCTTGACATCGCTACTGACGCCACCCTGTCAGTAGCCCCTGCGCATCATCAAGGCTTCTTCAACATCAAAGGAGCCTTCAATGAAAAACGCCATCACATGGTTTGAATCGGTACCGCCAACCTGGCCAGTGCCATCGCTTTTTACGAAGCCGTGCTGGGCCAGATAACGCGGCTGGAAAACATGGGGCTTTCTGAAAGCGCTGTGTTTGCTTATGACCAGGGAGCAGACGGCGCAGGTGGCGCCCTCATGTGCGGCCCCACCGCGCCCGCGCCAGGCGCTGGCGGTACGCTGATTTACCTCGACGCATCCCCATCGCTCGACGCCGCGCTGGCCCGCGTGACAAAAGCCAGTGGGCGCATTGCCGCGCCCCGTCAGGCCTTGCCGCCCGGCATGGGTTTTTTTGCGCACATCACTGATCTGGACGGCAACCGGGTGGGCTTGCATGCGCAGGCATGAGGTGAGTGAATTCGGACTGGTCGGGATTGGCTTTTAAACTCTGACCCTGATGCCGGTCCTGGTTGAAAACAAGACCGCTATTGTATTAATAGCGCATGACGCCCGTAAATGCTGCCGCAGGGGCCTATCTTGCCAACTATGCAGCGACGGCCTCACAGCGTCAGCGCAGCCTCAATGTCTTTGGCCGTGTCCGCGGGTTTGTCGAACGGCGCATAGCGCTTGATGACCTGGCCGTCCTTGCCGACCAAAAACTTGGTGAAGTTCCATTTGATGGCCTTGTTGCCCAGCAGGCCGGCAATCTCCTTGCCACAGCCTGATGCGATGGGTAACCGTTTCGCCGGTTCGCGTCCGAGACGCGAGCTGCGGACGACCCATGGCCAACACCGATTCCGACTCACCTTTCTACGATTTACAAAATTTTGTACCTAAGTAAAAATTAAATATTTTTAGGCATTTAATGTTTTAAATCAGCAAGTGCGTAGCCAGTAAAGCGATAAAAACAGGGTTTTCACCTATTAAAAATTCAAATTCTCCCCTTATATCTTTTTTATGACGTGTTAAATTTCAACCTAAGTAGAAAATTTCTATCTAAGTAAATTTTTTTTGGTAAAGCAAACTGATTGAATAACCGGATCCGGCTATGGCAGGGTAGGTTTGACTCTTTAAGTCATTGGGAAGGAAAAAACATGGAAAGTGCAGAGCAAAATAAATTATTAACCCAGGTTGGGCGCGGAACGCCCATGGGACAGCTGATGCGGCGTTATTGGCAGCCGATAGCGGCGGCAGTTGAGATCGAAAACAACTGGACCCGGCGCGTCAGGTTGCTGGGCGAGGATCTGGTGCTGTTCAAGGACAGGCAAGGGCGGCTGGGCCTGATCGCCGAGCAGTGTCCGCACCGCCGGGCCTCGTTTGCGCACGGCATTCCCACCGAGAACGGGATTCGCTGCCCGTATCACGGCTGGGAGTTCAGCGCCCAGGGCAAATGCTTGAACCAGCCCAACGAGCCGGACAACTGCGCCTTCCGCGACAAGGTCGCCACCGATGCCTATCCGGTGGAGGAGCTGGGCGGCCTGCTGTTTGCCTACCTCGGCCCGGAGCCCCGGCCGCTGCTGCCGCGCTTCGACGGCTTTGTGGCCAAAGGCGCCATCCGCATGATGGGCCGCGCCATGCTGCCCATCAACTGGCTGCAGATCATGGAAAATTCGATGGACCCGATTCACACCGAATGGCTGCACGGGCACCATTACGAATTCCAGAAAGAGCAGGAGGGCGTGAAGGTTGCCATCAGCGCGCACCACGAGAAGATCGACTTCCGCGAGTTCGAGTTCGGTATCACCAAGCACCGGCTGCTGGTCGGGCAGACCGAAGACTCCGAGGACTGGACCATAGGGCACCCGATCGTGTTCCCCAACATGCTGGCAGTCGGCAATGGCGACGAGACCTCGCGTTACTACTCGTTCCAGATCCGGGTGCCGGTGGACGATGAAAACACCATGCACCTTTGGTACAACGCCTACATTCCGCCCCGGGACGCGCTGGTGCCGGCACATCTGCTGGCGAAAGTGCACACCTATGACGTGCCCTTCAAGGATGAGCACGGCCATTTCATTGTCGACAACGTCGACGGTCAGGACATGATGGCCTGGATCTCTCAGGGCACGATCGCCGACCGGAGCCAGGAAAACCTCGGCTCCACCGACAAGGGCGTGGCCATTTACCGCCGCACGCTTAAGCGGGAAATAAAAAAAATGGAGCAGGGACTGGACCCTATGGGCATCGTTCGTGACCCAGGCCGCAACCAGCAGATCGACCTGCCGAATGAAACCAAAAAACATCACAACAGCGACGGCTTTTCCAGTTTCATGCTGCGCACGCACGCCAAGTATTCGCCGATAGCGGCCGATTTGGTGAAGGTGTTCGAGCCCGGCAAACCAGCGTCGCTGCCCGAGGCTGACCAGCTAGCCTTGATGGCAGAAATTTCACAAAGTGAGACATGATGAACGCAGACGAATTGAAGCAAAAACTGATTGACGCGGGCTGCATTCTCGAAGCTGAAGGCCAGGGCGATTTGACCCGCGGCCATGTCTCGGTCCGGGTGCCGGGTGATCCGAGCCACTTTTTCATGAAGCCCCACAGCTTTGGCTTTGATGAAATCACGCTTGAAAACCTGGTGATCTGCAACCTGGAGGGTGAAAAAGTCGCCGGCGGGGGCAGAAAGCACAGCGAGGTCTACATCCACTCAGAGATCTTCAAGCAAAGGCCGGACGTCAACAGCGTCATCCACACCCATCCGACCTACGCCGTTGCGCTGTCCGCCACCGGCAGGGCGCTCCAGTCCATCAGCCAGCCAAGCGTCGCCTTTTCCGATGGCTTGCCTTACTACAACGACACCATAGACCTGATCCGCTCCAAGGAGATGGGCGCCGGCGTGGCGCGGGCGTTGGGCAGCTGCAAGGCGGTTTTGATGCGCAATCACGGCGTTGCCGTCGTCGGCGCCACGCTGGAAGAGTCAACCATTCTGGCCATCATGCTCGACAACGCCTGCCACATCCAGCTGCTCGCTCAGGCGGCGGGCGGCATCGGCGAGGTGTTTGCGGCTGACTCCATCCGCCGGCTGCACGACAACATCACGCGTCCCGAACAGTACACCATCAATTTCGAGTATCTGCGCCGCAAGGTCCGACGCGCCCAGACGCGATAAGCAGATCACGGATTCCCGCTGGCCCGTTGACGACCTATAAAACCATGGAGACAAACATGAAGAGCTTTTTGCTGAAATGCATCGTGCCGGTATTGCTGGCAGGCGGTTCGTGCGGCAGCACGCTGGCTGCCGACCCGGTCAAAGGCGCTGGCTCAGTCAGTGACGTCGCGTTGTATCAGGGCAGCGACCGCTTCGCCCGACTGGTCGAGGCAGCGAAAAAGGAGGGCGAGGTATCGGTGTATCACGTCTATCCGAACCTGCCCACCATCACGGCGGCCTTCACTAAAAAGTACGGTATTCCGGTCAAGGCCTGGCGCGCCAGCTCCGAGACAGTCCTGCAGCGAATCGCCACCGAGGCGCGCGGCGGACGCTTTGAGGTCGATGTAGTGCAAAACAACGCGCCCGAAAACGAAGCGGCACATCGCGAAAAACTGTTGCAGCAGGTCAAGTCACCGTATCAGCAGGACCTGATCCCGCAGGCGCTGCCAGCGCATCGCGAGTGGGTTGGCATCGCCCTGGACGTCTGGACCGTGGCCTACAACACCAGCAAGGTCAAAAAGGATGAGCTACCCAAGAGCTACCAGGACCTGACTGATCCAAGGTGGAAAGGCCGGCTTGGAATTGAAGCGGGCAACCACGCCTGGTTCGGCACCCTGATGAACGAGATGGGCGAAGAGCAGGGGCTCAAGCTGTTTGGCAACATCATTGCCACCAACGGCATGTCGGTGCGCAAAGGCCATTCGCTGCTGACCACGCTGGTGTCCTCTGGCGAGGTTCCGCTGGCCCTGACGGTCTACAGCTGGAATCCGGAAATGCTGAAGCAAAAAGGCGCGCCGATCGAGTCACTGGCATTGCGGCCTGTGATTGCGCAGCCGAGCACGATTGCGATACTGAAAAAGGCACCGCACCCGAACGCTGCGGTGCTGTTTTATGACTTCATGCTTAACGAGGGGCAAAAGCTGCTGGCTGACGCCAACTACGTTACGACAAGCACAAAAATAAACTCGCCTTTCACCAATATTCCCTTGAAGTTCATAGACCCGGTGCTGGCATTGGACATGCAGGACAAATGGACTAAGCAGTTTGAAGAAACGGTCACCAAAAAGGCCAGATAGCCATCAGCTTAAACCGAGCTGACAGACCAGTAACCGGCCAGAGGAATTGCATTCAGTGAAGGTGCGGGGAAAACGCCGCATTTCCCAGTGGCTTGGGCATAAAAAAACGGGATTTGCGGAACTTTCATGCAGATTCTGGAAACGGAGACGAATTTAATGACATCACAGCAGCATGCGGCGGCGATGCCTCTGGCTGACACCCGGCTGGGGTTCCTCCAGAAATTTGATCTGAAGTGGGTGATCATTGGCATTTGCGTCGCCATCGTTTCGTACCTAGCGCTGATTCCGCTCGGCTTTCTGGTCTGGCAAAGCTTTTACACGCCCGAAACCGCCAGCAGCCCGGCCGCGTTCACGCTGGGTAACTACCTGGCGGCCTATGGCAGCCCAGAGACCTTGCACATGCTCGGCAACTCCCTGCTGTTTGCTTCCGGCACGGCGGTGTTTGCCTTTACTTTGGGCGCAGTGCTGGCGTGGATGAACGAGCGCACCAACACGCCGTTCAAATCGCTGTTCTTTGCGCTCACCATCATCCCGCTGATCATCCCGGGGATCATGTTCACGATTTCATGGATTTTGCTGGGCAGCCCCAAGATCGGACTGATCAACCTGCTACTGCAAAGCTGGTTTGACACCGACTACGTTTTTGTCAACGTGTACTCGATGTGGGGAATGATCTGGGTCGACGGCCTGCACTATTCACCGATGGCCTTCCTGATCATGACCGCCGCCTTCCGCTCCATGGACCCATCTCTGGAAGAGTCGGCGCTGATGAGCGGCGCAAGCATTTCGCAGATCGCCTGGCGAATTACTTTCAAGCTGACCTGGCCCGCGATCTTTGCCGCTCTGCTGATTCTTTTTGTCCGCGCCATCGAATCTTTCGAGGTGCCCGCGCTGCTTGGATTGCCGGTCGGCATGCAGGTGTTTACCTCGGCCATCTACCAGGCGATTCACCAGTATCCCAGCAAGATCGGTCTGGCCTCGTCCTATGCGACGGCGCTGCTGCTGATTGCCAGCGTCGGCATTTATTTCCAGTCGCGGCTATCCAGCCGGGGCAGCAAATACGCGACCGTGACTGGCAAGGGTTTCCGGCCGCGCACCATGGACCTGGGCAAATGGCGCTATCTGAGCGCAGCCATCTTCATCGTCTACTTTGCCTTCATTGTGGCGTTGCCGTTTCTGGTGCTGGTCTGGTCGTCGCTGCAGAAGTTCTACAGCGTGCCGTCGCTGGCGGCGGTGAAAAACCTGTCCTTTGACGCCTATCGCTTCATCTTCAACTACCCGACCCTGGGTCAGGCGGTCTGGAACAGCATCCTGCTGGCTTTTGCCAGCGCCACCATCGTCATGCTGATGACCTCGGTGATTTGCTGGATCGTCGTCAAAACCAAGCTTCCCGGGCGCTGGCTGCTGGATAACATCGCTTCGCTGCCGCTGGTGTTTCCGGGATTGGTGCTGGGCCTGGCGGTGATGGTTTTTTACCTGAATTTTCAGGTCGGTGTCTATGGAACGCTCTGGATCATGCTGATCGCCTATGTCACTCGCTTCATGCCCTACGGGCTGCGTTACAACACCACCTCCATGCTGCAGATTCACAAGGAGCTGGAAGAGTCGGCGCAAATGAGCGGCGCGTCCTGGGCCACCACGTTCTGGCGGATTATTCTGCCGCTGCTCAAGCCCGGCTTGCTGGCCGGCTGGATCTACGTCGTGATTGTCTCGATCCGGGAGCTTTCGGCTTCGATCCTGCTGTACAGCCCTGGCACTGAAGTGGTGGCGACAGTGATCTGGGAGCTCTGGGAGAACGGCCAGTTTGTCGAGCTGTCGGCGCTCGGCGTGATGTTTATCGTCGCCTTGCTGGGGCTGGTGCTGCTGGCCCAGTTGGTCGGAAAAAAGTTTGGCGTCAAGGAAGTTTGAAAAATGAAAAGAGCTGGAGAAAGCGCATGCTGAGCGTCAAAAACCTCTACACCGACTACACCGATGGCCAGGGGCGCATCGTCAAGGCGGCGCAGAACATCAGCTTTGATGTGCCCGAGGGCAAGCTGTTCACGCTGCTGGGCCCGAGCGGATGCGGCAAGACCACCACCATGCGCTCCATTGCCGGCCTGGAGCGGCCGACGTCTGGCGATATATCGGTCAACGGCAATGCCGTCTATTCGTCGGGCAAGGGCGTTTTTGTTGCGCCCAACAAGCGAAATTTCGGCATGGTGTTCCAGTCCTACGCGATCTGGCCGCACATGAACGTCTACAAGAACGTGGCCTTTCCTCTTGAGGTCGGCAAACGCAAGTTCAGCAAAAAAGAGATTGAAAACCGGGTCATGCGCGTTCTGACGGTGGTCGGCCTGGAAGGTTTTGTCGAGCGCGAGGCGACCATGCTTTCCGGGGGCCAGCAGCAGCGGCTGGCGCTGGCGCGTGCGCTGGTGATGGAGCCCAAGCTATTGCTGCTGGACGAGCCGCTTTCAAATCTGGATGCCAAGCTGCGCGAACGCATGCGCTTCGAGCTCAAGCGCCTGCAGCGGGAACTTGGCCTGACCACGATTTATGTCACGCACGACCAGAGCGAAGCGCTGGCGCTGTCGCACGAAATCGCTGTCATGTGCGAGGGCCAGATTGTGCAGATCGGCTCGCCGCGCGATGTCTATGAGCGGCCGGGCAACAAGTTTGTCGCCGACTTTGTCGGCCTGACCAACTTCGTCGACGCCGTTGTCGAGGGGCCAGACACCGACCCGCAGCGTTACCGGGTCAGCTCCAGCCTGGGCCAGCTCAGCGTTTATTCGATAGACCCGCTCAGCCCGGGGGATGCGGTGTTGATTTCGGTGCGGCCCGAAGATGTCGAACTCAGTGAAACTCGGCCGGAGGGCCTCAACGTGGTCGAGGGCCAGGTCGATTTCAAGGTGTTTCTCGGCGAGTTCATCGACTTCCAGATCAGGGTGGGTGAACGCCAACTGCTGGCCCGGGTTCATCCCTCACTCAAGACAGAAATCGGCGCAACAATTTATATTCGCATGAATCCCGACAAGTGCACCTCCATCCAAGCCGACCGTTGAATGACCCCCCCAAAAAACACTCTGCACAGCGCCGAAAACGTGGCGCCAGCCCATTGGCGCGAAGTGCTGCACGATGAGCGTGTGACGCATTTGATCAAAGATGCGTTTCGCTGTACCTCCAGCGCCTTGCAAAGGCGGTTGCGCAAGCATGCTGTGCTGTACGGTCACTGGACCTTTTTGCGCATCCTCTGGCAGACCGATGGCGTGACCCAGCGTCAGCTCAGCGAGCAGGCCGGCGTGACCGAGCCGTCCACCTTTACGGCTGTGCAGGCTATGGAAAAGCTGGGCTACCTCACGCGTCAGAAAATGCCGGGCAATAAAAAGCAGATTCGTGTCTTCCTGACCTCCCGCGGCACGGCGCTGCGTTCGCTGATCGTACCCGCCGCAGAAGAGGTTAACCGAATCGCGCTATCGGGAATCAGCGCCGAAGACCTGGCGGCCACGCGGCGCACCTTGCTGGCATTGGTGCAAAACCTGTCTGGCGACGTGTTGGCGCCGCAAGCACCGGTAGACCCGCAGCAGGCTGACGCATGACTGGCGCGGCGGCGGGACAGCCGGGAGAACCCAAGCCGATCCGAATCGGCATCGCCGGATGGGGCGCTGCCGCGCAGGCTTTTCTGCCAGCGATCGGAGCGCATCCGGGATTCGAGCTCGTCGCAGCAGCAGAACCGGCTCTGCCCGTGCGTGAGGAGATTGCGCGCGAACGAGGCATCAAGACCTATGCTTCGGTGCTCGAGTTGCTCGCACATCCGGGGCTGGATGCCGTTTATATTGCGACGCCGACCGATCTGCATTCAGAACATGTACTGCAGGCGATGGCCGCAAAAAAGCATGTACTGGTCGAGAAGCCGATGGCCGCGAATCTTGCGCAGGCCAGCGCCATGGTCGCGGCGGCCAACGCCTCAGGGGTGGTTTTTGTGGTCGGGCATTCCCACAGTTACGACCTGCCGATCCAGGCCATGCGGGGGATCATTGCCGGCGGCACGCTGGGGCCGGTCCGCATGGTCAACACCTGGTGCTACAGCGACTGGATTTACCGGCCGCGCCGGCCTGATGAGCTTGACAGCAGCCTGGGCGGCGGCGTGACTTACCGGCAGGGATCGCACCAGTTTGACATCATCCGGTTGCTGTGCGGAGGCCTGGTGCGCAGCGTGAAGGCCAAGACATTTGACTGGGACCCGGCGCGCCGGTCGGTTGGCGCGCATGTAGTTTTTCTCGATTTTGCCGATGGTGCAGCTGCCACTGCCGTCTACAACGGCTATGGCAACTTTTCGAGCATGGATTTGTGTGCCGACATCAGCGAGTGGGGTTTCCAGCAACCCGCTGCCAGCCGACGCACGTCGCGCCGACCGCCGGCGGGTCAGCTGCCTCAGGACGAAGTGCGCGCCAAGCAGGCGCGTGCCAAACATGCGATTCCGGGCAGCGCCCCTTTCCAGCCTTGCTTCGGCCTGACCCTGGTGAGTTGCGAGCGTGGTGATATCCGCCAGTCGCCGCAAGGCCTGAGTGTGTACTCGGCGCAGGGCCAGCAGGAGATCGCTTTGCCGACGGACCGCAGCCCGCGCGACCTGGTGATGGCCGAGTTCCACGCAGCTATCGCTGGCACAGCGCCAGCCATCCATGACGGCAGCTGGGGTCTGGCCAACCTGGAAGTCTGTGAGGCGGCGATCGCCTCGTCTGCCACCGGCCGGGATGTGCCGTTGCAGCATCAGGTTGCGGTCCGGGCCTGATTGTTTGTGTGTGTGACTTGGACCGCGTGACACGGCGAAATTTTGAAGCGGAGAAACTTAATGAGCAGCACCTTTGAACAGGCGACAACAGTTGAGGCGGCTATGCTGTCCCTGACCGTGCGGAATAAAACAGAAATCGCGCAAGAGATATTTCTGTTCGAACTGGTCAGCGATACACAGCCGCATCTGCCCGCGTTCAGCGCCGGCTCGCATGTCGTGGTGGTGACGCCCGCTGGTCTGACCCGACGCTACTCGCTTTGCAATGCTGCGTCCGAAGACGGTCGCTATGTGATCGCGGTGAAACGCGATGCCCAAGGCGACGGCGGCTCGGTCAGCATGGCTGACCGCGTGCAGGTAGGCGACCGTCTATTGGTATCAAGACCGGAAAATTACTTTCCGCTGGCTTCTAACCTCAGCAGTTGTGTGCTGATTGCCGGCGGCATCGGTGTCACGCCCATTCTTTGCATGGTGCATGAGCTGCTAGCCAGGAAAATCGATTTCAGGGTCATTTACTGCACCCGTTCGCCCGAGACTACGGCTTTCCTCGAAGAGCTCTCAGCGCCGGAGCTAGCCGGTCGTGTCTTGATTCATCACGACCACGGCGACCGGGCGCTGTCACTGGACCTTGCGCCCTTGCTGGCAGAGCGGGCCAGCGGCGCGCAGCTCTACTGCTGCGGACCGCGTCCGCTGATGCAGGCGGTTCGCGACATGACCCGGCACTGGCCGTCCTCGGTCGTGCATTTCGAAGACTTCGGCACCAGCCCGCACCCGGCGCATGAGCACGGACCAGATCAGCCGTTCTCAGTGCGACTGGCGCGGCAGAACCTGACCGTCAACGTGCCGGTCGGTGTCAGCATTCTGGAAGCGTTGCGCGGCAGTGGGGTCAGCGTGCCCAGTTCCTGTGAAAGCGGCACCTGCGGCTCCTGCCGGACCGGGCTGATCGCAGGTGTAGCCGAGCACCGCGATTTCGTGCTGGACGACGACGAGCACGGCAAGGACATCATGATCTGTGTTTCCAGGGCGCAGTCAGCAGAGCTGGTGCTGGATATCTAGGCTGCCGGCTGGGTACCGACCCGCGCCGGCGCGATCGTCCATTGCTTTCCTTCAGGGGGCGTCGACCAGGGTCAGCTCGTTGTCATCGGGCTGGCCAATGGTGCGACCTGACGAAAAGGGGAAGTTGTTGTTATCGTTGGCGACGACGATGTGCGTCGCATCGACCAGTGTCAAGCCCTCTGGCCCCAAGTGCGGCAGAGCAAAGCAGGCTTCGTTCGAGCCGACGTCTTCCGTCGCATCGTCGCGCTCAATCACCAGACTGGTGGTCGCATCAAGCATCTGGAAGTCGGCCGCGGCGTTGCTGGCCTCTTCAAATTGGTACTGCCATTGGCGTTCGCTGTAGCGCCGCGTGGCCACATCGAGTTCCAAGATGCCGGTGTTGGGCTTACCGTTGCGGCTTTCCACCGCCTTGGTCGGGACGTCCCACAGCGGCCACTCGAACATCGGGTAAATGGTTTTGCCGTCTGGCGATTTGGCCATGGACTCGAACCCACCTGAGCGGCGCACTTTAAAGCTGGCGTCGCCAGGGTAGTTTGGCAAGCGGCCATTGAGGTAATAGTCCGGGCCTTTGAATGCCTTGCCACCGATGACACCTTGCCTTATGTTGAGGAGAATACGAAACGAAACATGGAGAGCTATCTTGGGGCGTTGTTGCAGTTGCCGTGCTTACGTGGCGTATGTGAATTGTCCGTGACACCGTACCTGCGTGAGCAGGCGACCTGGTCTAGACTGGTGTCACGTCGCCAGTGCCATCAGGATGTCTTTTTCCATATGGGCAGGCTTGTCGAGCGGCGCATAGCGCTTGATGACCTGGCCGTCCTTGCCGACCAAAAACTTGGTGAAGTTCCATTTGATGGCCTTGCTGCCCAGCAGGCCGAGGGCTTCGGCGGCCAGCCATTTGTACAGCGGGTGGGCGGCCGGGCCGTTGACGTCGATCTTGCTCATCATGGGAAAGCTCACGCCGTAATTCATCTGGCAAAACCCGGCAATCTCGCTGTCACTGCCCGGGTCTTGCGAGCCAAACTGGTTGCACGGAAAACCGAGCACCACCAGGCCTTTGGCTGCATAAGCGCTGTGCAGCGCTTCCAGGCCGCCAAATTGCGGTGTGAAGCCGCATTTGCTGGCGGTGTTCACCATCAACATGACCTTGCCCTTGAACGCTGACAGGGCGATGTCTTTGCCGCTGATGTCCCTGGCTTCAAAGTCGTAAACAGTAGGGCTGCGCAAGGGATGGCTCCTGGATAGTCTTGACAAACTAAAGCGCTATTTTGCGCTGCCCGGCGCATCGGTGCTGTCACCTTGGGGTGCCAGCGCCGCCAACACCGCCGCCAGCACAATCAGGCTGCCGCCCAGCACAATGCGTGGCGTGAAGGTGGCGGCTCCCAGCAGGGCAGCTGAGCCGCTGGCAAATAAAATTTCCGTCAGCATGACCAGTGCTGTAGCGCTGGCCGCCAGCCGGGTTGCGCCGTACTGCAAAGCCGCATTGCCCGCCATAAAAGCCAGGGCCAGGGCCAGCAATACAGGCATGCCGGCTGTCTGCAACGCCGGGGCAGGCACGATCTGCTGCGACATACCCAGCAGCGCCGCCAGCGTCGCCATCAGGGCACCACCGCCAAACATGGCGAGCATGCAGGAGGTACTGGGCGCGTGTCTGAATTTGCGCAGCAAGGCGTTGGTGATGGCAAACGTCAGGCCGCCCGACAGCGCCAGCCAGTCGGCACCGCCTTGCGGAATGGGCCAGGGAGAGTCAGGGGTTTTGAGCACAATCAGCACCCCAGCCATGGCCAGCGCCAGCCGCAGCAAAGAGGCGGTGGTGGGTTTTTCGCCCAGCAGCAGCCAGGCCACCAGAACCGACCAGGCGGGCATCAGGTAAAACAACAGCACTACGCGGACCACGTCGCCCACGGTCACTGCCCAGTTAAAGCCAACGTTGGTCAAGCCGGACGCCAGGCCCAGCAGCCACAAGCCAGGGTTGGCCAGCACGCCGCGCCAGCTCTCGAAGCGTAGCGTCAAAAGCAGCGCAAACACCATCAGGTACATCAGCGCTGTAGACCATAGGGGGTGCAGCCCGTAGCCCTGCAACGCGCGAAACGGCCACCATGACACGCCCCAGATGAAAGCGTTGATAACCAACGCTGCGGCAGCCCATACCGCTGTGCCGCCTTTGATGACCGGCATCAGTGCGAGGTGTCGCTGCGGGCGATGCTCAGCAAATGGTCAACCTGCTCTTTGTGCTTGATGCAGTTGCTTTTGTGCCAGCGCTGAATCAGCCACATAAAACCGGCCACCAAAATGCCGAAGCCGGTGATCGCACCAAAAGCCGACAGGCCCATGCCGGTCGACAGGCTGTAACCCGCGCCAAGCGCCAGAATGCAGGCCTGCTCGTTGAAGTTTTGCACGGCAATCGAACGCCCTGCGCCCATCAGGTTATGGCCCCGGTGCTGCAGCAGCGCATTCATGGGCACCACTAAAAAGCCCCCCAGGCCACCGAGCAAAATCAAAAACGGCGCAGCCACCCAGACGTTGTTGATGAAGTTCATCAACACCACCAGTACGCCCATGGCTATGCCCATCGGCATCACCAGCGTGGCCTGGTCCAGCCGCATACGCATGGACGCCACCACCGCACCAACGGCAGTACCAATGGCCACCACGCCCACAAGGGATGACGCCTGTGTGGTGCTATAGCCCAGCGCAGCGGCGCTCCAGGCCAGCACGATGTAGCGCAAATTACCCGATACACCCCAGAACAGCGTGGTGGTGGCCAGTGAAATCTGGCCGAGTTTGTCGCGCCACAGGGCCGAGTTGCAGTTCCAGAAGTCGGGCAGCAGCTCCAGCTTGTTACGCGGCATCGGCCGCATTTCCACCCCGGTGCTCGGGATGCGCGTGTTAAACCAGGCTGCCAGGATGTACAAAAATATCAGCACGCTGATGGCCGCTGCAGGTGGTGTGTCTATGCCTGTGTCAATAAACGGAATATCAATTGCCAGCAGGCGGCTTGACACAGCGTTGCCGACCAGCTGGCCGCCCAGCAGAACACCCAAAATGATGGATGCAATCGTCAACCCCTCAATCCAGCCGTTGGCCTTGACCAGTTGTGAGGACGGCAGCAGCTCGGTCAGGATGCCGTACTTGGCGGGCGAATAAGCCGCCGCGCCCAAGCCGACAATGGCGTAAGCCATGAGTGGGTGGGTGCCAAACAGCATCATCAGGCAACCGACGACCTTGATCGCGTTGCTGTAGAACATGACCTTGCCTTTAGGGCATGCGTCGGCAAAAGCGCCCACAAACGGCGCCAGCACCACATAAAACAACGCAAACATCGGTACCAGTGCCGCTGGCTGCCACTTGGGCGCACCGCTTGTTTTTAAAAGCTCTACAGCGGCTACAAACAACGCGTTATCAGCCAGAGAGCTGAAAAACTGGGCCGCCATGATGGTGTAAAAACCGCGCTTCATTGAATTATTTTGATCACTGCACAATAGTTTCAGGAGACGCATCAACGGATCTGATGCGGTGAGAGAAAAGGTAATGTCGCCGGGCGATGCTGGTTTATAGCATGGCCCCTGATGTCAGAATCTGAAAAAGCCCCTGACCCGCACGCAGACACGCACGTAACAAGCACGCTGCGCCGCCTGGCTGAGCCGCAAAATGACACCCAGTACGAAACCAGAAACCAGGAGCCATCGCCGCCATGCCCCGTCCCATCGTTGCCACCATTCATACCGCCGCACTGGCGCATAACCTCGCGCGCGCGCGATTAGCGGCGCCTGATTCGCGGGTTTGGGCCGTCGTCAAGGCCAACGCCTACGGCCACGGCCTGGAGCGTGCGTTTGAAGGACTACACAGCGCCGACGGCTTTGCCCTGCTGGATCTGGCCGAGGCGCAGCGCCTGCGTGCTTTGGACTGGCGCGGCCCGATACTGTTGCTCGAAGGCTGCTTTGATGCACGTGACCTGGAGCTGTGCTCACGCCTCGGCCTGTGGCACACCGTGCATTGCAACGAGCAGGTCGACATGCTGGCCGCACATAAGACCCAGTTGCCGCACCGCGTGTTTCTCAAAATGAATTCCGGCATGAACCGCCTGGGTTTCAGGCCCGAGCGTTACCGCGCCGCGTGGACGCGCCTGAACGCCCTGCCGCAGGTCGAGGAGATTTCGCTGATGACGCATTTCTCGGATGCCGATGGCCCCAAAGGCATAGCCGCACAGCTTGCAACCTTTGACGCCGTCACGCACGATTTGCCCGGCGAACGTACGCTCAGCAACAGCGCCGGCAGCTTGCGCCACCGCGCCGCGCTGGCCAGCCGCTCAGACTGGATACGGCCCGGCATTGTGGTGTACGGCAGCGCGCCTGATTTCCCCGAGCACAGTGCGGCGCACTGGGGTTTGCAGCCGACCATGACGCTGGCCTCCAGAATCATCGGCGTGCAACATCTGGTGGCAGGCGACACCGTGGGCTACGGCTCCAGCTTCACGGCGGACGGGCCGCTCACCATAGGCATCGTGGCCTGCGGCTATGCCGACGGCTACCCGCGCCACTGCACCACCGGCACCCCGGTGCTCGTAGGTGGCGTGCGCACACGGCTGGTGGGCCGCGTAAGCATGGACATGGTCACGGTAGACCTCACGCCCGTGCCGACTGCGGGGATGGGCAGCGAGGTGACCTTGTGGGGGCGCAGCGCCCATGGTGCGGTGCTGCCGATTGACGAAGTAGCGCTGGCAGCAGGCACGGTGGGTTATGAGCTGATGTGTGCCCTGGCGCAACGGGTGCCGGTGGTGGTAGACGCTGTAGGGTTGTAGCGGACACTGCCTGGCCGCTGTGCCTCGGCATCAGCCTCTGGACGTATTTGTCAAGCCCGCGCGTCGGCCTGTTCAAGCGGCGCCGGGTACAGTCCCTGCACCCGGGCATGCAAACGCGCCAGTCCGAGCAGCGCATCGGTCAATGGCGTGGGTACGCCGGTCAGCGTACCCAGCTCCCGGACAGCCGCTACCAGCGCATCAAGCTCAACGGTCCGGCCGGCTTCCACGTCCTGCAACATAGACGTTTTAAACGCTCCCAGCTTGAGCGTCACCGCGTGCCGGTCCTGCGGCTGCTGGTCGATCGTGATGCCAATGCGTGCGCCAATGTCTTTGGCCTCCAGCATCACGCTGGAGATAAAGCTGCGCACCAGGTCGTCTTGCAAAATCAGGTCGGTCGTCGCCCCGGTCATGGCGCTGATGGGGTTGACCGTCATATTGCCCCACAGCTTGAACCAGATGTCGGTTTGAATCTGGCTTGACACCGGCGCCTCAAAGCCGGCCCGCACCAGCATGTCGGCCAACTGCTGCACGCGCGCCGACATGCCCCCGGAAGGCTCGCCAATGATGAGCTTGTTGCCAAAGTGGTGGCGGACCAGGCCGGGCGCATCCAGCGCGCAACTGGCATGCACCACGCAGCCCACGATGTGGCGGGCTGGAATGGCCAGTGCCAGCGCACCGTCGGGGTCAACCGAGGCCAGTTGTTGGCCGGCAAGGGCCCCGCCAAAGCCCTGTAAAAACCACCACGGCACGCCGTTCATGGCGGTCATCACCACGGTATCGGGGCCGATCAGCGGTGCGATACGGCCCACCAATTCGTGCAGGGACGGCGCTTTCACGCTGATGACCACCAGGTCTTGCACGCCCAGCTCGGCAGGTGCAGCACTGCAGGCCACGGCTTGCGCGCTGACTTGCCCGCCTTGAAGCACGCGCAGGCCGTGCTGTTGCAAGGCCGCCAGCGTGGCCCCGCGCGCCACCACGCTGACAGCACAACCAGCGCGCGCCAGCCCGCTGCCGATCCAGCCGCCAATGGCACCCGCACCATAAATACAAACTTTCATGGGAATTCCGGATTAGTGACACAAATATAAAAAAGCCTATGCTGCAGCGCCCCACCAGCCTGCTGCAGGGGTCAGGTCGGCTAAGCTGTAAATATAACCAGTAAACTGCACCCATGGCCAAAGAAAAAACCATTTATAGCTGTACAGAATGCGGCGGTAACAGCCCCAAATGGCTGGGCAAATGCCCGCACTGCAACGCCTGGAACACGCTGCTGGAAGGCGTAGCCGAGAGCGCATCACCCGTTAAAAACCGCTACAGCACGCAGCGCCAGGGGCTGGCCAAAGCGTCAGAAGTCACCACGCTGGCTGACATTGACGCCACCGACATGCAGCGCACGCCCACCGGGCATGAAGAGCTGGACCGCGTGCTCGGCGGCGGCATTGTGGAAGGCGGCGTGGTGTTGATTGGCGGTGATCCCGGCATCGGCAAATCAACGCTGCTGCTGCAGGCGCTGGATTCATTGCAGCGCGCTGGGCAGAGTACTCTATATGTAACCGGAGAAGAAAGCGGCGCGCAAATCGCCTTGCGTTCGCGGCGGTTGGGGCTGGAAGGCTCGCAGGTCAGGGTGCTGGCAGAAATTCAGCTTGAAAAAATCCTGGCCACGCTTGAGGCCACCAAGCCCGACGTTGCGGTTGTCGACTCGATTCAAACCGTCTATTCAGACCAGCTCACGTCGGCACCCGGCTCGGTAGCCCAGGTACGCGAATGCGCCGCGCACCTGACGCGCGCGGCCAAGTCCAGCGGCGTGTGCATTATTTTGGTCGGCCATGTGACGAAAGACGGCGCGCTGGCCGGGCCGCGTGTGCTGGAGCACATGGTCGACACCGTGCTGTATTTCGAGGGCGACACGCATTCAAGCTTTCGCCTGGTGCGCGCCATCAAGAACCGCTTTGGCGCGGTCAACGAGATCGGCGTCTTCGCCATGACCGAAAAAGGCCTGAAGGGCGTGACCAACCCGAGCGCGATGTTTTTGAGCCAGCACAGCGAACCGGTGCCGGGCAGCTGCGTGATGGTGACGCTGGAGGGCACGCGGCCGCTGCTGGTCGAGATCCAGGCGCTGGTCGATGACGGTGGACCCAACCCGCGCCGCTTGAGTGTTGGCCTGGACCGTGACCGCCTGGCGATGCTGCTGGCCGTGCTGCACCGCCATGCGGGCGTGGCTTGCATGGACCAGGACGTGTTCGTTAATGCCGTGGGCGGCGTGCGCATCAGCGAGCCGGCGGCCGACCTGGCCGTGATGCTGGCGATTGCATCGAGCTTGCGCGGCAAAGCGATGCCCAAGGGTTTCCTAGCTTTTGGAGAGGTCGGCTTGGCGGGAGAAGTGCGGCCCGCGCCGCGCGGCCAGGATCGCCTGCGTGAAGCGGCCAAGCTGGGTTTCAGCGTGGCTGTGGTGCCAAAGGCGAATGCGCCCAAAAAGCCGATTGAGGGACTGACCATTCACCCCGTTGAGCGGATTGAGGAGGCGCTGGACCTGGTGCGCAGTTTGCAATGAAACTCGCGGTCATTTCGGACATCCACGGCAATTTTCTGGCGCTGCGGGCGGTGCTGGCCGATATTGCGCACCAGGGCGTTGACCAGACGTTGAACCTCGGCGATATCCTGAGCGGCCCGTTGCAGCCGGCTGAGACCGCCGAGTTGCTGATGGCGCAAGACTTTGTGACGATTCGCGGCAACCACGAGCGCCAGCTGCTGACCTTGCTGGACCAGCCCGCCGGTCAAATCGACCTGTCCACCAGCGATGGTTATGCGGCCAGCCAGGTGACGCCGGAACAGGTGGTGTGGCTGAAAGCGCTGCCGGTTTCCCTGGCGCTCAACAGCGATGTCTGGCTGTACCACGGCACGCCGCGCGGCGATCTGGAGTACTGGCTGGAAACCGTGGTGCCCGGCTTTGCGCAGGGCAACGGCCCTGGTGTGCGCGCCGCGACACCGGCTGAAGTGGCCGAGCGCATGGGCAGCGCCGCGCATCCCGTGATGCTGTGCGGCCACACGCATGTGCCGCGACAGGTAACGTGCGGCGGCGTACTGGTTGTCAACCCCGGTAGCGTGGGTTTGCCAGCCTATGACGATGAACATCCCTATCCGCATGTCATCGAGAACGGTGCGCCGCACGCACGTTATGCAGTGCTGGAAAAAACCGCGCAAGGTTGGCAAGTCGATCTGCGCGCCGTGCCGTACGACCACTTGGCGCAGGCCACTGTTGCGGCGCGCAACGGCCGCGAAGACTGGGCGCATGCACTGGCGACCGGCTTTGTCGGGCGCCCGGTTGGCAAGTGATGCCAGTGTCGATTTGGTGCGCAGTTTGTAATAGACCGATACTTCGGGATTCAAAATTTGTCCAGAAGGAATGTCAGCATGCAACTCATCACTTCCACCGGGCTGATCTTGGCCGTCGTCCTGTGGGGCTTGGTGTCGCCGGCCAGCCTGGACAGCGTGTTCGGCCAGCTGCTGGTCAGCATCACGCGCAACTTTGGCTGGTTTTACCTGTGGGTGGTGCTGGGCCTGGTGATCCTGGCGTTCTTCCTGGCGACCAGCCGCTATGGCGACCTCAAGCTGGGCGACGAGGAAGACGAGCCTGAGTTTTCGGTTGGCGCATGGTTTTCCATGTTGTTTGCTGCCGGCATGGGCATTGGCCTGGTGTTCTGGGGCGTGGCCGAGCCGATTTCCCACTACGTCAGTGCGCCGCCCGGCGTCGCGCCGGGTACGCCCGAAGCAGCCAACGTCGCCATGCGCTACGCTTTTTTCCACTGGGGCCTGCATCCCTGGGCGATCTACGGCATTGTCGGGCTGTCAATTGCTTTTTTCCAGTTCCGCCGCAAGGCCGCGCCGCTGGTCAGCTCGGTGACTGAAGCGCTACCCTGGGCTATCGTGCAGCGCTTGTCGCCAGCCTTCAACGTGCTGGCCGTGGTGGCCACGGCTTTCGGCGTGGCGACTTCGCTGGGAATGGGGGCCCAGCAGATCAACAGTGGGCTGAACGCCGTGTTCGGTCTGCCGGTGGGCTCTGCTGAGCAGGTCGGCATCATCGCCGTGACCACCGTGCTGTTTCTGGCCTCGGCCGTCAGTGGCCTCGGACGTGGTGTTAAGTGGCTGTCTACCGGCAACCTGATCATGGCTGCCCTGCTGGCGCTGGCCGTGCTGGTGCTCGGACCCACGGTGGCCATCATCGACACTTTTACCAACACGCTGGGCTCTTATTTGAGTGAATTTGTGCGTATGAGTCTGCGCATGACGCCGTTCCGCGAGAACTCCTGGGTTGGCGACTGGACCATTTTTTACTGGGCCTGGTGGCTTTCGTGGTCGCCGTTTGTCGGCCTGTTCATTGCGCGTGTGTCGCGCGGCCGCACCATTCGCCAGTTCATTGTCGGCACCGTGCTGGCGCCCACGCTGGTCGGTTTTGTCTGGTTTTCCGTTTTTGGCGGTGCGGCCCTGTATATGGAAATTTTCCAGGGCGTTCCGGTGGCCGCCGCCGTCAAGGCCGACGTGTCGACCGCGCTGTTTGCTATGTTCAACGCGCTGCCCATGGGCGCGGCCATGTCGGTGGTGGCCACGCTGCTGGTGATGGTGTTTTTTGTCACTTCGGGTGACTCCGCCACGCTGGTGCTGGGCATGATGAGCACCGGCGGCAATCCGAATCCGTCCAACCGCGTCAAGATCATGTGGGGCGGGCTGGTGTCGGCGATTGCGGTCAGCTTGCTGCTGGCCGGCGGGCTCAAGGCGATGCAGACCGCAACGATTGTGTTTGCGCTGCCGTTTTCGCTGGTACTGCTGCTGATGGCTATTTCAGTGACCCGGGCCATCCACCACGACTGGCATGCCGAGCAGGACCACGAAAAAGCACTGCGCAAGAAAATTCGTGCCTTGGTCAAGGATTGAAAGACTGCATGGGCCGTTCCTGGCCGCTAAGCATTCCCCGCAGTTCGCAAGGTTGCCGGGCCTGCGAAAATGTCAGCATGAACTTTCAGAAAATCTTTATTCCCGCCGCTGGCGTGGCGGCAGTGGCGCTGGCTTACCACCAGTACGGCTGGGCCGGTGTTGCCGCGGTTGGCAGTGTGCTGGTGTTTTGGATACTGCTGCACTTCAGCCGCATGATGCAGGTGCTCAAACGCGCCACGGCTCGCCCGATTGGCTATGTTGATAGCGCCGTCATGCTTAACGCCAAGCTGAAACCAGGCGCCACGCTGCTGCATGTGATCGCCATTACACGGGCGCTCGGCGCGCTGCAGTCGGCCAAAGGCGCACAACCCGAGGTGTTCCGCTGGACCGACGGCTCGCAGTCACACGTGACCTGTACCTTCGTCGGCGGCAAGCTGTCGCACCATGAACTTTTCAGGCCGCAAGCGGTAAACGCTTAGACCTTAAAATCCAGACTCTCACGACTTCTCTACAACACAGGATCAGCAAGCATGTCACCAGTACCCGCACAAGCCCCCTCCATGGAAGACCGCGACGGCAAAATCTGGATGGACGGCCAGATGGTCGAGTGGCGTGACGCCAAAATTCATGTGCTGACGCACACCCTGCATTACGGCTGCGGCGCATTTGAGGGCGTGCGCGCCTATAAACTGCAAGATGGCAGTACCGGTGTTTTCCGGTTGGAGGAGCACACCGAGCGCTTGTTTAACAGTGCCAAGATTCTGCGCATGAAGATTCCCTTCACGCCGGCCGAGGTCATGCAGGCCACGCTGGACGTGGTGCGCGCCAACCAGTTGCCCAGCTGCTACATTCGCCCGCTGGTCTGGATCGGCTCTGAAAGACTCGGCGTCTCGCCCAAAGGCAACAAAATCCACCTGATGGTGGCCGCCTGGCCCTGGGGTGCGTATTTGGGCGATGACGGGCTCAAACGGGGTATCCGCGTCAAAACTTCCAGTTTCACGCGCCACCATGTCAACATCACCATGATTCACGCCAAGGCTGTGAGCAACTACACCAACTCGATTATGGCGAACATGGAAGCCACCGACGAAGGTTACGACGAAGCCCTGTTGCTGGACCCGCAGGGTTTTGTGTCCGAGGGCGCTGGCGAAAACGTGTTTGTGGTGCGCAAGGGTGTGGTCTACACACCGGACTCAAGCGCCGGTGCACTCAACGGCATCACGCGCAACACTATTTTTGCGATCTGCGCCGATCTGGGCATAGAGATCCGTGAAAAGCCCATCACTCGCGATGAGGTGTACATCGCTGATGAAGCATTCTTCAGCGGCACGGCGGCTGAAGTCACGCCAATCCGCGAGCTGGACCGGATCGAGATTGGCAGTGGTTCACGCGGGCCGATCACCGAAAAAATCCAGGCGGCGTTTTTTGACATCGTCAACGGGCGCAACCCGAAATACGCGTCGTGGCTGGCCAAGGTCTGATCAGGCGCGACCGTGTCCATGACCATGACCAAATCATTCAACGTTGAACTGCTCGCCAGTGACCTCAATGCGCAAGGGGGCGTGTACTGCCCCAGCCCCAAAGCTGACATGAAAATCTGGAACACCCACCCCAAGACCTACCTGGACGTGGCGCGGGAGGGGCATGCCAAATGCCCGTATTGCGGCACGGTGTACGCGCTAAAGGCGGGCGAGCACGTCAAAGGGCCTCACTGAGGTGATCACGCCTTTTGTCCAGGTGCTGCACCAGCCTTTGTTGGCCACCAGCTTGTTGCCAAACACGGCGCAGCTGCCAGAACTGTCGCCTGCCTTGCCTTGAAACAGAACGCAGCCGTCGCAACTGCGCCCAGCGGAATAATTGGGATATTTTTTGACATCTGTTTTTGTCGCGTCAGGGCTATACCCCAGCGCCACAGCCTGTGGGTCTGTCCCAAGCACGGTGGTTTGAGCGTGCGCTGCTGTGGTCACGGCCAGCGCGCTTAAAGCTGAAGCACAGGACAGGGTTTGAATAAAGAAAGATCTGCGTGAGTTTGTCATGGTGGTGTCCTTTGGGTATTACTGCTGTTTGGCGCCTTCAACCAGGCGCCTGCCGAGAGAAACGGCGTAAGGCGCCGCTCTGGCAGGCAGCATCGGGTCGGCCGAAGCTTCCACACCCTTTGGCATCACCATGGGGTTGAAGTTGGTCGTCAGGCAAGACCCACCGCCGTTTTCGGACACCGAGGTGATTTTCAGCAGGCCCATGTTGACTTTTTTACGACCCTCGGGCAACGGTACGGTTGCACTGTCAATTTTGTCGCCTGGCTGCGCAAGCTCAAGGTTAAAGTTAAAAGCTACTTTGCCTTCTTTCACGCGCTGACGCAGGTCATCAAAAAGAAAGCTGGCCCCCTTGGCCTTTACTTCGTCATCGGTCAGTCCCTGCAAGCCGCCAACAGGCTCAAAAATCCACTTGCCAAATTGTTTGGCACCGCCCGTATTGACAAATCCAAAAGCATGTGCGCCCCAGTAGTTAACGCTGCCAAAACTGGCAGGAACGGGTTGCGACGCATAGTGTTTGGCTTGCAGAAGCACTTCCGGGTTGGCATCGTTAAACGCCTTGACTTTGGCTGGGTCGGCCGCTTTAGTCGCCGGGTCGGGTTGGCGCGATACCAGAAAATCCAGCAACTGTTGGGGCGAGGAAGCACCAAAAACAGGGGCAGAAATATTCCCCATGATCCACTGTTCACCGTTGGGTAAATTAAATTGAAGTGCCAGATTGCGCTGTGATTTCGCGTTGTCTGGTGCCTTCGGGTTG
>JANXTM010000103.1 GCA_025352405.1 Polaromonas sp.
TCGCCCAGCTCAAACTCAAATACGTGGTGATCACCAGCGTGGACCGAGACGACCTGCGCGATGGCGGCGCCCAGCATTTTGTCGACTGCATCACACGTATTCGCGCGTTGTCGCCCGCCACGCAGATCGAGGTGCTGGTGCCCGACTTCAGGGGCCGCGACGACCGGGCGCTCAATATCTTGCAGGGCGCTCCGCCAGACGTGATGAACCACAACCTCGAAACCGCACCGCGCCTGTACAAGGAAGCGCGCCCCGGCAGCGACTACCAGTTCAGCCTCAATTTGCTGAAGAAGTTCAAGGTCTTGCACCCGGACGTGCCAACCAAAAGCGGCATCATGGTCGGCCTGGGCGAGACCGATGAAGAGATTTTGCAGGTCATGCGCGACATGCGGGCGCACGACATCAACATGCTGACCATAGGCCAGTACCTGGCGCCTTCCATGAGCCACCTGCCCGTCAGGCGCTATGTGCATCCGGATACTTTCAAAATGTTTGAAGCCGAGGCCTACAAGATGGGTTTCACCCACGCAGCCGTAGGCGCCATGGTGCGCAGCAGCTACCACGCCGATGAGCAGGCGCATGCTGCGGGTGTTGGTGAGAAGCAACCCATGGCGTGAGCAAGTCCAAATTCTTTCTCGTCCCCGAGTCGCTTTCTGCGCAGGTTACAGGGGGGACTTTTGAGCGCGGCCTAGCGGTGTACCGCAACCAACTGGTTCTTGACTACAACCTCAATGCACTGAACAGCCAGGAATGGAGCATTGACGGCTCTGTGCAGGGTAGCGGACGCGAAGTCCATGACGTCGCGGTGGTGGTCGAAGCCTCGCCTGCAGGACAGATCACTTTTTTCAGTGGGCGCTGCAGCTGTCCGGTGGCCAGCAACTGCAAGCACAGCGTGGCGCTGACGATCAAGGCCGCTTACAAATCCGGTGGCTTCAGAGCCCATGCTGACCCTGCTAATCCCGACGCAAATTTGAGCAAGGATGCGCGACTCAGCCACGAAGAATTGCAAGCCCTGAAGGCCGCGCAACAAAAACTGCAGCTTGAAGCTCGAGCTGCGCGCGAGGCCATGCAGGCAGCGCACAAGGTCAGCCAATGGCTGGACTTATTTGGTGCAGATGCATCGCAGCTTCCAGCCCAGCAGGTCAATGCTGGCGAAATCGACGAGCATTTAATCTACACCCTGAGCACGGGCGTGTCAGGCGCACAAAAAGTACTCAAACTGGGCTCTGGTTTGACACGACGGCTGGCAAACGGTAACTGGGCCAAGATCAAGGCTCAGCGCTACCTGAACCCCGCAAGCCTGAGCACGCAAGACACAGACATCATTCAGCTGATTGACGCTCTGGCCGCGAAAACCTATAGCTACACGGCGCATACATCAGCAATGGTCAATGGCGCGAGCGGCATGCTGGCGCTGCAAATGGCTGTCAACACTGGCCGGCTGTATGCAATCAGCGGTGATCGCCTGCAAGGCGAGCCGCTAAAGCTGGGGCCTGTTGAACATTTGAAGTTTGACTGGCAGGAGGTCAAGGAGAGCAGCGCAGCCAACCCGGAGGCACTTGGCGACCCGCTATGGGTGCTGCGCCCGCAACTCGCCAATGCCGATGCCGGGGTTGAATGGTTTGCCAATACGCCGCCGCTCTATCTGCATTTAAGTGCTGGGCTGTGTGGGCCGGTCGAGTTGCCCGGTGTGCCCGCCGAGCATTTATCGCTTTTGCTCAAGGCACCACCTATCCCGCAGTCAGCTTTTGCCAAACACGAGACCACGCTTTTGCGTCGTCTGGCGGGCGTTCCACTGCCGCCCGTGATCAAGCCGCCAACGGTGATGGAGGGCATCACGCCGACTGCGCTTGTGCGCATCAACCGGGTTGCCGACCGCGATGTCGATCGCTTTGGCCTGCTGCGTGCCACCTTGCGTTTTGACTATGACGGCCTGCTGTTTTACGGCGCGCACAGCCAAAATCCGACTTTGCTTGAGTTGCCGGAATCGGATACAGGGGAGCCCGCGGTGCGCGCACTGCTGCATCGCAATTTGTATTTTGAGCAGGCGGCGCACGACACGCTGCGCGGACTTGGCTTGGCGGGGGATACCCAAGGCCAGTTCTACTTGCCATTTATTTCCAGCGCACAGCAACTGCAGTGGCTACAGTGGGCTGATGACGGGTTTGCTGTTCTAAGAGACACCGGCTTTGAAGTGCTGTTGCTGGACGGCATGGCGCACTGGATCGCACATGCCGACACACTGGACGTGCGCATGAATGCGCAAACCCCAGAAAGCCGCAACCCTGTCGATGCCGATGCACAGGAAAGCCAGTCGCCCTGGTTTGACTTGTCGCTGGGTATGGCCATCAATGGTGAACGTCACAACATCTTGCCGCTGCTGCCTGAACTGCTGGCGCAGCTCGGAGCCACCGTACACGGCAAGAGCGTTCGTAAAGCCCCTGCAGAAGATAACGAGTTCGGTGAACTTGACGCCGATGAACCATCAGCAGTAGCCCCAGACGCTGTCACGCTACAAATGCCGGACTACGTTTACCTCAGGCAAAAAAGTGGCACCTATCTGCGTTTGCCTACAGAACCGCTGCGGCCCTGGCTGCAAGCCCTCCTGGAATTGGTGGGTGACAAAACAGGTAAGGAGCTTGCGCTAGATGCCGTGCGCTTGTCGCGTCTGGAAGCCTTGCGTCTCGGCGCGTCACTTGGCGCGGGAGCGCGCTGGAAAGGGGCAGACAGCCTGCGAGAAATGGTCAGTCAGCTTGCTGGTAAAAGCAGCTTACCCGAAGTAAGCGCGCCTGAAGGCTTGCAGGCCACCCTGCGCCCCTATCAGAGCCAGGGCCTGAACTGGTTGCAGTTTTTGCGCACCCACGCACTGGGCGGTATATTGGCAGATGACATGGGTCTGGGGGAAACCCTGCAAACGCTGGCCCACATACTTGTTGAAAAACAAGCTGGGCGTCTTGACTTACCAGTGCTCATCATCGCGCCCGTAAGCCTGATGGGTAACTGGCGCAAAGAAGCTGTCCGCTTCACGCCAGGGCTGCGCACGCTGGTGCTACATGGCAAGGACCGGCATGACGCAGCAGCAGATATGGCAAGCCACGACATCGTGATTGCACCGTATTCCCTGCTGCAACGTGACCGGGAACGCTGGACGTCACAGGCCTGGCACCTGATCGTGCTGGATGAAGCGCAAAACATCAAGAATGCCAACAGCCATGCGGCGCAGGTCGTGAGCGAGCTCAACACCCGCCACCGGCTTTGCCTGTCCGGCACACCGATGGAAAACCATCTGGGTGAGTTGTGGAGTCTTTTTCACTTCTTGATGCCGGGTTTTCTGGGCAGCCAGGCGCGTTTCAAGCTGTTGTTTCGCACGCCGATCGAAAAGTATGGCGACAACCAGCAACTCGATCAATTGCGCCGCCGGATCACACCTTTCATGCTGCGCCGAAACAAGCGTGACGTAGCGACAGACCTACCGGAAAAGCAGGAGTTCATAAGCGCAGTGGAGCTCGGCGACAAGCAGGCTGACCTGTACGAGACCATACGCCTGACTACTGAAAAAACCGTGCGCGATGCCCTGACCAACAAGGGCTTGGCGAAATCGCAGATTCAAATACTGGATGCACTGCTCAAGCTGCGCCAGGTTTGCTGCGACCCGCGCCTGGTCGCCGTACCGGCAGCTCAAAAAGTCAGGCAATCGGCAAAGCTGGACCTGCTGATGGAATTGCTACCCGAGCTGCTGGCCGAGGGGCGTAAGGTTCTGCTGTTTTCGCAGTTCACGTCAATGCTGAAACTGATTGAAGAAGAGCTTGAAAAGTGCAAGCTCAAATGGGTGAAGCTGACAGGGCAATCGCAAAAACGTGAGGCCTTGATTGAACGCTTCACCTCAGGCGAAGTACCTTTGTTTTTAATCAGTCTGAAAGCTGGTGGCGTTGGCCTGAACCTGACGCAGGCCGACACTGTGATTCACTACGACCCGTGGTGGAACCCGGCCGCTGAAACCCAAGCCACCGACCGGGCTCACCGGATTGGCCAGACCCAGCCTGTGATGGTCTACAAACTGGTGGCTCAAGGCACGATTGAAGAGCGCATTCTGGATTTGCAGGAACGCAAAGCCGCGCTGGCGGAAAGCCTTTACAGCGGCTCAGCCGCTGGCGGACAAAGCATGCTAACTGAGAGCGATCTGGACGCATTGCTGTTGCCGCTGGGTACCTGATTAATGTAAAAAATGCTCATGGCGCATATTTTACGGGGGCTTTTAGCTATTTTTTATATAGCAACTAGGAAGCTTGGAGCAGCGCTGCGGGCTCTTCGCTGTCCAGCACCTGTTGTGCCCAGACTTTGAGCTTGCCAGCGTCTGACCGCAGCACCTGCTGCTTAACGGCCAGGATTTGCGAGGGATGCATTGAAAAGCTACGCAGCCCCAAGCCCAGCAGAAGGCGCGTCATGCCCACATCACCGGCCATCTCACCGCACACGCTCACGCCTTTGCCCTGCGCATTGCACTCGGCAATGGTGTCAGCAATCAGGCGCAGCACGGCCGGATGACACGGATCGTACAAATGCGCCACCGACTCGTCAGCGCGGTCAATCGCCAGCGTGTACTGGATCAGGTCGTTGGTGCCAATCGACAAAAAGTCAAAGTACTTTAAAAAAAGTTTCAGCGTGAGTGCGGCTGCCGGGATCTCGATCATGGCGCCGAGTCGCACCGGGCCGTAGGCAATGCCTTTGTTGTCAAGCACGGCACGCGCGTGGTCAAGCATCGACAAGGTCTGGCGAATCTCGCTGGCATGCGCGAGCATGGGCACCAGCAGGTTGACCTGGCCATGGGCGGCCGCCCGCAAAATGGCGCGCAGCTGGGTCAAAAACATGGGCGGGTCGGCCAGACTCCAACGGATAGCGCGCAGGCCAAGCGCAGGGTTCAGGTTCGTGTCTTGTGCCCTCTCCTTGCGGTCAAGCGGTTTGTCCGAACCGATATCAACAGTGCGTATCGTCACTGGCATGCCCTGCATGCCTTCGATGGCGCGCCGGTAAGCCAGGTATTGCTCTTCTTCATCAGGCAACCTGCTCTGGCCTTTGGAGTCGCGCCCCATGAACAAAAATTCACTTCGAAAAAGCCCAACGCCGACCGCCCCGACATGGACGGCACCAGCGGTGTCTTCGGGCATTTCAATGTTGGCCAGCAGTTCGACACGCTCGCCGTCAAGGGTCACAGCAGCAGTGTGCTTGAGCCGGTTCAGGCGTTCGCGCTCGAGCTCGCCCTGGCGCTGCTTGAAGCCGTACTCCGCCAGAATGATGGGCGACGGGTCAACAATCAGCACGCCCGCATCACCATCGATGATGACCCAGTCGTCCTGCTCGATCAGCTGGCTGGCACTGCGCGCACCGACCACCGCCGGAATGCCCATGCTGCGCGCCACAATCGCTGTGTGTGAGGTCTTGCCGCCCACATCTGTGGCAAAACCGGCAAACAGGCTTTGCTTGAACTGCAGCATGTCGGCAGGGGAAATATCGTGCGCGATCAGTACCAGCGGCACATCAACGGTATCGTCCAGCAGCAGGCCCTGGTTAGCCTCTTTGCGGCTGGCACCGGCCTGGCGAACCGACTGGCCGGGCGGCTGCATCGGCGAGGGCGCGCCCTTCATGAAGCGCAGGATGCGCTCGACCACCTGCTCCAGATCGGCTTTGCGCTCGCGTAGGTACTCGTCTTCCATCTCGTCGAACTGGCGCGCAATGATCTCGTACTGCGTGGTGAGCGCCCACTCGGCGTTGTAAAGCCGATCAGTGATCCAGTGCTTGACACCGCTAATCAGCAGCTCGTCCTGCAGCAGCATGAGGTGCACGTCCAGTAACGCGGCCAATTCGTGCGGCGCATCCTTGGGCAGATCTTTCTGTAAGCGGGTGATTTCTTCGGTGACCGCGTTGCGGGCCACACGGACCCGCGTGATTTCTTCAGTTGTTCTGGATGCGTCGATAAAGTAGTGCGCTACATCGGCACGGCTGGACGCCACCAAAACCGCCCGGCCAATGGCGATGCCCCGCGACACCGCCAGGCCATGGATAGAAAACGTCATGGCGCTTCACGCCAGCAGGCGCCGCGGAACCGGCTTTGCCGGGCCGCAGGCGACGCAAGTGACACCTTTGCCGAGCGGCGTTCTGCAAGGTGAAGCGCGCTAAACGCGGTGAGCGAGCGTGGGGGCCACATCTTTACTCTCCTTCGCCGAACTTGTCCGCTATGAGCGCAAGCAGCGCGTCCATCGCCGCTTGCTCCTGACTGCCATCGGTTTCGATCTCTACCGTGCTGCCGATGCCAGCGGCAAGCATCATCACCCCCATGATGCTTTTGGCGTTGACGCGACGCTCGCCCTTGCTCATCCAGACCTCGCACGGAAAGCTGCCGGCAAGTTTGGTAAATTTGGCCGAAGCCCTGGCGTGGAGGCCCAGCTTATTGCTGATGTTGGTGCGGATCTTGATCATGATTTCTTTTTGTCTGATTTTGCGGTGCAGTGACGGCCACCTGCATCACCCCTTGCGTTGCCCCCGCCAACGCACGGGCCACCAGCGCGTCAAGCGGCTCGTGGCGGTAAGTGACGGAGCGCAACAACATGGGCAGGTTGATGCCGGTGATCAATTTGGAGTGAACGCCGTCAATCAGCTTTTGCGCCACATTACACGGCGTGGCGCCAAACACGTCAACCAGTACCAGCGCGTTGGCGGTACCCAGCTGCCTGAGCATGATGCGCGCCTGGGCCAGCGTTTCTTCAGGCGGCGTGTTGGGCTGCACGTCCAGGGCGGCAAGGCCTGCAGAGTTATCCGGAAACACATGCAATACGCAGTGGCGCAAGGCGGAAGCCAGCGGGGCGTGTGCGATGATAAGAATGCCGTTCATTACAAATGATTATCAACCTTCAAACCAGGTTGACTGGCGAAGTAGGCATATGAAGCGACACAGCAACACAAAAATACACCCATGGCGGCCTGAAAGCGGGCCACCGGGCCCAGACCGACTGCAGCAAAAGCATCGATTGCCAAGCCAAGGCCCCACTGCACACAGAAAATACCCGAAAAAATCACCAGGTTGTAGCCCGACAAAGCCCGGCCTGCCAGCGTGGATCTGAAAGCCGTGCCGACCGCTGGCTGCGCCAAACCCATGACGCTGGACGCCATACAAAACACAGCCCAGCCCGGCCACCCGGTCGACGTACCCAACACGATATTCGCGGCCAGCGCTACCAGGCTCAGAGGTACGCCCCACAGCAGCAACCGGTCGGCGGGCCAGCCGTGTTGCGCCAGCCAGGGGTTGAGCATGCCCCAGCCCCAAAAAGTAACCAGCATGGCAGCGTTGATACAGAAAAGGCCGGTGGCGGCCTGCAGCGGCGTGTACGCTGCCACTTGAACCATCCATGGGCCGGCCCACAGGGTTTGTATGGCGACCAGACCGCCATAATTAAAAAAAGCCAGCGGTGCCATTTTGCGAAAATAAGGACAGCGCCACACTTCGGCGTAGCCCGGTGGCTCGCTCGCTGCTGCGCTCGTATCCACGCGCCATTGGGGGACGGCATAGGCAATCGCGCCCATCGCCAGCACAATCATCAGCGCCAGAATCCAGAACATGGGCCGCCAGCCCAGCAGCGGCATCAGCCATTGCACGGGCAGGGTGGAGGCCAGCATGCCGAGCGAGCCGGTCATCAACATCCACGAGTTGGCGCGCAACAAAGTAGACGCGTCAAACCAGCGGCGGTAGCCCGTCAGCGGTGCCATCAGGCAAGCACTGACGCCCATACCCACCAGCACCCGGGCCGCCAGCAGCCCGGTGAAGCTGGTGGCCAGCGAAAACGCCAGGCAGCCCAGCACGGCCAGGCTTAAAAAATACAAAATCACGCGTTTGGGGCCCTGCCGGTCCAGCCAGGTGCCAAGCGGCAGCTGAGTGGCTGCAAAACCGAAAAAGTAGCCTCCAGCCAGCAACCCCAGGTCACGCGCCTGCAATGCAAAGTCTTGCGTCAGCACCGGCGACAGCGTGGCCGTGATGGCCCGCACCAGTGCTGAGCAAAAATAAGCAGCTGCAAACGCGAGGAAGACGATGACGCTGGTTTTTTTGTCCAGCCGCAGGGACAGCGGCTTATTCAAACTTCAGGCTGGAGAAAAAATTCTCTGCCACCTCGGGTTTGATCTCTACCGCATACATCACAGCCTGAAACACCTGCGTGCCCTGCACAAAATAAGCCGCCTGACCGTTCACGGCAGTGCCGTCTGCCCGTTGGCCCCTGGCCTTGATCAGCACAGCTGGCGGCTGCAACGCTGCGCCAGGCAGCTTCCAGGGCAGGATTTCAGTCGCGCCCTGTTCAGAAACGCCTTGACGCTGACTAAACGGCTGGCCAACAGGCGGAGCTTTCATGTTGGCCAGCGTCCCGTTTTGCCACTGCGCCAGTACCCCAGCGACCCGGGTGGCGTCGCCCACCTCCGCCACGGCTACGGCGAAAGTCGCACCACCGGCATCACAACCGAGCAAGCGCAGCACCACCGGCGGGTCACCCAGCGGCACCTTTTTTTCGGCTTTGTCCGGCTTGCACGGCATCAGCAAGCTCAGCGCGGTGTCCTCCGGTCGCACATCGCGCCAGTTAAAGATCGGGCTGCAGGCGGCCATGCTGGCAGCGACGGCCAACAGTATGGGCACAAAATTCGCAGAGGAGCGTTGCATGAGAAGCTTGAAGAATCTTTGTTTTTGAAAATCTTGACGTGTACGTTAACAGTAGACTTTAGCGCTATTCGGGTCCCAAGGCCGCACCAGCCAGGGGCGGCCTGGTCAGGCCTTGTGGCGCAACCGGGTTTTGCACCAGCCTGGCGCCTTGCGATCGGCGGCTTGCCGGGCCACTTTGCACCAATCTGGGCATGATGCTTGCTTCTACACACCACCATGCACGACCGTACCCTGCCGCCCACGCTCGACCCACACCTGCCCGGCGCGGGCCAGATGGTCTGGCGTGACAAGCTCTCTCAACTGCTGGAGTCCACTGGCGAAGGGATTTTCGGCATCGACATGTTTGGCTGCTGTACCTTTATCAATCGCGCCGGAGCCGAGCTGCTGGGCTGGCTGCCAGCCGAGCTGCTGGGCAAAAACATGCACGCACTGGCGCACCACACCCATGCAGATGGCGCACAGTGCGGCGAACATTATCCCGAACACCTGTGCCCGATCTTCAATGCCTTTCGCAAGGCCCTGCCCTGCCGCATTGACACTGAATTTTTCTGGCACAAAAACGGCAGCGCGTTTGCGGTTGAATACTCGTCCCATCCGATGGTTGAAGGTGGCGTGGTGCAGGGCGCGGTGGTGTCCTTTGTAGACATCTCGGCCCGACGCCAGGCTGAAGACGCCCTGCGCCAGGCGCATGCCTTGCTGGAGCAGCGCGTCAGCGAACGCACCCATGCGCTGTCTGAAGCGCTGCAGCAACTGCGTGAGTTGTCGGCCTACACCCACAGCGTGCGGGAAGACGAACGCACCCGCATTGCACGCGAAGTGCACGATGAACTGGGCAGCCTGCTGGTGGCACTCAAAATGGACGTGGGCTGGCTTGACAAGCGCCTGGCCGAACTGGGACCGTCACCTGATGGCGCCGAGCGGCAACAACCCGACCCGGATGCGGCGCAGGCCAAGCGCCACACCATGCGCGGAAAATGCCAACGCATGGGCCGCCTGATCGAGACGGCTGTCGACAACGTGGGCCGCATCATCACCGACCTGCGCCCCAGCATCTTGGACCACCAGGGCCTGTGGGCCGCGCTGGACTGGCAGGCGCATGACTTCGTGCAGTCTGCAGAACTGCTGCTGCATTGGCAAATGGACGTGGTTGACGCAGCCCCCTTGCCCGAGCCAGCGGCCATTGGCATTTTTCGCATCTTTCAGGAAATGCTCAGCAACGTGGGCCGCCACGCGCGCGCCAGTGAGGTCGCCATCGCCATCACTGCGACAGCGCGCGACATCCACATCACCGTGCGCGACAACGGCCAGGGGGCCGATTCGGCCGCGTTTGAAGCTGCCGACGCCTACGGCGTGATGGGCATGCGGGAGCGTGCACGCCACCTGGGCGGCAGCATCAAAATCACTAGCCAAAAAGGCCTCGGCAGCATGTTTTATCTACGCATTCAGCTATGAAAACAGTAGCAACTTTCCTGGTCCGTCTAATTGCATCATGACCACTCCAGCCACCCTGAACATTCTGATTGGCGACGACCACCGCATTGTGCGTGAGGGCCTGAAGCAGGTACTCGCTGATGCGCCTGAGATCAACGTGGTGTCGGAAGCCGAAACCGGCCCTGACGTGTTGCATCGCGTTGAAGCGCTCGGTGGTAACGCGGGCCTGCACGCCGTGCTGCTGGATATCGCCCTGCCCGGCCGCGATGGCATGGACGTGCTGCAGGTGCTCAAGAAAACCTGGCCACAGCTGCCTGTGCTCATGCTCAGCACTTACCCGGAAAAGCAGTATGCGGTGCGCTGCATCAAGCTCGGTGCAGCGGGCTACCTGAACAAAAGTGCCAACCCCGACGACATGATTGCGGCTGTCCGCAAAGTGGCTAATGGCGGCGTGTATGTCTCCGGCGTGGTGGCCGAGGCGCTGGCCAGCGCTATTTCCAAAAGCATCGGCAGCAGCGCCTCCAGAATGGGGCTGGAATCGCTGTCACACCGCGAACATCAGGTGTTTCGCCTGCTGACGGCTGGCAAGTCTGTGGGCGAAATTGGTGCACAGCTCAGCCTGGCGGCCAACACCGTCAGCACCTACCGGGCCCGTATTCTGGAAAAAACCGGCACGCGCAACGACGTGGAGCTGGCTTTGTATGCGGAACGCCACGCCAAGGACGCCAAGCTCTAGCTTTTTGTAGGGGCGCCCCTACACGGCTTAGATGCACGACTTGCAGATTGCCGGTCAACGCTCAAAAAAACACCAAAACCGGTGTTTCATGCCTGCCCCGGCCCGACCCTTGCGTAGTGGTTGGTATCTTTATCAAAGGGGTTCACATGTCCAGTCGTTTTGATGCCTATGATGCCGACCGCCCACTGATGTTGCGCTGCGCCTGCGGCCAAGACCACGCACCCGGGGAACACAGCGCCGTGGCCACCAGCGAGCAGGCGCTGTCGCAGAGCTTCATGGAAGCCAGCCTGGTCAAGGCGCTGTTTCCGGTAGACAGTGTTCGCCGCGGGTTTCTCAAATCCGTGGGTGCCAACACCGCACGCGCTGCCATTGCATCCTTGTTTCCCCTGGGTGCACTGGAGGCGATGGCGCAGGACAAGGGGCCACTGGAGAAAAAGGAACTCAAGATCGGCTTTATAGCCATCACCTGCGCGTCGCCCCTCATCATGGCTGATCCGCTCGGTTTTTATAAAAAGGAAGGGCTCAATGTTCAACTCAACAAGACCGCGGGGTGGGCGCTGATTCGCGACAAGATGATCAACAAGGAGCACGATGCGTCGCACTTTTTGTCACCCATGCCGCTGGCCATGACCATGGGCCTGGGAAGCAACCAGGTCAACATGAACGTCGCCAGCATCCAGAACACCAATGGCCAGGCGATCACGCTGCATGTCAAGCACAAGAACAACCGCGACCCGAAGAACTGGAAAGGTTTCAAGTTTGCGATTCCGTTTGAGTACAGCATGCACAATTTTTTGCTGCGCTACTACCTTGCAGAAAACGGGATCAACCCGGATACCGATGTGCAGCTGCGCGTGGTACCGCCGCCTGAGATGGTGGCCAACCTTCGGGCGGGCAACATTGACGGTTTCCTCGGCCCCGACCCCTTCAACCAGCGGGCGGTCTACGACGAGGTCGGCTTTATTCACATTTTGTCGAAGGAGATCTGGGACGGCCACCCCTGCTGCGCGTTTGGCGTCAGCGACGAGTTCATCAAACAGAATCCGAACACCTTTGCGGCCTTGTACCGCGCCGTACTTGGTGCGTCTTTCATGGCCAGCCAGCCGAAAGACCGCGAACTGATCGCCCGCGTGATCGCCCCAGCGCAGTACCTGAACCAGCCCGAAGCGGTGCTGCAGCAAGTGCTGACGGGGAAATTTGCCGATGGCCT
>JANXTM010000106.1 GCA_025352405.1 Polaromonas sp.
GGCGCCTCGGGCGACCTCACTGCCGGTGCCACTGGTGGTAGGCACCGCAATCAGCGGGGCAGCACGTTCGGTGATTTTTAAGGAACCTCCTTCAATCGTTGCATAAGTGGTCAATGGCCCTTCGTGTGTCGCCGCAATTGCCACGCCTTTGGCGCAGTCAATGGCTGAGCCGCCACCCACGGCAATCAGGCCATCACAGCCGCTGGCTTTGTACAAGGCTGCGGCAGCGCATACCGCGGCTTCGGTGGGGTTGGATGGCGTCTGGTCAAAGACTGTGACGCGAAGGCCGGGCAATGCGTCAAGTGCTTTTTGTAAAATGCCGGCGGCCTTGACACCCGGGTCGGTGACGATCAGCGGCCGGGTGATGCCCACGCGCGCGCATTCCTGCTTGAGTAATTTGATGGCCCCGAACTCAAACTGGATCTGGGTCACGTAATTGATAAAAGCCATGGGTCAATGTCTCCAATATGTTTAATTTTGCACGTTGTACCATCTTGCCATGAAGCCTGCTCCCACATGACACCGCACCGCAGTCCGCACGATCTTTTAACGCCCGCGATGCAGGACGTGATTCGCCGCATGGCACGCGCTGGCCGGCCACCATTGAACACGTTGACGACCGACCAGGCGAAAGCAGCTTACGAGGCGGGCGCCGGGGTGCTGGAAATCCCCAAGCCCACGCTGGCGCGGGTGCAAGACCTCCACCTGCCGGCGCGTGATGGTCATTTTTTGCCGGCTCGCCTGTATGCCCCGTCGGCCGATCATCTGCCGGTGCTGCTGTATTTTCACGGTGGCGGTTTCACAGTTGGCAGCTTGGCTACACATGATATTTTGTGTCGTCAGTTAAGCCATTTGGCGCAGTGCGCTGTGATTTCGCTGGACTACCGTCTGGCGCCCGCGCACCGGTTTCCCACCGCCGCCAACGACGCCTGGGACGCGCTCGCGTGGCTGGCCAACCACGCGAACGACTTGGGGTTGGACGGCACCCGGCTGGCCGTTGGCGGCGACAGTGCAGGCGGTACGCTGGCGGCCATGTGCGCGGTGCTGGCGCGCGATGCGGGCCTGCCGCTAACCTTGCAGTTGTTGTTTTACCCTGGTTGCACCGCCCACCAGGACACGCCGTCGCACCGCCGTTTTGCTGAAGGCTTTGTCTTGGGCGAGGCACAAATAAGCTGGTTTTTCAACCACTATGTGCGCAGCCCGGCAGACCGTGACGACTGGCGTTTTGCGCCCTTGAATGCAGCGGATGTGGATGGCGTGGCCCCCGCCTGGGTTGGGTTGGCCGAATGCGACCCGCTGGTCGATGAAGGCGTGCTATATGCCGACAAACTGCGCGCGTCAGGGGTGCCGGTGGACCTTGAAATTTACCGTGGCGTGACGCACGAGTTCATAAAAATGGGGCGGGTGTTGCCCGAGGCCCGGCAGGCGCATGCCGATGCGGCGCGGGCTTTGAGACAGTCGTTTAACCCATCGCACCGATGACACGAATTAACTTCATGAGCTGCATGGCACACAGCAGCCTGCGGGGTTAAACAACAATTGATTTCATGGCGAAGAAAAAATACCTCTTAAGCCGCAAGCCCGGTCAGCCCGCAGCGCTGGCTGATGTCAGCAGCGCCCCACCTGTGCAGGCAAGTGCAGACCCGCCTGCAGAGGTGGCGCATGGTGACCGCACAGTGGCCGTGCTGGCGTTAATGATTTTTTTGGCGCCTGCGCTGGGGGCACCCCATGAGGAGCTGCTGCAAGACACCTTGAAATCAATGCTGGTGTCGTTTGCAGCGCTTGTGGCTGGCCTGCTGTTTTTTCTGCACCAGAAAAACCGCAAAGAAGGCCTGCGCTGGCATGCGGTGGTGTGGCTGCCTTTGGGTTTGATGGCGTATGCGCTGGGCAGTACGGCCTGGTCACATACCTACCTGGGCTGTGTTGAGGCTATTCGCTGGTTTGTCTTCAGCTTGCTGCTGTGGCTGGGACTCAATACGCTGTCGCGCGACCGGGCGCGATGGCTGGTAGAGGCTATTCACTGGGGTGCAGTGGTGGCGTCGCTCTGGGCTGCCCTGCAGTTCTGGTTTGATTTTAGGTATTTTCCGCAGGGGCCCAACCCGGCATCAACCTTTGTCAACCGCAATTTTTTTGCTGAATTTGTGGTGTGTACGCTGCCTTTTTCAGCCTTGCTGCTGGCGCAGGCGCGCACTTCACCAAGGGTCGCCGTGCTGGCCTTTGCCCTGGGCTTTAATGTGGTGGCCCTGATGATGACCGGAACCCGGGGTGCCCTGAGCGCGCTGTGGCTGCTACTGCTGGTGTTGCCCCTGCTTGCGGTGCGGTACCGCAAGCAGGGTGCCTTTGTCGGTTGGAACCGTGCCCGGCGCTGGCTTGCCTGCTGTGTCTTGCTGGCAACGGTGGGCGGGCTGGGGCTGGTGGGCACGGGCAACGCCAAATTATTGGCCGAGTCGGGTGCGCTTGGCGTCAGCGCTTTTGACCGCGCATTCAAGCGCACGGCCTCCATGTCTGCTGGCGACACCTCGCTGAATGTCCGCTTTGTGATGTGGCGCGCCACGGCCCGCATGATCCAGGCCCACCCCGTCACGGGCATTGGTGCCGGCGCGTGGGAGGCCATGGTGCCGCTTTATCAAAACGAAGGTGCGCAGCTGGAGACCGACTATTACGCCCACAACGAGGTGCTGCAACTGCTGGCCGAATATGGTTTGACCGGGCTTGTTTTTTTGCTGGCCCTGCTGTTTTATCTGCTGTTGGCCGCGTGGAACACCTGGCGCAATCGCTCTGCAGAAGGTTTGGCCGAGGCGCCACTGCGGTCAGTGGTGCTGTCCAGCTTGCTGGCATTTTTGATTGTCAGCAATATCGGTTTTCCATGGCGGCTGGCTGCAACCGGCAGCCTGTTTGCGTTGAGCCTGGCACTGCTCGCGGCGTCTGACGCCCGGCTGCAAAATCCCGGGCCCTTGCGGGCCATGCGTCTGGCCTGGAAGCCGATGTATTCGCGGTGCCTGGCCGCGCTGATGGTGGTTTGCCTGGCGCTGGCGGCCTACATTAGCCAGCAGGCAATGGCTGCCGAGCAAAAAATAGTCACGGCTGTAAAGATTGCCCTTGGAGTGTCCGCCTCGGGTGACGCCAACAACCCCAAATGGGACAAACTTAAAAGCGAGATGCTGGTGCTGCTCAGGGAGGGTGTGGCCATCAACCCGCATTACCGCAAAATAACGCCCATGGTCGCCGATGAGCTGGGGCGCTGGGGCGACTGGAAAAATGCGGTTTGGGTGTGGGAGTCCGTGGTGTCCTCGCGTCCTTACGTGGTGGCCATCATGTCCAACATCGCGCGGGGCTATTCGCGATTAGGCAACAACGACAAAGCGATGGAATACCTGGCACGCTGCGAAAAACTGCAGCCCAGATCGGTGTCGGTACGCTCGCTCGGGGTGGTGCTGTACACCCGCGCAGGCAGGGAATTAGAGGCCATCAAGCTGGCCAGACACTACATGGAAGAAGGCACCTATGACTTCGAAATGCTCAATGCCGCATACCTTCTGGGCACGCAAAACAGGGATGCAGCGTTGGTCATCCAGAGCCTTGAGCTTCGCCAGAAGAGCTTTCCCGGGGGCACGGTAGACACTTTTTTGAAGCTGGCCGATGCGTATGCCAGTCTAAAAAAAGACGATGTCAGGGCGTTGGGGTATTACCGGTCCGCCCTGGCGGCGGCACCTGCCAGCGCCAAAGAAGATATTCGTCAACAAATTCCAAAGGCTTACGCGTCCCGGCTTTGATTCCTTTTTTCTATGCTGTGGCGGCTGCCTGCTGACATCGAAACTCATGGCTGGCGACTTCGCTGAATGGCGGGGGCGTCGATAAGCTGTTCACCGCAGCATGCGTTTTTTCTTTTATTCGCACAGCCAAATTGCCAGGCTGTTGGTGGTCAACGCCACTGACCACAAACAGGGTGCTGCAACGGGTGCCGTAACCTGACTGGCCCCGGCCGGGCTGATCTATGAATGCGCTGGACAAGGCTTTCTCCAGCGCCAGGGGCAGGCCGGTGTCTGGCAGATCGCCATCAGGCGCTGGCTGGCGACTGGCCAGCGCTGTCCACAGGTAGGCTTCAAGGCTGGATTCGTCCGCGCTTTCAAGGGCTTCCTTGAGCGCCGTTTTCAGCGCCAAGGTTTTGGGCCAGGGCGTGTCCAGTGCTGCGTTGGACACGCCATAAATGCCGGGCTTCAAGGGCTGTGAACACCACCCATTGGCTTGCGGACGGTCCGCTGCCGGACCCGCCACATTAAATGTTCGGTTGCTTGCCCAAGTCCAGTTTCCCGATGGCAGGTCACCCAGCACCAGGTTGAAGCCGCCGTAAAGCATGCTGTCGGTTTGGGCCATGAACCGGTCAGCATCCATATCGCCTTCAAGCCAGGCCGTGACCAGTTCGCCTCGCGTGCGCGCTGCAGATGCCGATGCGTCCCGTGCATCGCGTACGTTGGTCAGCAGGGCGATTCGCCCACTGGGGGTGGCGCCCAGCCAGGTTCCCCCGGCACGCAAGTCACGGCCGGAGATGATGCGGTGGCCCGCGGCGGTTTGCCAGCGCGTCAGCGGCAAAGCGGGCCTGTCAAAAAATTCGTCGCGGTTGGACGCCACCACCAGCGGCCAGCGAGCCGAGGCATGGATGGCAAAGGCAGCAAGGCACATCGGACGATTGCAGCTTCAAATATCTTCAAGCAAAGGGTAGGGCAGTGGCTGCAAGGTCAACACCGGGCCAGACGAGCTGCCTAAATGAAGGGAGGCGCTGCCAGCCGTTGCCGCTGCAGTCTGCAGGGACACGATGGCGTCGAACCCGCCCGCGGGGTTGGGCGCGCAGGCTGCCACCACACCACAGGGTTGTTCTGCCTCAAGCCCGTGAAACACCTCCTGCCCCACGCTGGCCTGCGCACCGCCATGCACCAGGTAAGCCCGGCGCTTGAGTGTTCCGCGGAACTGGCTGCGCGCCACAATTTCCTGGCCGGGATAACAGCCTTTTTTAAAGCTGACGCCGCCCACCGATTCGTAATTGAGCATTTGCGGCACAAAGGCTTCAAAAATGGGCTGGGTGATCATGGCAATGCCCGATTGCACCTCAAGCCATGCCCAGACATCGGGTGACAGGTCCGGTCCCTCGGGTGCCGGTGTGCCCGCAGGCGCGCACCAGAGGGCGCGCGGCTGACCTGCTCCTGGGTATAGATGCACCAGATTCACAGTGCCTAAATCGTTTTTAGACCAAGCTATGCCGGGGCCATTTGCTATTGATTCAATAGCGTTTCCAGCAAGTCCGCAGAGCAAAAAGTCTGCACTGGCGTCAAGCACTGTGGCCTTGGCACGCATCACAAACATCGACAAGCGCTTGCGTGTCTGCTCCAGAATGTCTTGGCTGCAGATCAACAAAAGCTCTTGCTGGCTGCGCTTGAAGACCACAAAACTGGCCTGCATGCGGCCTTTGGCATTACAAAAAGCGGCCAGATGCGCCTCAAACAGGCTCATTAAAGCCACATCCTGTGTCAACTGGCCCTGCAGAAATTTGACGGCGTCTTCTCCCGCCACACGAATTACACCCAGATGCGTCAAAGTGCAAACGCCAGACAAGGAAGCCGGAGCCGGGGCGACAGCAATGCTGATTTGAGAAGATGAGGAGGTGTGCATAGGCTGAATTATCATAGCCCTGCGGATTTTGCTGACTTTGGCGAAAAAATCCTTGAAAAGGTAGATGTTTGGTGCGTGCAATTTTTACAAGACTGCTGGGCCAGGTGTTTGTTCTGGCCCTGCTGGCAGCCGGTAGCGCCTGGTGGTGGCTGAACGAACCCATGACCTTGAAGCTGCCGCAGGGTACACAGGTGCTTGACCTTGAAATTGAGCCCGGTACCAGCGCCAACACCGTTGCCGGCGTTGTCACAAGCAGTGGTGTAGCCCTGCCCACCACAGTGCTGCAAGCCTGGTTTCGCTTGTCTGGCCAAGCCCGGCAAATCAAGGCGGGCAGCTACGAAATCACCCCTGGCACCACCCCACGCTCGTTGCTCAGCATGCTGGTACGCGGCGACCAAGCGCTTAAAAACATCACCATTGTGGAGGGTTGGAACTTCAGCCAGGTACGTTCCGCGCTACAAAAAGCAGAGCAGCTTGCCCCCGAATCTGCTGCCCTGAACCCTGAAATGATCATGGAAAAGCTCGGCATGCCAGGCGTTCACCCGGAAGGCCGCTTTTTTCCGGATACTTACACCTACGCCAAAGGTGCGAGTGATCTGGCGGTGCTCAAACGCGCAGCCCGTGCCATGGACAAACGGCTAGACGCCGCCTGGGCCATGCGCAGCCCGGACACGCCTTTGAAAACCGCCAAAGAAGCCCTGTTTCTGGCCAGCATTGTTGAAAAAGAAACCGGCAAACCGGCAGACCGCGGGCAGATCGCCGGTGTGTTCACCAACCGGCTGCGCGTTGGCATGCTCCTGCAAACCGATCCCACCGTTATTTACGGACTGGGCGACAAATTTGACGGCAACCTGCGCAAGCGCGATCTGCAAACCGACACGCCCTACAACACCTACACCCGCGCTGGTTTGCCGCCCACGCCGATAGCCATGCCGGGCCGGGCCGCCCTGCTGGCTGCCGTTCAGCCTGCGCCTACCAAAGCGCTTTATTTTGTGGCCCGCGGCGATGGCACCAGCCAGTTCAGCGCCAGCCTCGATGAGCACAACCGTGCCGTCAATAAATTTATCCGGGGGAAATAAGATGCCGTCGCTCGAGACTGGCCTGTTCATCAGCTTTGAAGGCATTGACGGGGCTGGCAAATCCACCCACATTGCCGCGCTGGCAGAAGCTTTCAGGGCCGCTGGCCGCACGGTGACCTTGAGCCGTGAGCCGGGCGGTACGCCGCTGGCCGAAAAACTGCGCACGCTGGTGCTGAACGACGCGATGGACCCGCTCACAGAAGCGCTGCTGATGTTTGCCGCACGGCGCGACCACATCACAAACGTCATTGCCCCAGCGCTCCAAAGAGGCGAGGTGGTGTTGTGCGACCGTTTTACCGATGCCACATTTGCTTACCAGGGCGGGGGCAGGGGGTTTGACATGCACGTGCTGCAAACGCTTGAGCGTTGGGTTCAGGGCCACGATGTTCTGGACGCGGATCACAATCAAAAACTCTTGCAACCCAATCTCACCGTGTGGTTTGACCTGGCCGCCGAAGAAGCTGCCAAAAGGCTGGTTGGCACACGCGTGCCTGATAAATTTGAAGCCCAGCCAGTCGAGTTCTTTCGCCGGGTAGCCCAGGCTTACGCGGGCCGCCTGCAGGCACACCCGGAGCGCTTCGCTCGCATTGATGCAGCGCTGCCCCGCGATGCGGTGTGGCTTGACGTGAAACAGGTGTTTGTCGCCAAAGGCTGGCTGCCATGAGCGCAACAGCGCTCGCACCGTGGCTGCAAACCCAGCTGTCGAGCCTCTTGACCCAACGCGGGCACGCCTGGCTGCTCAGCGGGCCCTCCGGCCTGGGCCAATTTGAGCTGGCGATGGCACTGGCGCGCGCCTGGTTGTGCGAAAACCCGACGCCTGCGGGCGCTTGCGGTGTTTGCGGCAGTTGCCACGCGGTAGACGTCCACACCCATGCCGACCTGTGCATGCTGATGCCCGAAACCCTGTCGCTTGAGCTCGGCTGGCCGCTGGATGAGAAAACCCAGGACGACCTCGACAACAAAAAACGCAAGCCCAGCAAGGAAATAAAAGTCGATGCAGCGCGCGAAGCCGTGTCTTTCACGCAGTTCACCCGGTCACGCGGCACCACCAAGGTGGTGCTGGTGTACCCTGCCGAGCGCATGAACGGTATCACGGCCAACACGCTGCTTAAAACTCTTGAAGAACCACCCGGTGCCGTCAAATTTATCCTGGCCACTGGGGCGGCGCATCAGTTGCTGCCGACGATTCGCAGCCGCTGCCTTGGGCACACCATGCAATGGCCCAATTTTGACGACGCATTGGCTTGGTTGCAAAACGAGAGTCGCGCGGCGACAGGCGACGGAAGCGACAAAAAAGCACTCAAGGTACCTACTACGGGTGAGCTGAAAACGCTCTTGACAGCCGCTGGCGGGCGCCCCGCCGACGCGCTGGCATGGGTTTTAAGCGGCCAGGCGAGCCAGCGCGCGCACAGCTGGCAAGCACTGCCCAAGGCCATAGCGCGTGGTGACGTCACGGCGCTGGCCGACTGGCCACCGGCGCAGGCCGTGGACGCGCTGCAAAAGCTCTGCCATGACATCTGGGCACTCAAAACCGGTGCACATCCCCGATTTTTCAGCCTCGAAGACCTGCCTGTCGACGCGGGCAGCAACGTCGGGCTTTACACGTTGGCCAGCTGGTCTAGAGAACTGGCAACCACCGCCCGAACAGTAGAACACCCCTACAACCCCGGCCTGATGCTTGAGTCACTGGCCAGCCGGGCCAAGTTGGCCTTGATGTCGATTTAATAAATGTCGACAAGATAGCCTTGATACCTGCACATAATTTGGCTGAAACCCAAAATAAACCCAAATGAAACAGCGGCAAGTTGTGAAGCCAAACCGATAAACTAGAGCCATGAGCACAACGCCCCCCGCAAATTCACCCGGCGCAGCAGCTTCAGCCGCCCGACCCAGTGTGGTGCAGCTGGCCATCAAGGAAAAAGCAGCACTTTATGCAGCGTACAT
>JANXTM010000130.1 GCA_025352405.1 Polaromonas sp.
GGGCGTGGTGCGCCATATTGCCCATGATGTGCTGGTCATGTACTTGGGCCACGCCGTTGAACAAGGCGAAAAACACACGATCTTTGCAACCCCTCTTCATCCCTACACGCAGGCTCTGTTGGCATCCACACCGGGCCTGGCGGGCAGCGGTGCCGCAAGGCAGCGCATTGTGCTCAAGGGAGAGTTGCCGTCGCCACTCAACCCGCCTGCAGGTTGCGTATTTTCTACGCGTTGCCCACACGTCACCGAACGCTGTCATCAGGAGCGCCCTGTTCTGCGCATGGTTGCCAACCGGCAGGTGGCGTGCCACTATGCAGAACAATTTTTGCCCGCATGAAAATTACTGCTGTTATGCGCGCGAACAATTCCTGCGCCCTGACAAATGATTCCCGAGTTCTGATGGCGCGCGCCATAAGTGCGCGTCAACACATCCGCTGCAGTGCAGCTTAACCCTAGAGGAGTTCTGTGAAATGATTCAATCCAAAACCCGAGCAACTCACATGCCTGCGCGCATGCACCCGCTCAAGCGCGCGGTGCTTGGCGTACTCGCCGCACCTGCGTTGCTGGCCCTGACAGCTCTCACCGTGACACCCGTCTCTGCCAAGACGCTGGTGTTCTGCTCTGAAGGCAGCCCGGAGAATTTCTACCCCGGTGTCAACACCACGGGTACCTCGTTTGACGCCAATGAGCCTATTTATAACCGCCTTGTAGAGTTCGAATACGGCGGCACCAAGGTCATTCCAGGTTTGGCCGAAAAATGGGAGATTTCTGCAGACGGCAAGGAATATACCTTTCACCTGCGCAGAGGTGTTAAGTGGCACGGCACCAGCAAGAGCTTCAAACCCACACGTGACTTCAATGCTGATGACGTGGTGTTCATGTTTGAGCGCCAGTGGAAAGAAGACAACGCCTTCTTCAAAGTCACCAGCCCAAACCACTCCTACTTCAGCGATATGGGCATGCCCAAACTACTGAAATCAGTCGAAAAAATCAATGACCTGACGATCAAAATCACGCTCGACAAGCCGGAGGCACCGTTTCTGTCCAATCTGGCCATGCCTTATGCAGCGGTGCAGTCCAAAGAGTATGCAGACGCCATGCTCAAGGCCGGTACGCCTGAAAAAATTGACCAGGACCCTATCGGTACCGGTCCTTTCTCGCTGCTGCAATACCAGAAAGACGCGATCATCCGCTACAAGTCCTTCCCGCAATACTGGGGCGGCAAGGCCAAGATTGACGACCTGATCTACGCCATCACACCTGACGCATCGGTGCGATGGGCCAAGCTGCAAAAAGGCGAATGCCATGTCATGCCTTACCCCAACCCTGCCGACCTGGAAGCTATCCGCAAAGATCCGAAAGTCCAGGTCATCGAGCAAGCCGGTCTAAACGTGGGCTATCTTGCCTACAACACCACCAAAAAACCATTTGATGACGTGCGTGTCCGCAAGGCCATCAATATGGCCATCAACAAAAAAGCCATAGTTGACGGTGTCTACCTGGGTACAGGTGTTGCAGCTAAAAACCCGATTCCACCGAGCATGGCCGCCTACAACAATGCCATCAAGGATGACGAGTACAACCCGGAAGCCGCGAAAAAATTACTCGCTGCTGCGGGTTATCCAAACGGTTTCACCACCGACCTGTGGGCCATGCCCGTACAACGCCCTTACAACCCGAACGCCAAGCGTATTGCTGAATTGATGCAAGCCGACCTCGTGAAGGTGGGCGTTACCGCCGAGATCAAGAGCTTTGAATGGGGCGAGTACCGCAAGCGCATGCAGGCCGGTGAGCACCAGATGGGCATGCTGGGTTGGACTGGCGACAACGGCGACCCAGACAACTTCATGTACACCCTGCTCGGTTGCGCTTCTGCGCAATCTGTGAGCGGCAGCAACATTGCCAAGTTTTGTTATCAGCCCTACGAAGACCTGGTGCTGAAAGCCAAAACGGTCACCAATCCTGCCGAACGCGTCAAGCTGTACCAGCAAGCACAGGTGATCTTCAAGGAGCAAGCGCCCTGGTTCACTATTGCTCACGCAGTCCAGCTCAAGCCTGTGAGCAAAAACGTGATCGGTTATAAAAACAGTCCCTTTGGCCGTCACAACTTCTATGCAGTGGACATCAAGGAATAAACAGTCCTGAGTTTTCCCGTCACATCTGCCGTGGCTGTCCCGCCTGTCACTTGACGCTTAACGTCAGGTGACAGGTTGCATGCAGGCATAAAAAAGGCCGGTCAATTTTTTGACCGGCCTTTTTTTATAACGAAAAACCGCCCTGCGGCAGCAAAAACGGGGGCTATACGCTATTATTTTTATAGCGTTTATGCTGCATTTAACCGGCTTTGACGCCACCCTGCGTCTGGATGGCAGTCTGCATGATCGCCGACAGCGTGGCGCGCGTTGTGATGACTTCCGGGTCCAGCGTGACTTCAATCAGCGTGCCGTTCTTGCGCTCAAGTGCGGCCAGCAACTCGGCTTCAAATTCATCTGTCCGCGTGATGCAAACACCCGCGTAGCCGTAGGCACGAGCCAACGCGGCAAAGTCGGGGTTATTCAGGCGTGAGCCGCTTTCATGCTGTGGGTACTCCCGCTCCTGATGCATGCGTATGGTGCCGTACATGCCGTTGTTAAGCAGCACGATGATACTTTTGGCCCCGTGCTGCACGGCCGTAGCCAGCTCTTGCCCGTTCATCAAAAAATCACCGTCGCCAGCCATCGTCAAAGCCACGCGGCCGGTGGTGATGGCAGCTGCAATACCGGCCGGCACGCCATAGCCCATGGCACCCACGGTGGGCGCAAGCTGGGTTTTGAAGCCCTTGACCAACCCGTGGTGCATGAAAAAGCGGTGCACCCAGCTGGCAAAGTTGCCAGCACCATTCGTCAGCACCGCGTCCGCCGGCAAATGCTTTTGCAGCAGGCCCACGATGGCAGGCATGTCGATACTGCCCGGCAGGTTAGCCGTTGCAGTGGGCTGCAGGTTGGCAAGGTAATCCTCGTTGGCCGAGAGCGTCCAGGCCTCCCATGGCACGATCACGGGTGCGGTCAACACTTCGAGTGAACGCGCTGCGGCGTTCATGGTCGCATTAATGGCGAGATCTGCCTGAAACACGCGGTTGAGTTCCTCAGCGCTGGCATGAATGTGCACCAGTTTTTGTTTCGGCCTGGGCGCCTCAAGCAGGGTGTAATTGCCAGTGGTCATTTCACCCAGGCGCGGGCCAATGGCAATGATCAAATCACTTTGTTTGACGCGCGCTGCCAGTTTGGGATTTAGTCCAATGCCCACATCGCCTGCATACAGCGGGTGGTAGTTGTCAAAGGTGTCCTGAAACCGGAAGGCGTTGCCAACGGGCAACTTCCAGTTTTCGGCAAATCGCTGCAGTGCCTGCGCGGACTGGGGCGTCCAGCCGCCGCCGCCGGCAATGACCAGCGGGCGCTTTGACGCCAACAGCATCTCGCGCAGCATGCGCAACGAGCCCGGGTCACTCCAGGCTTGAATCGCCTCAACGCGTGCCAAGGGCTGGGCACTGGTCATCTGCGTCAGCATGTCTTCGGGAAGCACCAGCACCACAGGGCCCGGCCTGCCGTTCATGGCCGTTGCAAAGGCCCGCGCCACGTATTCCGGGATGCGATCCGCATGGTCAATACGCTCCACCCGTTTGGCAAAACCTTTGGTGCTGGGACCAAAAAAACTCAGGTAATCGACCTCCTGAAAAGCCTCTCGGTCTCGGCAGTCACTGGCCACATCGCCGACCAGCAACACCATGGGCGTCGAGTCCTGAAAAGCCGTGTGCACGCCGATCGATGCATTGGTAGCACCCGGCCCTCGCGTGACCATGCAGACACCGGGCCGCCCGGTCAGCTTGCCGTGCGCTTCGGCCATAAAAGCTGCACCACCCTCCTGGCGACAGGTTATGAATTGGATCTGATCACGCCGCGCATGCAGACCATCGAGCACAGCCAGATAGCTTTCACCCGGTACGCCAAACGCATGGGTAACGCCCTGGGCCAGAAGGCAGTCAACGAGAAGGTGGCCAGCGAGTTGTGTTGTCATGCCCGTATTGTGCCGCCGTGCGGACAAGACCTGCGCGCGGGCTTATTCGGGCGTGCTGTTGTCGCCGTCAGCCCCGCCAGCTTCCAAGGCCTGACGGACAAGTTCCTCGTCGCTCAACGGTGCGGCTTCTTCAAGCGCCGCGACTTCTTCAAGGAACGCCTGGGTCGGCTGCTCGTGCTCAAGCAACACCTCTTCGAGTTTTTGCTGCCCGGTTTCTGCGTGTACCGAATTTGAAACAAGCACCGTCGGCGGTACCGGGAACTTCTCTCCCAGTTCAAACTTCAGTGCCTCTGATTTTTCGTCCACCCAATGTGCAAAATCACCGCCGTTGGGCGTGTCTGAGCTTGTCATGCGTGTCTCCTTGGCGAGCTGCCGTACCCGGTCGTGATGACTGGGGTTGGTTCATTATGACGACTCACAGCCGAATGCTGAAGTCAATGCAACAGCTTTCAATACTTTTCAAAATGTTGAGCCTCCCACTGATATGTTTGACCCATGTCAAAGTCTCCCAACGCGCTTGAAAACTGGCATTACAGGCGGGTCCTGTCGGTTTTTCTAATGGTGCAGTTTCGGCTGACCATCCGCCTGTGTAGTACAAAGCCCGGAATATTTTCCCACCGCCATTTTGGCAAACATGGCAGGTGCAAGCTGTCCCGCTAGGCTCGTGCGTGCTGATGGCCGGTATGCCGCTGTTGGGCTGGCAGCTCTTGAGCCTCAAAGGCCAGATCGTTCCGTTTATTGGGCTGCAGCTACCGGCCCTGGCGTCCGAAAACAAGGCTGCTGCCAGCGTGATCAAAGACATCCATGAGGCCGGTGCTACCGCGGGGTATGTACTGGTCGGGCTGTACGCAGGTACTGCACTTTTCCATCACTATTTTTTACGCGACAACACTTTGCGCCGTATGCTGCGTGGCTCTTGAAGCACGGATCTGTAAGCGAACTAACTATTTATTACAAGGCCCACATGCTTCAAGGCAAGCCTGAAGCGGTATAACTCAAGTCACAACGTAACCCTAGGAAACAAAGCATGAAAATTCTTTTGGCTGCTGACGGTAGCAAATTCACAAAAAAAAAGCGCTGGCTTTTTTAGTCACGCATGAAAGCCTGGCTGGTGCAGAAGATGAGGTTTTGGTGCTGAATGTGCAGGCACCCGTGCCAGGGCGTGTGAAATCAATGCTCGGTTCTGCTGAAGTTGCGGCCTATCACCAGGAGGAAGCCAACAAGGTTCTGGACCCGATCAAACGATTTCTGGACAGGCATGGGTTGCCCTACCGCTGCGCTGGGGTTGTTGGCCTTCCGGTTGCCGAAATCCTCAAGGCAGCAAAACGCGAAAAATCCCATTTGCTGGTGATGGGAACCCACGGGCATGGGCTGTTAGGCCGTGCACTGATGGGCAGCATTGCCCAGCGTGTGGTGGCGGACTGCGACATTCCTGTGTTGCTGGTGAAATAACACGCCTTCAAAGGGCGCAAAGCCGCACCTCGCCTCTCAAAAATTGAGGCAATCAAACTTCAGGCGGCTTGGTCAACGCCGGCCTCAGGATTGACAGGGCGCCCTGTCAATCCCAGAACGCTGGCACTTTGGCAAGGACCGTTACTTGCCGCAAGCAGTGCCTGGCGTTCGGCAGGCTCCGCGCAGTCAGCCAGCCGACGCCAAACCATGCAAGGGTATTGTTTTCGGCCAGCGCCCGGTAGGCACGCGCGGGCATCAGCTCATCGTTGTGCTGGCCCCATTGCGTCCTGTACAGGTTTCAAGGCGGCTAGAAAAGCCCTGACCTTTCGGCCAGAAAACAGGGGCGCGGAAAATTCTGTCAGGTAACGCAGACGTTTCAGTCGTTTTCGCACGCCGTGCTGCTGAGTTTCGTTGAGTGAAAGAAATTTTTTACCGTCTTTTAATGCTCGCGAGTGCAACTTTTCAAAACGCAAGCGAAGTCCTTTTATAACCTTGATAGAAGTCAAGCTGTGTTTCTCGGGTGGTGTGCGCCCGCTGCGATGCGCAAAGCCCGTCAGGCCCAGCAAAACGTCCTGAAAAGCGGGCGAACGAATCAACGCCCTCAGTTCGGAAAGGTCCATATCCGCCGACCCAGGGTTGAGGGCAGGCCCGCCTGCTGCTTGCAGCAAGGGCTGCAGCTGATGCGTCAGGTGTTCATGGTCACGTTGACGGCCCAAGGCCCGAAAAACATCCACCAGCGTCACCGCCCAAGCCGGATCAATGCCCTCGGCCAACCAACTGATTTCATGCAAGGCTGTGCGCAAGCGGCGAATACCGACGCGCAGCTGGTGAATGTGGTCAGGGTCATGGCTGCCGTTGGCGACTTCGCTGGCATTGCGCATGATCTGCCACAGGCAGGACTGCAATACAGCCGAAGCCACCTGCGCAGCCGTGGCTTGACGCTGGTAATCTGGTGCCACCGCACCTACCGCACCTACCGCAGGGCCGGCAGCTTCGCCACTGCGAAGGCGCTGTCCCTCCATGGATTTGCTGATGGTGCTCAGCCAGAGCCCATGTCTGGCGCACCACTGACGCGCAAGCGCAACGGCATCCTCGGGGCGACCACTTTTTAATTCCACTTCCAATTCGTAAATTTCCGCAACGCGTTCGCCTGCTGTCACCCAACCCTGGTCCAGTGCCAACTCGACAACTGAGCCAGACCGTTCAACAGTACAAGAAGTACGCTGAACGTCCGTTTCATAAAGTTGATGCAGTGCAGGAAATGCTCCTCCCGCCTTCAGGCCCAGGGCCGCTTCAATAGCCTGGCCGACCGGCGTTGCGGCATGCCTGGTCAGGTCAACCTGATGTACGCTGCCCGGCACCAGCGCAGCCAATGTAACGTTGTGTTCCAGACGCTCCAGCGGCCCGCTGGTGGGGCTCTTTGCCGTCTGGAGCCAGCGCCGGCCTTCCCTGCGTATCCGCACCACAATACCGTGCCGGGCAAGCGCATTGTCTACGGTGTCAAAGTACTTTGCCTGAAGACGCTGCCGCGTCGTTTTTCCCTTGTGCATGCTGGCTACGATGCGCGCCACGCTGGCCGCAGGAATCTCAAGTTTCAACTCAAATTCAGTCACGGCATAGCCTCGTCAAAAGGTGGTTCGAACAACAGCTCTGCGCAGAATTTTTGGTCGGGAAGACAGTGTCAGCATATACGCTTGCGACGTCTGTGTCACAGGTGCCCGACCCTCTGGATGCGATGTCGCCTGCTGTCCTACAGACTGAAGACGGCAAGAAGCGTAAGGTTGAATGACTGCTCGTCAATAATTCGAACCGATACGTGAAAGGCAAGCCATTTAAATGAAACATTTGCGGCTTTTTTCACTGGAACACAGCCACGCGGCTTACCTTGCAGACTTTGCTTTTTATGCAGCTGCCGTACTGGCGCTGGCAGTCACCTTGCTGATCGGCTGCCCGCGCGCGCAATGGCTCGAAATGGCGGGCTTAACGCTGGCAGGCCTGGCCAGCTGGTCGGTCATGGAATACGCCCTGCACCGCTTTGTGCTGCATGGCTTGCAGCCTTTTAAAAGCTGGCATGCAGAGCACCACCTGCGGCCTACTGCATTGATCTGCAC
>JANXTM010000149.1 GCA_025352405.1 Polaromonas sp.
CACGACGGCCAGCGCGGCCTCTGCCCACTGCTTTTCAATGGCCGCCACGTTATTAATAGGCAAAGCTACGCCACCTTCAAAATAGCTGACCGGATAGCGCGGCACCACCTTGAGGGCAATGATCTGGGCACCTGTCAGCTCGGCCATTTCAATGCCGCTGTCAACGGCCTTGCGTGATAGGGTGGATCCATCGGTGGCAATCAAAATGCGCTTGTACATGGTTTGCTCCTGTAGTTAGGTCTCCACAGTAAATCGAAAAGATACGGCGCGGTTTGATCCATATCAAGGATTGGTGTACTTGCTAACGCTAATCTTGATCCATGCAGGCTGCTATATCTTCGACCCCGTTGGATTTCGAGAAAACCGCGTTTGAGCAAGCTGTCTTGCCTGAAGGATCCGCATCCGCGCACCTGGAGGTGTTTTACGACCCAGAAGACTGAACCGTTTTCAGCCGGCCCCTGGGTGCTGAAGGCGAATCAGCGAGAAGCATCGTCAGGTGGAAGTCGCAGTTGCTGGTACGCGGCATGCACTGCGCAGCCTGCGCATTGACACTTGAGCAGGCGCTTTTGCGCGTTAAGGGCGTGTTGGCAGCCGATATCCGCGCAGCCAGCGGGCGCGCCAGCATCACGTGGTCAGCTGCCTTGACTAAGCCTTCCGTGTGGATGGCTGCGCCGCTGGTGCTGGGCTACCAACTGGTGCCTGCGTCGGACGTTTTTGCAGATGGCGATACTCGTCAGCAAGATCGCCTGGCGCTCTGGCGCTGGTTGGTGGCCGGATTTTGCATGATGCAGGTCATGATGTACGCGGCCCCGGCCTACTTCTCACAACTTGGCGATATCACGCCCGACATTGAAAAGCTGCTTCGCTGGGCTTCCTGGGTGCTGAGCCTGCCAGTAGTGATTTTTTCTGGCCAACCTTTTTTTACCAGTGCCGTGCGCGACTTGAGACATCGCAGCATCAGCATGGATTTGCCGGTAGCGCTGGGCATTGCCGTGACCTTTGCCGTCAGTACAGCCGCCACTTTTGAGCCGCAGGGCTGGTGGGGGCGAGAGGTGTACTTTGACTCGCTCAGCATGCTTGTATTTTTTCTATTGACCGACCGCCTCTTGGAGCAGCGCCTGCGCAGCCGCAGCGCCGGCGCGCTGGATACGTTGATGCAGCGTTTGCAAGCCAGCGTCGAACGGCAGTCCGCTGATGGGCGTTTTGAGCGCGTGGCATTGCGGCGTTTGCGGGTCGGTGATGTGTTGCGCGTGATGCCGGGTGAGGCCTTTGCTGCTGATGGCATCATTACTCTCGGCGATACGCTGGCCGATGAAGCGCTTTTAACGGGTGAGTCCCGTCCCGTGCCGCATGCCCTCGGCGCATCAGTGATGGCGGGAAGCTACAACCTGGCCAACGTGGTACCGGTGAGGGTTGAAAAAACAGGTGTGGACACCCGTTATGCGCAGGTCGTGGCCTTGATGCAGCGTGCCTCTATTGAAAAACTGCGCCTTGCGATGCTGGCCGATAAAGTCGCCAAACCCTTTTTATTGTTTGTACTGATTGCAGCTTCCCTGGCCGCTGTATTTTGGTGGCGCACCGACCCGTCGCGCGCGCTGATGGCTGCTGTGGCCGTGCTGGTGGTGACCTGCCCGTGCGCGCTGTCTCTCGCTACACCCACGGCCATGCTGACTGCTGCAGGACTGCTGGCGCGCAATGGTGTGCTGGTACGGCATCTGCAGGCGATTGAATCGCTGGCTGATATCGACACCATTGTTTTTGACAAGACCGGAACGCTGACCGATGCGTCGATGGGCTTGCACTGTGTGCAGACCCGGACGGGCATCACGCGGGAGCAGGCTTTGCAACTTGCTTTAGGACTAGCGCTGCATTCGCTGCATCCGGTGTCGCGTGCATTGGTGGCTGCGGCCAATATGTCTGGAGTGCAGGCTGGTTGTGACGTGTGCAATGTTAATGAACTCGCAGGGCAGGGTCTTGAGGCGCAGCTGGTTAGCGTTGCGATGGCGGGTTTGTCTGGAAACTTGCGTTTGAGATCAGCCCGGTTTTGTCATGTTGAAACTTTGACGCGCGATGGTAGGCAAGTCTGGCTTGCTGACGATCTGGGCTGGATCGCCCGGTTTGAACTTGACGAAACAGTACGCGCTGATGCTGCCAAAACCATATCCACGTTGCGGGCCAAGGGTTTTGAGCTGCATATGTTTTCAGGTGACAGGGATTCGTCAGCACAGCGCGTTGCAAGCAGACTGGACGACCCCTGCAGGGTGCATGGCGATTGCACGCCGCAAACCAAGCTGGAACTGATGCAGGCACTGCAGCAGCGCGGCCGCAAGGTGCTGATCGTGGGCGATGGCCTCAATGACGGCCCGGTGCTGGCTGCTGCGAATGTGTCTGTCGCCGTGGGTCTGGCCGTACCGCTGGCACAGGCGCAGGCTGACTTTGTAATGCCGGGCGCGCAATTGATGATGTTGCCTGTCATGCTGTCGCATGCACGCCGCGCCATGGGCATCGTGCGCCAAAACCTGTGGTGGGCAGCTATTTAAAACGCCACTTGCGTGCCCCTCGCGCTGGCGGGGTGGCTGCCTGCATGGCTTGCCGGGCTGGGAATGGCGCTGAGTTCGCTGCTGGTCATTGCCAATGCGGCTCGCATGACACAGCTGAAAAGCCGTATTTAATGGATATTTTTTTTCTTCTGGTGCCCTTGTCTGTGTTGCTGGCGTTTGCTGTGATGGGCGTGCTGGCATGGGCTGTCTGGTCGGGAAAATTTGAAGACATGGAACGGGAAGCCGAGCGGATTCTTCACGACGACGTAGAAAAAACGCGCTGAAATCGCCGCCCAACGCACAAGCTTGATCCACATCAATGCAGGCCTGCCGTGTTACTTGCACACTTAAGTCCAGCTTCGATACACAGCAACAGCACAGCGACTACCAAGCAGAGGGCTTCCCAATGAGTGCAGTACTTTCGACTCCGCAGATGCAGCTTCCCGCCATGCGCTGGGCGGCATCGCATGCCAGCACCTATAACGACAAGATCGTGCGCCAGTTCACTGTGATGGCGGTGGTCTGGGGGGTGGTGAGCATGTTGGTGGGGGTGTTTATTGCAGCGCAAATGGCGTGGCCAGAACTCAACTTTGGGATCGCCTGGTTATCGTTCGGGCGCCTGCGCCCGCTACACACCAACGCGGCCATTTTCGCCTTTGGCGGGTGTGCGCTGTTTGCCACTAGTTATTACGTTGTTCAACGTACATGCCAGGTGCGGATCATTTCAGACAAACTGGCGGCATTTCATTTCTTGGGCTGGCAACTGGTGATTGTGGCTGCGGCCATTTCGCTGCCCATGGGCTTTACCCGTGGCAAAGAATACGCTGAACTGGAGTGGCCGATTGCCATATTGATTGCGCTGACCTGGGTGGCCTACGCCATTGTATTTTTTGGCACTGTAGGCATTCGGAAAGTCCGGCCCATCTATGTTGCCAACTGGTTTTATGGCGCCTTCATCATTGCCGTGGCCATGCTGCATATTGTCAATGCTGCGGTGGTGCCTGCAGGCTGGACGAAGTCGTATTCGGCTTACGCCGGGGTGCAGGACGCCATGGTGCAGTGGTGGTATGGCCACAATGCGGTGGGCTTTTTACTGACGGCGGGCTTTCTGGGAATTGTTTATTACTTCATCCCCAAGCAGGCTGAGCGGCCCGTGTACTCTTACCGCCTGTCCATCGTGCACTTCTGGGCACTGATTTTTACCTATATGTGGGCAGGCCCGCACCATTTGCACTACACCGCGTTACCCGACTGGACGCAATCCATCGGCATGGTGTTCTCACTGATTCTGCTTGCCCCCAGCTGGGGCGGCATGATCAACGGCGTGATGACGCTGTCTGGCGCGTGGCACAAGCTACGCGAAGACCCCATTTTGCGTTTCATGTTTGTAGCACTGTCTTTTTACGGCATTGCCACCTTTGAAGGACCCATGCTGTCCATCAAGACCGTCAATGCACTGTCGCACTACACCGACTGGAACATTGCACACGTGCACGGCGGCACGCTGGGCTGGGTGGGTTTTATTTCCATGGGTGCGCTGTATTACCTGGCACCCCGAATGTTTGGGCAAACCAAAATGCACAGTGTCAAAGCGATTGAGGTTCATTTCTGGATCGCCACCATAGGTATCGTGCTGTACATCGCAGCCATGTGGATTGCCGGTGTGATGCAGGGCCTGATGTGGAGTGCCATCAACCCCGACGGGTCGCTAACTTACACCTTTGTCGAAAGCGTCAAGGCGACATTTCCTTTCTATGTGGTGCGCTTTTTTGGCGGCATTTTGTACCTGAGTGGAATGGTTTTGATGGCGTGGAATGTAGCCATGACGGCTATGGCCGGAAAGCCCACGGAGAGCACCATTCTCGCTGCTTTGGCGCACGCTTGAAAGAAACCTTATGTCCTTCTCACACGAAAAAGTTGAAACCAACAACACGCTGATGATCGTGTTGATTTTGATTGTTCTCGCTGTCGGCGGAATGGTCGAGATTGTTCCGCTGTTTTTTCAGAGGTCCACCACACAGCCCATCAAGGGCATCGTGCCGGACTCACCCTTGAAAATTGCGGGCCGCGATATTTATATACGAGAAGGTTGCTACAACTGCCATTCGCGAATGATTCGCCCGCTGGTGGCCGAGACGCTGCGATACGTGCATTACTCGGTGGCAGGTGAGTTTGTTTATGACCACCCGTTTCAATGGGGCAGCAAGCGTACGGGCCCTGATCTGCACCGCGTAGGCGGCAAGTACAGCGATGAATGGCAGCGCCAGCATCTGGTCAGTCCGCGTGATTTGGTACCCGAGTCCATCATGCCGGCTTACCCGTGGTTCGATAAAACGCCCGCCGATGCGGACTCCATCCAGCGGCACATGCGCGCATTGCGCACAGTCGGTGTGCCTTACACCGATGCAGAGATAGCGGGCGCGCCTGCCGAGCTCAAAGGCAAGACCGAGATGGACGCCATGGTGGCGTATCTGCAAGGCTTGGGCTTGGCGCTCAAGTAAACAGACGTAAACCAGAGGACATCCCATGGAAATCAACTTAATACGCAGCCTGGTGACTGTCGCCGCGTTTGCGGGATTTATCGCCATTCTCGTGTGGGCTTACCGGCCATCGCGCAAGGCGCAGTTTGATGAAGCGGCACAGTTGCCGTTTCTTTCTGATTAACCAGAGCAGGGGAGTAATGCCATGAGTGATTTCACAAGCGGGTTCTGGCCCTGGTATGTGGGCGTCATCAGCCTGCTGTCAATCCTGGCCTGCGCGCTCTTGCTGTGGATTGCAGGCAAAGCCACGGTCACGGCGCATCCAGGCCAGCCCATTGACAACACCACTGGCCATGTGTGGGACGGTGACTTGCGCGAATACAACAACCCGCTACCGCGATGGTGGATGTGGCTGTTTATCATCACGGTCGTTTTCTCGCTGGCCTATCTGGTGATTTTCCCCGGGCTCGGCAGCTTCAAGGGTTTACTGAACTGGTCAACCGAAAGCGAGCACAAGCAGGACGTGACCCAGCTCAGTGTCGAGGTCGCGCCGCTTTACGCAGCATTTTCTGCGCAGAGTGTGGATGCACTTGTCATAGACCCTCGCGCATTGGCTGTCGGCGAACGCTTGTTCATGAACAACTGCGCACAGTGCCATGGGTCTGATGGCGGTGGCAGCAAGGGCTTCCCCAATTTGACCAACGCCAATGCGGCTTGGCTGGGTGAGCGCACAGCTGAACACATCGTGCAAACCGTAACCAACGGTCGTACCGGCATGATGCCACCCATGGCCGCCGCTATTGGTGGTGAGCCGGAGATGAGCGAAGTCGCCAACTACGTTTTGTCCTTGTCGGCAAGCCCGCATAACGAAATCAAGGCTTACAGCGGTAAAAAGCTGTTCACGGCGTGTGCGGCATGTCATGGTGTGGACGGCAAGGGCAACAAGGCATTGGGGGCGCCCAATCTGACAGACCAGTATTGGCTGCACGGCTGGGGCGAAGCAACGATTGTCAGCATGATAAAAAACGGTAAGACCAACATCATGCCAGCCCAGTCACCCAAGCTGAGTGCGGAACAGATTCATGTGGTGGCCGCCTATGTGCTGAGTCTTTCAAAAAGCAGCTTTCCAACGGCTGGAGCGGTTACCCAGGCCGACACTTCTAAAACGCCATAACCATCAGATGCGTCGCGAGAAAGACCTCACGTGCCATTAGATTCCGTCACCCCTCCCAAGCCGCAACGGGTCATTCCGATTCTGGCGGTGGACGACTCATCTGCAGTGGTGTCGCTGTACCAATCAGACAGCAAGATTTACGCGCGCAGTGTGTCTGGCTGGTTTAACTACTGGCGCTGGGCCATGGTGTGGGCGACGCAACTGGCGTTTTATGGTTTGCCCTGGCTTTCGATGAATGACCGACAGGCCATGCTGTTTGATCTGGGCGCGCGACGTTTTTATATTTTCAATCTGGTGTTGTATCCGCAAGATTTGATTTGCCTGACAGGTTTACTGGTTATCAGTGCGCTGTCGCTTTTTCTATTTACTGCAGTGGCAGGCCGTTTGTGGTGCGGCTACGCCTGTCCGCAGACGGTTTATACCGAAATATTCATGTGGGTTGAGCGCAAGATCGAGGGCGACCGCATTGCCCGCATGCGGCTTGATAAGGCGTCCTGGAGTGCTGCCAAGTTGGCGCGCAAAGGCGCGAAGCATGCGTTGTGGATTGCCATTGGCTTGTGGACTGGTTTCACTTTTGTCGGCTATTTCACGCCCATCAGGGAGCTGGCTGCAGAAGTCACGGCCTTTTCACTGGGGCCGTGGGAGCTGTTCTGGGTGCTGTTTTATGGTTTTGCAACTTACGGCAATGCTGGTTGGATGCGTGAACAGGTCTGTAAATACATGTGCCCTTACGCACGCTTTCAAAGCGCCATGTTTGACCGCGACACTTTAATTGTGACCTATGACACGGCACGCGGCGAAGGCCGTGGTTCACGCCCGCGGAGCGACACATCCGCTCAATATCACGCCAAGGGAATGGGCGACTGTATTGACTGCGGCCTGTGTGTGCAGGTGTGCCCGACCGGTATCGATATTCGCAACGGCTTGCAGTACGAATGCATCAGTTGCTCTGCGTGTATTGATGTGTGTGACGGTGTGATGGAAAAAATGCATTACCCACCTGGCCTGATCCGCAACAGCACCCAGAATGGTGTGGACAAAAAGCTGACGCGGACGGCCATGTCCAAAAGAGTACTGCGCCCCAGAGTGCTGCTGTATACCGCTGTGCTGGTCGCCATAACGACGGGTTTGCTGTGGAGCCTGCTGACGCGTTCTGCGTTCAGGGTCGATGTGGTGCGTGACCGGGGCACCATGGCGCGCATGGTGGGGCAAGGTCAGATTGAAAATGTTTACCGCCTGCAAATCATGAATGCCACAGAGCAGGCACAGCGTTATGGACTGGTCGTTAACGGTATCTTGGGTGCGCAGATCGTCTCGGATTTACAGGTCATGGTGGACGCCGCTGGTTCACGCTGGGTTCCAGTGCGTGTGCAGATTCCACCAAATGCCGCTGCTGCAGGTTCGCACCCCATCGCTTTTGTGATTTCAGCGCAGGATGCTCCGCGAGATGAAGTGATCGAAAAGTCCGTTTTTCTGGTGCCACGCTAAAAACCATTTGAAAGGGACCCCATCATGTCCATCGCTGATAGCGCAAAGAACAGTCGCGCCTTGCCAATGCCCACGGTACGCCCGTGGTGGAAGGAGCCTTACGTCTGGATGGTGATTGCAGGGCCCGTTTCAGCGGTGCTGGCATGCGCTGTCACTGCGGTGTACATCTTGCAGGGGCCGGATGCAGTGGTATCAGAAAACGCTTATCAGGAAGGTCTTGATATGGGCCGTGAAGTGCAAACTGCCAAGCCGCCCATGCAGCCCGCCCAGACAGGGCGCAACCATGGTGCTACCGGGGGTAAACAAGATGCCAAACCTTGAGCTGAGAGCGTCCCGCACTGGCAGGCGCTGGGTTCTAGTCATATGGCCAGCATTTTTGGCGGCCTGCGTTCTCGAAGTTCTGGTCTTCTCAGTGCTTGATCCAGGAGAAGTGCATTGGCCTGGCCACATGTCGCAGCCTGCGCGTCAGGCGGCCTACACAGTGGCCTTTTTTTGCTTCTGGTTGATAAGCGCAGTTTGCAGTTGCCTGGTTTTATGGCTAAAGGACGGCGACGGGAGCGAATGCCGCGAAAAGACCGGTCAATGACATTGCTGCGGTGGATTGACGATGCGCCTGAGGGCGTCAGCATCGCGGATAGAAATATTACGCTGGCTGACTTTAATCATGCCTTCTTCAGCAAATTTTGAAAACGTGCGGCTCACGGTTTCAAGCTTCATGCCAAGGTAGCTGCCGATTTCTTCGCGTGTCATGCGCAGCACCAGATCAGACTTTGAAAAACCGCGTGCTTGCAAACGCTGCACCAAATTCAACAAAAATGCGGCCAGCCGCTCCTCGGCCCGCATGCTTCCCAGCAGCAGCATGACACCGTGTTCGCGCACAATTTCACGGCTCATGATTTTGTGAACATGGTGCTGCAGGGCGTTGACTTCACGTGATATCTCTTCAATGCGGTCAAACGGCATGACGCAGACTTCAGCGTCCTCAAGCGCAATGGCGTCGCATGTGTGCTGGTCGTTGACAATTCCGTCCAGCCCGATGATCTCGCCAGCCATCTGAAAGCCCGTTACCTGGTCGCGCCCGTCTTCGGTGGTCACGCAGGTTTTAAAAAATCCGGTGCGAATGGCATACAAGGAGGTGAACTTTTCGCCGCTGTGAAACAGCCCGGCGCCGCG
>JANXTM010000174.1 GCA_025352405.1 Polaromonas sp.
TTTTCTTCCTCGGGCTCGTAACGCGAGCCACCAATCAGTTTTCGGTATTCGTTGGACTTGAAGTCTGACAGCCGCACAATCACCGACTTAGGCCAGAACGCTGCGCCAATCGTGGCAATGCCTTCGGCCACCTTGTCTACATAAAACGCACGCGGCGAGGCATGACCCCTGGCCACACTTTCAACCGCCTGCTTCAGATCCGCGTCAATGTTGGGATAGTCCAGAATCGCCTTGGGATGCACACCAATGTTGTTGTTGATGATGAACTCCAGCCGCGCCAGCCCGACGCCCTGGTTCGGCATCTGGCAGAAGTCAAACGCCAGCTGCGGGTTGCCTACGTTCATCATGATTTTGATGTCGATGGGCGGCATTTCACCGCGCTGCACTTCTGTGACTTCGGTTTCCAGCAGGCCGTCATAGATGTTGCCGGTGTCGCCTTCTGCGCAGCTCACCGTGACCAGCATGCCGTCCTTCAGTTGTTCCGTAGCATTGCCACAACCGACCACCGCCGGAATACCCAGCTCGCGCGCAATGATGGCCGCATGGCAGGTTCGGCCACCACGGTTAGTAACGATGGCGCTGGCCCGCTTCATCACGGGCTCCCAGTTCGGGTCGGTCATATCGGTCACCAAAACGTCGCCGGGCTGAACCTGGTCCATATCCTTGATGTCGTGCACGATTCGGACCGGGCCGGTACCGATCTTCTGGCCAATCGCACGACCTTCCGTCAGTACTGTGCCTGTGCCTTTGAGCTTGTAGCGCATTTCGGCCTTGCCCTTGGACTGGCTTTTCACCGTCTCTGGGCGAGCTTGCAAAATATAGAGGAGGCCATCGATGCCGTCTTTGCCCCATTCGATGTCCATCGGGCGACCGTAGTGGGTTTCAATAATCAGGGCATAACGCGCCAGCTGTTCGACGTCGTCGTCCGTCAAAGAATAGCGGTTACGCAATTCGGTCGGCACGTCGGTGGTTTTCACCAGCTTGCCACTGGTTTTTTTCTCTTCGGCCGTCGCGAACTCCATCTGCAGCAGTTTGCTGCCCAAATTGCGGCGAATCACCGCACGCTTGCCGGCTCGGAGCATCGGCTTGTGCACATAGAACTCGTCCGGGTTGACCGCGCCCTGCACCACGGTTTCACCCAGGCCGTAGCTGGAAGTGACAAAGACCACGTCTTCAAAACCGCTTTCGGTGTCAATCGTGAAAATCACCCCGGCGGATCCCTTGTCGCTGCGCACCATGCGTTGCACGCCTGCTGACAACGCCACGTCAGAATGCGCAAAGCCCTGATGCACGCGGTAGCTGATGGCGCGGTCGTTGTAGAGCGAGGCAAACACTTCTTTCATTTTGTGCAGCACGTCCTCGATGCCGACCACGTTCAAAAAGGTTTCCTGCTGGCCAGCAAATGACGCGTCGGGCAGGTCTTCTGCGGTGGCAGATGAGCGCACTGCAAAGCTGGGTTGATTGTCAGTCCCCACGCTCGCCACTGCGTGTGCTTCGCTGCCCCCCGAGAGGGCTGTGCTTGCTAGGGACGGCCCGTCGCGGCACACGGTATCACCAGCGCACAGCGTGGCAAAACTCTCACGCACGGCATGCTCGAAATCAGCCGGGAAAGGCTGGGCTTCCACCAGGGCGCGGATCTGCCCGCCCGCTACAGCCAGTGCGCGCACGTCTTCGGTGTCAAGCGCGTCCAGCACAGCGTTGATTTTTTTATCCAACCCGTCATGCGCCAAAAAGACGCGAAAGGCATGTGCCGTGGTGGCGAAGCCGGTAGGCACCCGAACACCTTCAGGGCCGGTGGGCAGTTGCGAGATCATCTCGCCAAGGCTGGCGTTTTTGCCACCAACCACCTCGACATCAGACATCCTCAGGTTTTCGAACGGCACGACCAGATCGGTCGCTTCAAATAAAGTGGAAAGGTTGGACATAAAAATACTCCGGGAGGTTTAAAAACCGGTGCGGTACGCATGCGCGGCTGGCAACCTTGTTGTTGTTTGAAGGGGTTGGAGCGAAGCATGGTGCAAGAATCTGGATAATTGATGCAATTGTAGGGTGCGACCGCCAACCGCCGCCACCCTGGCTTTTGAACACTCTGAATGCCTGCACATGCCCAATCGCACCGTATTTTTTATCTCTGACGGCACCGGCATCACCGCCGAAACCTTTGGCAACGCCATATTGGCGCAGTTTGAAATGAAGCCCAGGCACGTTCGCCTGCCGTTCATTGACAGTGTTGACAAAGCGCACCAAGCGGTTCGCCAGATAAACCACACTGCAGAGGTAGAGGGCAAGCGACCGATAGTTTTTACCACGCTGGTGAACATGGACATACTGGCCG
>JANXTM010000201.1 GCA_025352405.1 Polaromonas sp.
ACCTAACAGCGGCAGCAGTGCCAGGATGGGGATGGCGGCCACGTCCTGAAACAGCAGAATCGAAAAGCCGGCCTGGCCGCTGGAAGTAGGCATCATGTTACGTTCGCTCATGACTTGTAGTGCGATGGCCGTAGACGACAGGGCCAGCCCCAGGCCCGCGACCAGCGCGGTTTGCCAGCCCACGCCACAGGCCATGGCGACGCCTGTCAGCGCAAAAGCGCAACCCAGCACCTGGGCGCTGCCCCAGCCGAAAATTGGGCGGCGCAGGCTCCACAGACGTGTGGGCTCCAGCTCCAGCCCGACCAGAAAAAGCATCAGCACCACGCCGAACTCGGCAAAGTGAAGAATGTCCTGCACATTGGTGACCAGCCCCAAGCCCCAGGGGCCGATACTCATGCCTGCTGCCAGGTAACCGATGATGGAACCAAGGCCAAGTTTTTTGGCCACCGGCACCGCCACCACGGCGGCGGCCAAATAGATAAAACTGTTGGTAAGCCAGGCGGGCGCGTGTTCGATCATGGCGCCACCTGCTCGACAGGCCGGTCGCGCATGGGCACCACGCAGGCGGCGCATTGCTCCAGGTCATCCAGCTCGGGCCACTCTGGGTAGGTCTGCAGGCGCTGGCGAAAAGTCTCGACATGCCGGTCCACCAGATCGTCGCCTACGTTGTGCGCGCCATGCAGCACCATGGGCGGCAAAAACCGCATGCCGCAGACGGCAGCGCTTTGTTCGTAAGGCGGCAAAAAGGCCTCAAAGAAGTAGCGGTTGTAACCCTGCGGGTGGTAAGACGCTTCGGGCCCGCCGGTGGTGGCCACCAGCCACAGGTCTTTGCCCCGCAACGCATTACCGTTTTCGCCGTAAGCCCAGCCATAAACCAGCACCTCGTCAAGCCAGAGTTTTTGCAGCGCCGGCATCGAATACCACTGGATCGGGTGCAGCAGCACCACCAGCTGGGCTTTGGCCAGGGCCGCCTGCTCGGTGGCCACGTCAATGGCGTAGTCGGGGTAGCTCGAATACAGGTCTTGCACCTGCACGCGGCTCAGGCTTTGCGCTGCGTCCATCAGCGGGCGATTCACCCGCGATTCGTGCCAGTCTGGGTGGGCCGCAAGGACGTAGATATCGGGGTCTGGTCGAGTGGGTTCCATGCCGTTACCATAGCGCAAAACACCTTCGAAAAGCCAAGCTTTATCCCCCGAGGAGATTTGTATGCCTGTAGTTGTGATCGCCAATCCGAAAGGCGGCGTCGGCAAATCGACGCTCGCCACCAATGTGGCGGGCTACTTTGCCAGTCGGGGCCATGCGGTCATGCTGGGGGACGCCGACAGGCAGCAGTCGTCAAAGCTTTGGCTGGGTTTGCGTCCATCCACAGCCAGACCGATTGCGACCTGGGACGTGAGTGCTGATCTGATCGTCAAGCCGCCCAAAGGCACCACCCATGTGGTGCTGGACACCCCCGGTGGCCTGCATGGCTGGCGCTTTAATAATGTCATCAAGCTGGCGGACAAAATAATCGTGCCGTTGCAACCCAGTGTGTTTGATATTTTTGCGACCCGTGCGTTTTTAGACCAGCTGGCCGAGCACCGCCATGCGGGCAAGCTACAGGTGGGCGTTGTTGGCATGCGGGTTGATTCGCGCACAATTGCGGCGGACAAACTGCGTGAGTTCATGGACAGCCTGGGCCTGCCGGTACTGGGGATGGTGCGCGACACGCAAAACTACATCCACCTGGCCGCGCGTGGACTGACACTGTTTGATGTGGCGCCAGGCCGGGTTGAAAAAGACCTCGAACAATGGCGCGGTATCTGTGAATGGCTTGACCAATGAACCCTGGTTGTCACGCACCCGACATGGCACGTCCGCCAGATACCCGTAAAGTTGCCGCATGAAAACATTTCAAACCATCGCCGATCTGGCAGCCTGTGTCGGGCAAGTCGTTGCTGTGAGTGACTGGACCACCATCACCCAGCAGCAGGTCAATTTGTTTGCAGACGCCACAGATGACCATCAGTGGATTCATGTGGACCCCGAAAAAGCTGCAGCCGGGCCCTTTGGCGGGCCGATTGCCCACGGTTTTTTGACCTTGTCGCTGCTGCCCAAATTTTTTGAGTCATCGTTTGAAATCGTGGGCTCGCGCATGGGCGTGAACTACGGCCTGAACAAGGTGCGCTTCATGGCACCCGTGCCCGTGGGCAGCCGTCTGCGGGCCAGCATGAAGCTGCTGACCTCTGAGCCGATTGATAACAACGGCGTGCAGATGACCTGGGAAGTGACGGTTGAGCGCGACGGCTCAGGCAAGCCGGTCTGTGTGGCTGAATCGCTGGTGCGCCGCTACGCCTGACCGGTGTGCTGATGCACTACAGATTACGGCAATAAGCCGCGGTCCGCACCGGTCTGCACAGCCGCCTGTCTGCATTTTTACAAGGCCGGCAGGTTGGGTGCAACGGCAAAGCCGTTTTGCCGCCAAGCCTCAAACACCGCGATAGCCACTGTATTGGACAGGTTCAGGCTGCGCTGGTTAGGCTGCATCGGTACCTTGAGGCGCTGGGCCGCCGCAAAGGTGTCACGCACTTCGGGTGCCAGACCTCTTGTTTCGGCGCCGAACACCAGCCAGTCGCCGGGTAAAAAAGAAACGTCGTACAAGCTGCGCGCGCCCTGGGTTGTCATGGCAAACATTCTGGCTGGCGACGGTCGCTCGGTGTCCAGCAAGGCCTGCCAACTCGCGTGACGTTGTAATTTGGCGTATTCGTGGTAATCAAGCCCGGCGCGGCGCATTCGCTTGTCATCCATGGAAAATCCGAGTGGCTCCACCAAATGCAGGTGGCAGCCTGTATTTGCCGACAGGCGGATCACGTTGCCGGTATTGGGCGGAATTTCGGGCTCGACTAGGACGATATTGAACATCAGAACGGGATCAAAAATGGATCAGGCAATTAAAGAATAAAAAATGCTGTGCGGCCTTGAGAACCTGGAAACCTGGAAGGCGTCACCTTGATTTTAGGTGGCCGAAGTCCGTGCCAATGCGATGGCCGTGATATGCGCTGCGCCTGCTGCACGCAGCGCCTCGGCTGCCGTGAAAAGTGATGCGCCGCTGGTCATCACGTCATCGACCAGAACTACCCGCTGCCCGGCCAGCACATGCGCGCGTAAGGGATCTACCTGAAAAGCGTCCCTGACATTGGCCAGTCTGGCCTCGCGGTGAAGGCTGGTCTGCGGCTGGGTGTGCTTTACGCGCAGCAGCAACTTTGCGTCCAGCCGGGCCGGCGTGGCGGCCTGCCGGGCCAGCGCGCGGGTCAGAGTCCAGGCCTGGTTGAAGCCGCGTGATTGCAAACGCTCCGCTGACAGCGGCATGGGAAGGATCAGGTCATCGGCTTGCAGGGCTTCAAGCGCAGGTCGCACAGCCACAGTGCCCAGCAGTAAATGTGCAAAAAATGGTGCCCAGCCAGGACGGTTGCCAAATTTGTAACGAGTTATCAGATCTGACCACGGGTAAGCATAGGTCACCGCGACCAGCGTTGTGTCAACCGGCGGGGGGTGCCGGATACAGTCCATGCAAAGCCCGGGGCCAACCCTTGAACCCGTAGACAAATCAGGCGGCAAGTCGAGGGCGCAGGCCTTGCACCGATGCACCTGCGGAGAAAAGCGCGACACGCACGGCGCGCAAACCTGCCGCGCAGGCCAGCTGCGGCATACCGCGCACTGGCTGACGAGTGAAGGCAGACAGAACGGCAGGTTGAATCGTGGAAGGAGAAAGTGTTTGAACACGCTGTCAATATACTCGCGTAGCTTTTATTTTGAACAGCCATGACAACAACCCAGCGCCCCCCGACTCTTGACCCGCTGGCGGTGGCCCACTGGCAGCGCGTGGCACCACTCGCATCGCCCTGGCTGCATGAAGAAGTCGCCAGCCGCATGCAGGACCGCTTGCAATGGATCAAACTCCAGCCCGAATCGTGGGCCCATTGGGGTGCTGTGCGGGGTGGCCTGAAAGCGCACGCGGAGCTCGCCCGGAAATATCCAAAATCTGTATGTTTTGTGGCTGAGGAGCAGGAAATACGGAGGCAACATGCTATTAATAAAATAGCGCATCCGTGGTGGAGTTCCGCGCGCTGGCGGCGTCCCGCAACCCGCTTTGAGTTACCACCGCCTGCCAGTGTGGACATGCTCTGGGCCAATATGGCACTGCACGAAGCTGCTGATCCGCTGGGCTTGCTGGCTGGGTGGCACAAGGCTTTGAAGGTCAACGGTTTTTTGATGTTTTCATGTCTCGGACCAGATACGGCCATTGAACTTCGGGCGGTCTACCAACAACTCGGCTGGCCGCCTGCGGGGCACGAGCTCACAGACATGCACGACTGGGGCGACATGCTGGTGCAGACCGGGTTTGCAGAACCCGTGATGGACATGGAGCGCATTACCCTGACGTACGACGGCCCGGAGCGGCTTTTACAAGAGCTGACCGAGCTGGGGCGCAACTTTCATCCGTCCCGATTTGCCGGCCTGCGCGGCCGCCAGTGGAAAGCCCAGCTGTTGGAGGCGTTGTCAACACATCTGGTGCGCGGTGCCGATGGCCGCCTGTCGTTAACTTTCGAGGTCATTTACGGGCATGCCCTCAAGCCTCAGCCCAAAATCAGGGTCAGCCCGCTGAGTTCGGTTTCAGTCGAAGACATGCGCCGCATGCTTCAGGGAACTGGTAGCGCGAAAAGCCGACCTGAAGCGCACTGAAACCCGTTGCATCCTTGCTGACGGGTGAGGTAAAGGTGTCCTGCACAACCGATTCTGCAA
>JANXTM010000010.1 GCA_025352405.1 Polaromonas sp.
CAGCCATTTGCCCAGCAGCACCAGCGTGATGACGAGGGCCGAGCCTTCAAAGTACAGGTGCACCATAGTGCCCGCATCAGCCGTGAGCCACAGCCACAGCCACATTGACAATGCCCAGCCCGCCGTGGTGCCCAGCGCTACCAGCAAATCCATGTTGCCCGCTAGCGCTTTAACGGCACCCCAGGCGGCCTTGTAAAAGCGCGCGCCCAATACAAACTGTACGGGTGTGGCCAGCAAAAACTGCCACAGAGGCGGCAACATCCAGTGTTTTCCAAACAGGTCGCCGATCATGGGAACAAGCAGCGGCAACGACAGCGCCAGCCCAACGCCCACAGGCATAAACCCAGCCCAGGGCGAAGCTTCTGGCGCGTCAATGGCGGCGCCGGCAGCGCGGGGCTCATACCCTGCGTCACGCACGGCGCGGCGCAAGCGGGCCTCCATCTGCTCACCGGGTGCGTACACAATGCGAGCCGATTCGGTGGCCAGGTTAACCGTAGCAGTCTGTACGCCGGGAACTTTTTTAAGGGCCTTTTCAACCCGGGCCACACACGATGCACAAGTCATGCCGCCAATGCCAATATCCAGCGGAAGGGTTGAAGCCAGCAAGGTTGAAGCAGTAGTCATGGTCACAGCTTAAAGCTTCGCACAGTGGCAAGGTCAAGCATTGATGTCAATCAACCTCACGATCAACAATGCTACAGGCGCAGCTTGCTTGACCTTCTCATCGTGACAAGGTTCAAAATATGCGGTGTATTCACGACCACGAATTAATTTTTCAATTTTCCACGAGGAGTTTTTAAATGATCCACACCTTTATTGTTACTGGCATGACCTGCGGCCACTGCGAAAAAGCCGTGACCCGCGCGCTCAAGCAGCTTGATTCGCTAGCCGAGGTCACCATAGACCGCAGCGCCAACAAGGTAGACGTGCAGTCAGACCAGGCGCGTGCGCTTTTGAGCCAGGCAATTGCCGAAGAAGGCTACGTCGTCGCAGCATGAGCACACGCATGGCTACAGCACACACACTTTGGCCGGTAGCAATCGGCGTGGCGGCGCGTTTGTCCAGCCTGTCAGCCCGTATGGTGCGGCATTATGAGTCGCTTGGCTTGCTGACCCGCGTGGTACGTACCGACGGCGGTTACCGGCAATACAGTGAAGCTGACGTGCGTTCGCTGCAATTCATCAAGCGTGGGCGGGAGATGGGTTTTTCAATGGCCGAGATTGCCGAACTGGTCAGCTTGTGGCACAACCGCCGCCGTGCCAGCGCCAGCGTCAAGCGGATTGCCCAAAAACACGTGAACGAGCTGGCCCGGCGCATTGACAGCATGCAGGCCATGCAGCGTTCGCTGACAAACCTGCTTGACCTCTGCCCGGGTGACGATCTGCCTGATTGTCCGATTCTGGATGACTTCGGACGTGGGGCCGCCCAGCTTGACAGATGATGCCGCCAGGCGAGGTAGGACAAGAAACGTTTGCGCGAATATTTTGGCTACGGTATGGCGTTTTCGCCTGTTATGTTGGCTACCGCACAGTGCCAAAAATTCAGTCGACGTAATATCGTTCGATGTTACATATTTTCCTGTCCAACAACCAGGGGGCTCTTGAAAGCCGATGCCTGATGAAGGTTGCGCAGCGGTCTGAATCAGACGCTGACAGGGCCATATCGCAGTACGGGATACCCATGTTTTTGGCGCAGCTGATACGCACGCTTGAAATTGAGAAAACTTCCCGGCCCATGAACAGCTTGCTGGTGTCCGGGCCTGCCCGAGGTCAATCGGAGAATTCAGAACTGGGCAAGTCAGCAACAAAGCATGGCCGTGAATTGTCTGACCACAGCTACACGATTGAACAGGTCGTTCATGACTATGGCGATTTATGCCAGGCCATCACAGATTTGGCATTTGAGCTGGACGAGCCCATTGAAGTCGACGAGTTTCGCACCTTGAACCGCTGTCTGGACAACGCAATTGCCGATGCAGTCAACGAGTTTTCACGGCAGCGCAGACTTATCAATGACGACAAGGTAGAACAGGCAATGAACCAGCGTCTGGGCTCACTGGTCCACGAACTGCGTATTCACAACAATGCTGCCAAATACGCTGTTCGCGCCATCAAGTCGGGGCAGGTTGGTTTTAGCGGCGCTACCGGTCATGTATTGGAGCGCAGTCTGGACGGTATTGAACGCATCCTGAGTCGCTCATTTGCCGAGGTACGGCTTGCTGCCGGGCTCCCCGAAAACCATCAATTGATTGTCATTTCAGATTTTATTGCTGATGTCAAAATTTCATTTGCATTTGAGGCTTTATCCAGGAAATGCAATTTTTCAGCTGTGGTGGTGGGTATAGGGCTTGCCGTTAAAGCCGACCGGGATCTTTTATTCTCAGCTCTTGGAAACCTGCTTCAGAACGCTTTCAAATTTACACATCACGGCAGCAAAGTGACGTTGACTGCTTATGCTGAGGCTGGCAATCTATTGATTGACATACAAGACCATTGCGGCGGCCTTGGAATAGGGAACAAGGAAGACCTTTTTCTTCCTTTCAGAAGAATGCGGGACGAGAAATCAGGGCTTGGGCTGGGTCTGGCCATAACCCGGCGCAGCGTTGAAGCCAACAATGGCGTCTTGAGCGTCCGGGATATTCCAGGCTCGGGTTGCGTATTTACCATTACCCTTCCGCTTTGTGCCTTGCCTGCGCAATTAGCTTCCCGCCCATCCTTCAGGACTGAGGACGCCTGAAGACAAGGCTTGATCTGCATCATTGAATTCCCATCGCCGTGGGCGCCTAATGAATGTCTCGCGCATGCGCCAGCAACTTCAAGGAGAAATTTCATGGCTAAAAATGTAGGTGGTATTGACCGCATCTTGCGTGCCGCTATCGGCCTCACCCTGATAGCACTGGCGGCCGCCGGCACCGTGGGTTGGTGGGGCTATTTGGGGGTGGCGCCACTGGCTACGGCAGCCATGGGTTGGTGCCCGCCGTATGCGCTGTTTGGATGGAATACCTGCGCTACCAGGAACGCCGGGTAGCGTCCGGCGAACAACCAGTCAAGCACCCACTTCACGTTACGGCTCGGCGAGCCCCAAGCAAAAAGCCCGCAGGCTGCGGGCTTTTTGATTGGGGCAGAGAAAAATTACTTCTTGGCTTCAGCGGCTGGTTTGGCTGCCGACTTTTTGGCTGCGGTCTCAGCCTTTTTGGCAGCAGCGGCTTCAGTGCGGGCTTTCTTGGCGGCGGCGGCTTTTTCTGCACGAGCTGCCATGCGGGCAGGACGCTCGGCAATGTGCTTGGTCCAGGCCGCGTTGAGCTCGGCTTGGGTAGCCTTGGCGATCACTTCCGTCTTGGCGGCTTTGGCATCAGCCTTGACAGCTTTGGCTTCGGTTTTGACTTCAGTTGCAATGGCCTTGGCCTCAGCTTTCACTTCAGCTTTCACTTCGGTTTTGGGAGCGGCCACAGCCTTTGGCGCTGAAGAGGCTGCAGCTGGTGCATCAGCAGCAATTGCGGTAGAGACCGCGAAAAGGGTGGCAATCAGGGTCGCGAGCAGCTTGTTCATTACTAAATCCTTGAGGGGTGTTTTTTTCGATAACCGCCATCCTGAATGGGGGGCATACATGTAACGAAAAGTTAGCCCCATCGGTTGACAGGTCTTGAAAATAGTGTCGCTGCAGGCACAGTGGGGGGGGAAACTGCAGTAATCAATAAAAAACCCGCTTGAAGCGGGCTTTTTATCAAGGCAGAGCGAAGCGTTACCCCATGTGCAAACCACCGTTAAGCGAGAAGTCAGCGCCCGTGGCGTAACCGCCTTCGTCGGATGCAATCCATGAAATGATGGAGGCGATTTCTTCTGGCTGGCCCAAGCGCTTGGCTGGCACACCTGCAACGATTTTTTCGAGCACATCCGGACGGATGGCTTTGACCATGTCCGTACCGATGTAGCCGGGGCTCACGGTATTGACCGTCACCCCTTTGGCGGCTACTTCTTGTGCCAGCGCCATCGTGAAGCCATGCAGACCGGCTTTGGCGGTGGAATAATTCACCTGACCAAACTGGCCCTTTTGGCCATTGACCGAGCTGATGTTGATGATGCGGCCAAAACTGGCGGTCACCATGTCTTCAATGACTTGTTTGGTCACGTTAAACATGCTGTTGAGATTGGTCGAAATAACGGCGTCCCAGTCGGCTTTGCTCATCTTGCGGAACTGGCCATCACGGGTGATGCCGGCATTGTTGACCAGTACGCTGACCGGGCCATGCTCTTTCTTGACCTTGTCGAAAGCTTCAACTGTGGAATCCCAATCACCGACATTGCCGACAGAAGCGTAGAAGGTATAGCCCAGGGCTTTTTGCTCGTCAATCCACTTGGTGAAGTCGCGTGTGGGGCCGCAGCCGGCCACCACCGTAAAGCCATCCTTGGCCAGACGCTGACAGATGGCAGTTCCGATGCCGCCCATACCGCCAGTGACGTAAGCTACTTTATTTGACATAGTGTTTTCCTTGGATTTTATGAATATCGCTATGAATTAAATAGCTGGTTGCGCCCGTGTTAATTGAGCTGCAACCTGTTTATACCTAGAATTTAGCGCTCCAGTGTTAGGGCAACCCCCATGCCGCCACCAATACACAGGCTGGCAATGCCTTTCTTGGCATTGCTGCGTACCATTTCATGCAGCAGCGTGACCAAAATGCGGCAACCAGACGCCCCAATGGGGTGCCCAATGGCAATTGCACCTCCGTTTACGTTGACCTTGCTGGTGTCCCAACCCATTTCTTTGTTAACAGCGCAGGCCTGTGCGGCAAACGCTTCGTTGATTTCCAGGACGTCGAGGTCTTGCGCTTTCCAGCCTGCGCGCTGCAATGCCTTCGTCGAGGCTGGTACTGGGCCCATGCCCATATAAGCTGGGTCTAAGCCTGTGGTGGCGTAGCTGGCAATGCGTGCCAAGGGTGTCAATCCCAGTGCGGCGGCTTTTTTGGCTGTCATGACCATCACGGCAGCGGCACCATCGTTCAGGCCCGACGCATTACCTGCAGTAACGCCACCGGCTTTGTCAAACGCAGGGCGCAGACCGGCCAGTACCTCGGCGCTGGTTTTACGGTTGATGAACTCGTCAGCCGCAAACACAACTGGGTCCCCCTTTTTCTGGACAATTGAAAACGGTACGATTTCGTCCTTGAACTTGCCAGCGTCTTGTGCCGCGGCCGCTTTGGTCTGGCTGGCAAGTGCGAGGGCGTCCTGCATGGCGCGGTCAATACCGTATTTCTTCGCGACGTTCTCGGCCGTGATGCCCATGTGGTACTGGTTGTACACGTCCCAGAGGCCGTCCACAATCATCGAGTCGACCATTTTCCAGTCGCCCATGCGCTGGCCTTCGCGTGAGCCATTGAGTACGTGGGGTGACAAGCTCATGCTTTCCTGCCCGCCTGCAATCACGATCTCGCTGTCACCCGTGGCAACGGCCTGCGCGGCCAGCATCACGGCCTTGAGACCAGAGCCGCACACAGCGTTGATGGTCAAACCTGGAATAGCCTGGGGAAAACCCGCCTTGAGTACCGTTTGCCGGGCTGGGTTTTGGCCCACACCGGCCGTAAGCACCTGGCCCATGATGACTTCGCCAATCAGGTCAGCGGACAGGCCGGAGCGCTGCAGCACGGCCTTGATGACGGCAGCGCCTAGCTCAGTGGCGGGCGTTTTGCCCAAAGCGCCACCAAATTTACCCACCGCAGTGCGGCCCGCTGCAACGATAACGATGTCTTCCATGAGGTCTTCCTTGTAATAAAACGGGTTGTCAAAATCAACTAAAGCATGCTTTATTCCGCAATGCGCAATGCACTATGGCTTAAGCCTTTGCCTTGACGTAGCGGCCTGGTGCGGCCTCAATCGCCTTGTACTGGCGACTGCCATAGGTTTTAGGCGCTGCAATCTGTTTTCCTGCGTGGCTCTTAAGCCAATTGGACCAGTCTGTCCACCAGCTGCCAGGGTGCTCGGTGGCGCTTTTCAGCCAGTCTGTTTGCATTGCTGGAAACTTGTTAGCAGGCAATTTGTCGTTGGTCCAGTAACTGCGCTTGTTTTTGCTCGGTGGGTTGATCACGCCGGCAATGTGGCCAGAAGCGCCCATGACAAAGCGTTTTTTGCCCAGCAGCTGCTGTGTAGACGCATAAGCACCGCCAATTGGCACGATATGGTCTTCACGCGAACCGTAGATGTATACCGGAGCGTCAATCTTTCGTAAATCAACCTTTTGCCCGCATACCGTGGTTTTGTCGGGCTGGATAAGGTTGTTTTCAAAATAGGTGTTGCGCAAATACCAGGCGTAAAACGGGCCGGGCAGATTGGTGGAGTCGCTGTTCCAGTAAAGCAAATCGAAAGGCGGCGGTGTTTCACCCTTCAGGTAATTGCCAACCACGTAGTTCCATACCAAATCATTCGGCCGCAAAAAGCTGAAGGTCGAGGCTAACTCCTGGCCCTTGAGCAAGCCGCCCTGCCCCATTTCAGACTCGCGCTTGCTGACACTGCTTTCGTCAATAAAAATATCCAGAATGCCGGTATCTGTGAAGTCAAGAAGCGACGTCAGCAAGGTGACGCTGGCGGCAGGTTTTTCGCCCTCGGCGGCCAACACCGCCAACGCCGTGGCCAAAATCGTGCCGCCTACGCAGAAGCCCAGCATGTTGACGGTTTCTGCGCCGGTAATTTCTTGCACCAGGCTGATTGCCTTGATGGCCGCATGCTCAATGTAGTCGTCCCAGGTTTTGCCCGACATGGACTCGTCGGGGTTACGCCAACTGATCACAAATGTTCGGTGGCCCTGGCTGACGGCGTAGCGAATCAGCGAGTTCTCGGGCTGCAAATCGAGGATATAAAACTTGTTGATGCAAGGTGGCACCAGCAGAAAAGGCTTTTCATAGACTTTGGCAGTGAGTGGCTTGTACTCAAGCAACTGGAAAAATTCGTTTTCAAACACCACCGAACCTTCGGTGGTGGCGACGTTTTTTCCCACCTCAAACAAACTCTCGTCTGTCATGGACACATGGCCCTGCTTCAGGTCATGCAGCAAGTTGGCGATGCCGCGGGCAATGCTTTCACCCTTGGTGTCGATGGCTTTTTTCTGGGCCTCGGCGTTGAGGCCCAAAAAATTACTTGGTGATGAGGCGGCCATCCATTGTTCAACCGCGAAACGCACGCGGGCCTTGGTTTTGGCGTCGCCCTCGACCGCCTCGGCCATGCCCATCAAGGCACGCGCATTGAGCAGGTAGCTGGCCGCCGAGAACTTGGCAACCGGGTTGTCGTTCCATGCCTCGGCAGAAAACCGTTTGTCAGGCACGGCCTGCGCAGCCCCGCCCGCCTGCATGGTTTGACTCCAGAGCGCCGAGGCATCAGCCAGGTAGCTTTGTTGAATCTGCTGCAGTTGCGCCGCGTCAAATGTCAGCTGTTGTTGGCTGAACATTGACAAATCCACTGGAGGCAAACCGGGTGGCACTTTGGTCGCGCCCGCCGGGGTGACCCCGCCGAATGCACCCATGGCTTGTTGTAGGCCAGCGCCAAAGGTTTCTTGCATGTGTTGGACCGCTTGTGCCCAGTTTGAGTCAGAATTCATCGGGTCTCCGGATTGAGTCTTGTGACTCATTTTTGGTAAGTCGCTCTAGTATCTTAGGGTTTGCTTCCAGATTCCTGACCAGGATTGAAGGATTTTATGTATTTGGTTGTCATCGCCTGGATTTACGTTGTGCTCATGATGAGCGTTGCCGAAGCCACCAACACCACCGGTACAGTGCTGGGTGCAATTGTTACGTTTGTACTCTATGGACTGGGTCCTGTGGCATTGGTGGTTTACCTAATGCGCGCACCGGCGCGCAACAAAGCCCTCAAAAAGCGCCGTGCCGAGGAATTGGCGCAACACCATTTACTGGCTGGTGAGTTGCCCGTCGTACAGGCAACGCCCTCAGTCGCGCCAGATAGCAGCGGCCATGCGGCCAGTCGTCCCGAATCCGTTACCACCAGTGCCAGCATCACGCCGGTGCGAAAAGAACCGTGACGCATTGCCTGCGGTGCACCAGGGCGCGCTGCCATCGTTGCCGTAAATCTGCGTGATACCCAGCGCCTGCAAACGAAGGCGCGCCAAACCGGATAAGTTGGCCAGGTATTTGCCCGCACCAATCGCTGTGAAGCATCGGGCGGCCTCAGGCTGGACAGTTTCAAAAGCGGCTTTGACTTCACGCCCCACCTCGAATGCCGTTGGCCCGATGCAAGGCCCCAGCCACGCTATTATTTTCATAGTGGGTAGCGTCCGTACTTGCTGCCGCAGAGGCTCATAAGATGTATCAATGGAAGCATGAATTGACTCCAGCACGCCGCCCCGACCAGCGCCCGCCAGACCACGCCAGCCCGCATGGGCGGCAGCCACCACCGAACCATCCTCGGTGCACAGCAGCACCGGCAGGCAATCTGCCACCATGATGGTGCAGGCCAGCTGGCGCCGGGTTGTAACGCAGGCATCGGCCTGCTGGCCATCGGCCACGGCGGTATCCAACAGAGCCACCTCACTGCCATGAACCTGCTTGAGGAAGACGCTGCGTACACCCGTGGCGCGGGCCAGCAAGACGCGGTTGGCATCGACATGGGCTCTGGCATCACCCACGTGGTCGCCCAAATTCATGCTGTCGTAGGGAATATTTGAGACGCCGCCCTGCCTTGTGGTGAACACAGCCCGCACATTTTCAGGCGCGGGCCAGTCTGGCACCAGCCAGTCGCCAGCCCCTGCGGGCTTCAAATCAAGGTTCAAAATCAGGGCAGCTCGAAGGCTGCGCTTTTTGAAAGGCGGGTAACGCCATGCAGGCCTCGTAAGCGGCCATCGTGCGCGGCAAGCCATCAAAGTTCACGTTGAATCGCTGGGCATTGAAAATTTGCGGCACCAGGCAACAATCAGCCAGGGTGGGGACGTCACCATGGCAAAAAGTCGATGCCAGCCCTTGTGCCAGCTGACGCTCAAATGCCTCTAGACCCTCGCGGCACCAATGTTGGTACCAGGCGTTTTTGGCGTCATCGCCGACCTTGAGCTCCTTGACCAGGTATTTGAGGATGCGCAAATTGTTGATGGGGTGAATCTCGCATGCAATCGACTGGGCCAGCGCACGCACCCTGGCGCGGCCAGGACTGTCTGCAGGCAGCAGTGCAGGCGTGGGGTACTTTTCGTCCAGATATTCAATGATGGCCATCGACTGCGAGAGCGTCACGCCATCAACTTCAAGCAGCGGTACCAGCGTGTCAGAAGACAGCGTCGCATAGGGTTCCTTTTTGTGGTCGCCCCGGGCAATGTGCACGGCAATGTAGTCATAACGCAGGCCCTTGAGTTCCATCGCGATCCGGACGCGGTAAGACGCAGACGAACGAAAATAATTGTGAAGTTTCATATGGAAAGCATAAGCTATCGTTCCCACGGTTGCTCGCTGCGTGTAGCGCCCTGGACGGCGCAGGGCTCAGCCCCGAGGGGGCCGCTGCGCCTGCAGCCCGGCGAAGCCAGTTCCGCGGCCCCTGCTTGCAGGTACCTTCACTTCCATAAGCGCAGTATTTCTTTGCAATCGCCTACGCGACTGGCTGCCAGGTACTGCCCCGCTACCATCCATGTTCGCGCAGAACAACCCGCTTTTAGTGGAGACACCATGACCGCAATTGCCACACTGACCAACCATCAAATCCTCCTTGCCAGCCGCCCCGTGGGCTTGCCGACCCGCGCCAACTGGCGCAGCACGACCAAGCCTGTCGCTGAACCGAGTCCTGGCGGTGTGTTGGTTAAAACGCTGTATTTGTCGCTTGACCCGGCCATGCGCGGCTGGATGAATGAGGGCAAGAGCTACATTGCGCCGGTTGAAATCGGTGCCGTGATGCGCGCTGGCGGTGTCGGTAAAGTCATCGCTTCACAGAATCCGACCTTTGCCGTCGGCGACTATGTCAACGCCGGGCTGGATCTGCAGGAATACTGCATGATCAGCCAGGAAAACATCAAACGCAGCGGCATGTTCAAGATTGACGCGCGCCTGGGCCTGACGACCTGGCTCAACGTGCTGGGCATGCCCGGCATGACGGGGTTTTTTGGCCTGATGGAAGTCGGCCTGCCCAAGGCCGGTGAAACGGTGGTGGTATCCGGTGCAGCCGGCGCGGTAGGCCAGACGGTGGGCCAGATTGCCAAGCTCAAAGGCTGCCGCGTGGTCGGCATTGCGGGCGGCCAGGCCAAGTGCGACTGGGTTGTCAACGAGTTGGGCTTTGACGCCTGCATTGACTACAAAAACGGCGACGTGCGGGCGGGCCTGAAAGCGCATTGCCCCAAAGGCGTTGACATCTACTTTGACAACGTGGGCGGCGAAATCCTCGACATGGTCCTGACCAAAATCACGCGCGGTGCGCGCATCATCATTTGCGGCGCCATCAGTCAGTACAACAACACCACACCGGTGAAAGGCCCCGCCAACTATCTCTCGCTGCTGGTTAACCGCGCCCGCATGGAAGGCATTGTGGTGTTTGACTACGCTGACCGCTACCACCTTGGCGTGGCCGAGATGGCGGGCTACCTCAAGGCAGGCACCATGAAAAGCAAGGAAGACATCGTGCAGGGTCTGGAGAATTTCCCCGAGACGCTGCTCAAACTCTTCAACGGTGAAAACTTTGGCAAGCTGGTGTTGCAGGTGGCAGCGGACTAACCCACCACCAGCCGTATGGCGGGAAACACCTGCGCGGTTTCCTGCCTGCGCTCCAGTGCCAGCCGCATGTTGGCTTGCGCCACTTCAGTGTGTTCTACCGCCAATGCCTGTGCACGCGTACCTTCACCGCGTTTAAGCGCATCAAACAGCATGTGGTGCTGGCGATGCGCGTAGAGCATCCAGTCGCGGTCCAGCACGACATTGCCCTGCATGGGCAACATGGCGGATGCAGGTGCAAACGGCAGGCGGTCGTTGAGCGCCACGGCGCGCTGCAAGGCGCTGTTGCCGCTGGCCTCAAGAATCAGCGCATGAAAACGGTCGTTCATGATGGCGTAGGCAGCATAACTCTCAATGCTCAGGGGACTGGCGGCCAGCAGGCGATCACCTTCAGCCAGGCAGTCCTGTAGCTCAAGCTGAAGGCGGCGCGCCAGGCCATGCTCGGCTACCAGCCGGGCAGCCATACCCTCAAGATGCCCGCGCACGGCTATTGCATCTGCCACCTCACGCGGCGTGAATTGCCGCACAAGATACCCCCCGGTGTCGTTGGTTTGCACAAGACACTCCTGCGCCAGCGTGGCCAATGCAGCGCGAACCGGGGTACGGGAAGCCCCCAGCCGCTCTGCCAGTTGCTGCTCGGCCAGACGCTGACCAGGCTCAAACTCTCCACGCAAAATTAGGTCGCGCAACTGCATCAAAACGGTTTCTTGCAAGCTCATAATGATGAATGTACACTGATTTTAAATTTCGGTATACTGTTTTAATGACCGTATTCGTTTGGACAAAAAAGCATTCATGAACGCTGAACAAAACGAGCTGCTCACCCGGATCACACCCGGCACACCCTGCGGGCAACTGCTACGCCAGTACTGGCAACCAGCTGCACTGGTTGATGAGTTCAATCCGGTATTCGATGCTCGCATGGCCAAGCGCCCTGTCAAAGCCCTCAAGTTACTGGGGCAAGACATGGTGCTGTTCAAGGACGCCTCAGGCGCCTGGGGCTTGCTGGATCGGGATTGCGCGCACCGCGGCGCAGACCTGTCTTTTGGCCGGCTTGAAAGCGCAGCCCAGGGTGGTGGCCTGCGTTGCCCTTTTCACGGCTGGAAGTTTGCCGCAGATGGCCGCTGCCTGGAAACCCCGGCCGAGCCCGCGGGTAGCAAGCTGTGCGAACGAATCAAGCAGCGCAGCTACCCCGTAATCGAGAAAAGCGGCGTACTGTTTGCCTGGCTGGGCGACGACAACAGCACACCACCACCCTTGCCTGATTTTGACTGCTTCACCGCACCCACAACCCACAGCTTTGCCTTCAAGGGTTTGTGGCATGCCAACTGGCTGCAGGCCTTTGAAGTGGGTATTGACCCGGCCCACCCGTCTTTTTTGCACCGCTTTTTGCAGGACGAGGCCTTGAGCGAGATCGGCGACAACCCTGCCGGCAAGCAATTTCGCAGCGCCAGCGCAGGTACGGCTGGCGGCGAGCACTGGCCCATGACGCGCATCATGCGGGAGTTTGCGCAGCCCGATATCCGTTTTGAAAACAAGCCCTGGGGTATGCAGCTGACAGCCTTGCGGCACATGACTGAAGCGCTAACCCATGTGCGGGTCACCCAGGCCATTTTTCCGGCGACGTTTGTGATTCCGCTCTCAAGCACCATGACCATCACCCAGATGCATGTGCCGGTGGATGACACACACACCTACTGGTATACCTTTTTCACCAGCTTTGCAGGTCCGCTCGACAAGGAAGCCATGCGCGCTCAGCGTCAGCAGTTCATCACCCTGCCAGACTACCTGCCCAAAGCGGGCCGCCATAACGGCTGGGGCTATAACGCTGAAGAGCAACTGACGAGCACCTACCTGGGCATGGGCGAAGAAGACATCAATGTGCATGACCAGTGGGCGGTAGAAAGCATGGGCGCGATTTCCAACCGCACGCGTGAGCACCTGGGAACCAGCGACAAGGTCATCATGGCCAATCGCCGGGTGTTGCTCAAGGCGATAGATACCGTGCAGCAAGGCGGCTTGGCCCCTGGCATTGCAGACGCCGCTCAATCACCACTCATGGTAGGACCTGACACAGTGGATGGCATTGCACCTGCGGACGACTGGTCCAACTGGTGGCAAAGCACCGCCAGAGCCAAGCGTGAGGGCGCGGCATGGCTTGCAGAGTCGACGGCGCCCGGGGCACCAGCCGCGCCATGACCAGCTTTGCGCAGCAATGCGGCCTGCATGACGGCATACGCCAAGCGGCGTTAACCCAGACCGCCCAATGCCTGGAAGCCAGCGGCATCGAGCTGGTACGCTTTGCCTGGTGCGACCTGCACGGCATGCTGCGCGGCAAAACACTGGTCACCTCTAAAGCCGCGCAGGCCATGCAAGACGGCGTTGGCATGGTCAGCACCCTGCTGCTCAAAGACAGCGCAGACCGCACGGCGTACAAGGTGTTTGAGGCCGGCGGAGCTGCTGACCTGCCCGGGTTTGAATTTGCAGGCAACCTCATGCTGCTGGCCGACCCCGCCAGCTTCAAACAACTGTCCTGGGTTGACAAAACCGGCTGGGTGCAGTGCCAGAGCTGGTTTCCTGATGGCCAGCCGGTTGCGTTCGACACCCGGCGGATCTTGCAAACCGCTCTGGGCCAGCTGGCAGATGCAGGCTACGGTTTGAAGTGTGGGCTGGAGATCGAGTTTCATATTTACAAGCTCAATTCCGACGGGCTCAACCCTGCGCTGGATCCACTACAAGCCAACTGGCCCGGCCCGGCACCTAGCGTCAGTATGATTCACCCCGGCTACCACCTGCTCTCAGAGCAGTTGATGGACATGGCGGAGGAGCCGCTGCGCATCGTACAACGCACCGCACAGGCGCTGGGCTTGCCGCTTTTATCGCTTGAAATCGAGCTTGGCCCAAGCCAGGTCGAGGCCGTGTTTGACGCAACCGATGCCCTGAGTGCTGCCGACAACATGGTGCTGTTCAGAAGTGCAGTGAAACAGGCATTGCGCCGCGCGGGCTACCACGCCACGTTTATGTGCAGGCCGCCTTTTCCCAACATCATGTCGAGCGGCTGGCATTTGCACCAGTCGCTGGTGGACCTAAAAACCGGTGCCAATCTCTTCATGCGCGAAGCACCAGCGCCTGGTACAACGCCGCAAGACGCCCAATACACCTTGTCAAAATCAGGCGAGCACTACCTGGCCGGGCTGCTGGCACATGCGCGCAGCATGACCGCGTTTTGCACACCCACCATCAACGGGTATGACCGCTTCCGGCCCAACGCCCTTGCGCCGCAGTCGGTACTGTGGGGCCGTGACAACCGAGGGGCGATGCTGCGGGTTATCGGCCAGTGCCATGACCGCGCAACACGTATTGAAAATCGCGTTGGCGAACCGGCAGCCAACCCTTACCTTTACCTGGCCTCACAGATCCACGCCGGGCTGGATGGCCTGCGCCGCCAGTTACCCGCGCCACCAGCCACCGATGTACCCTACGCTGAAACGGCCGAAAAACTACCTACCAGCTTGTCAGAGGCGCTTCAGGCGCTGCGCAGCGACACTGTATTTTGCGAGGCTTTTGGCAGCGACTTCATACGCCTGTTTGATCGCATCAAGCAAGCCGAGATCACCCGTCACGCTGCGGCAGAAGACAAAAGCGAATGGCAGCGGCGCGAATACTTTGGCCGCATTTAAAAATGCTAGAGCTGGCACCACAGCAGAGTTTCAATGACCCCCACCATCACTATTAATTTCATAGCGCCTGATACGAGCACAAGCTGCCGAACGGGGCAAATTGGCAAAAGTCTGATGGCCGCTGCGGTGGCGAGCAACACCTATGGCATTGCAGCTGATTGCGGCGGACTGCTGACTTGCGCCACTTGCCATGTATTTGTTGTTGGGCCGTTCGCATCCAGCTTGGTTGCACCTGATGCTGAGGAGCTGGCGATGCTGGCCTTTACCGCAACGCCCCACCAGCCCAACAGCCGCCTGAGCTGCCAGATTATTCTCACGCCCGAGCTTGATGGTTTGACGGTAGAGTTGCCAGCGACGCAGTATTGAATATTGCAGACAAGCCAGCCGACTAAATTTCCCACCACTAACCTCACAGGAGTTTTTTAATGATTCTCGAACTCGCCGACATCCACATTCACCCGGGCCAGCAAGCCGCTTTTGACGAGGCTATCCAGCGCGGCATTCAAGAGGTGATTTCCAAAGCCAAGGGCTACAAGGGCCACAGCGTCCACAAAGGTATCGAAAGCCCGGAGCGTTACGTTCTGCAAATCTTGTGGGAGACGCTTGAAAACCATACAGTCGATTTTCGCCAGTCACCGACCTTTTCCGATTGGCGGACGATTGTCGGGCCGTTCTTTGCGGGCCCACCTGTGGTGGAACATTTCAATTTGCTTGCCAAGTCGAGCTAGTTATCCAGTTTGCCTTGAATGTTTTCATGCCCGGCAACCAGTTTGCCGAGTAGCTCCGCGAATCGGACCCGCTCTTCAATGTTCAGAGGCCCCACAATGCGCAATTGGGCTTTGCCCACAGCGCGTTTCATTTGCAACGCAACCTTTTGACCTTCAAGGGTAGTCCACAGCAGTTTACGGCGCTTGTCTCCAGGGTCGGCCTGCCGCTGAACCCAGCCTTTGGCCTCAAGGCGACCAATTACGGAGCCAAACGTGGCGGGGTCGAACGCGACCCGCCCTGACAGGGTGATCTGGTCCTCGCCAGGGTCATCCATCAAGGCGTTCAAAATGGCGAATTGGACCGGCGTCACATCAAACCCGGCTGCCTCCTCCATGAAAATGGCCACCGCCAACTGCTGTGCCCGGCGAATTAGGTGACCAGGAGCGTCGTGAAAGTTAAAGCTTTGTGCCATGGTCAGAGTTTAAAGGAGCAACACCTGCAAGGAAATACACTGCAGCAGCCGATAATAAGTATACTTATCATTAACTATGGCACGTATACATCCCCTTATCATTTCAAGCGGCGAGAAGATCGACGTTTGTGCACTGATTGGCACAGACGGCATGTGGAGCAAGATTCGCGAAGTGGTGGTGGGCTACGGCAAGCCGCGCACATCGGGCCACATCGGGCCACATCGGGCCACATCGCTTGCCGAGCCGTGCTCAAGCGAGATTCCGTTCCCACCCACTTGTGGAGCGATGATGTCACCCTGTGAAGCAGCGAAAAACCCACCTGGTGCATTACCCCATGAGGCGCGGTGAACTGTTTAACCTGGTGGCCATATTTCACAGTTACAAATGCGATGAAGGCTGGAGCCCTTTTGGCGACACCTCAGAACTTACCGAGCGCTTTATGGATGCCTGCCGTCAGGTCAAGGAACTGCGGGACAAAATGGAAACCTGGAAGATGTGGGGAGTGTGCGACCGCGAGCCGGGTAAAAACTGGACCAACAGGCGCGCCACGCTGCTGGGCGACGCAGCCCATCCCATGCTGCAGTACCTGGCCCAGGGCGCGGGCCAGGCGATTGAAGACGCAGTGGATTTGGGGGAGGCCTTGCGGTTCACAAAGGGTGACGTGCAACAAGCCTTTCAAAAGTGCCAGCAGGCCCGATACCTGCGGACTGGTCGGGTCCAGCTGACAGCGCGTTTTTATGGCGACATCTACCATGCGTCTGGCGTGCAGCGAGGGCTGCGCAACCAGATGTTTCAGGGCGGTCACGAAAGCGCAGGTTTAGCCGGCCTGAAGTGGATGTACGACGGCATTGAGCCGTCCAAACTGTTCCAATAAGCGCCACACGACTTCTTCTAATCCCCATGCGACTATCTGTATCTAAAACCATTCTGGCAGCTATTTTTCTGGCAGCGGCCAGCCTGTATGGGGCAGGTGCCACAGCCCAAAATAGTTTAAAAAAATCAGCATTGGATGTGGTTTGGCCGAATCGTCCCGTGCGTATTCTGGTCGGCTTTCCGGGGGGCTCTTCACCCGATCTGACGGCTCGTACGCTGGCCGAGGCGCTGTCCCGAGCGCTGGGTCAGCCGGTCATTGTTGAAAACAAACCTGGAGCCTCTGGCAATATCGCCGCCGACCAAATTGCCAAGGCGCTTGATGACCACACCTTGGGTATCGTTATAAACGGCAACCTGACATCGGCCAAATTGCTCTACCCCAAGCTGCCGTATGACCCAGCCAAAGACTTCATCGCCATTTCCCTGTTGACCACGGCGCCCATGGTGCTGGTTGCGCCCGCCGGGCAGCCGCAAGGCGCGGCTTTTTTCGCGGCAGCAAGGCGTGGCGGCAAAGGCTGGAACTACGGCTCGGTGGGAAATGGTTCTGTGGCGCATCTGGGCATGGAACTGATCAAAAACAACTCGCCTGGCCTGCTGCCTGAACATGTGCCATTTTCAGGCAACCCGCAGGTTGTGACGGCGTTGCTCGGCGGGCAAATCCAGATGGCACTGATGGCCCCCAGCGTAGCGATGCCGCAGGTACGTGCCGGAAAACTCGTAGCCATCGGCTTGACCAGCGGGCGCAGTGCATTGGTTCCGGATGCAGCACCGCTTGCCGACACAGGCGAGGCGGGGCTGAAAAACGTCAGCCTTGAAGTATGGAACGCGCTCGTTGGCCCGGCCAATCTGTCCAGGGCGGCGCAAGCCCGGTTGGCTGTTGAGGTGCCCCGCATCATCCGCGACCCTGACGTGCGCCAGAAACTTTTCAATCAGGGCTGGCAGGCGGTGGGTACATCGGCCGAGGGTCTGAAGAGCCGTATCCAGCAAGAAACCACGCTTCTTGGCGGCATCATCAGTACGCGTGGCATCAAGATTGACTAGCTACACCGCATCGCACCACATCACCTCAACAGGCAAAACCCATGGACATCACACCCCCAACGCAATCTGTTGCATCGCTCGAAGGCAACAGCGCGGCGCGCAAAAACTTTTACAACGCCATCGCGGCCCACAGCATGACGCCGTTGTGGGAAGTGCTGCATGGGTTGGTCCCGCCCTCGCCTACCACGCCGTGCCAGCCTGCGTTCTGGAAATACGCCGATGTGCGCCCTTACCTCATGCAATCAGGCCAGCTCATCACGGCTGAAGAGGCGGTGCGCCGCGTGCTGATTCTTGAAAACCCGGGCCTGCGCGGCCAGTCGTCTATCACCCAATCGCTTTATGCGGGTTTGCAGGTCATCATGGCTGGTGAAATTGCGCCCAGCCACCGCCACACGCAAAGCGCGCTGCGTTTTGTTGTGGAAGGCCATGGTGCGTACACGTCCGTCGACGGCGAGCGCACGCAAATGAAACCCGGTGACTTCATCATCACCCCGAGCTGGACCTTTCACGACCATGGCCACCAGGGGCAAGTGCAAGTTGACGCGCCAGTAGTGTGGCTGGACGGGCTGGACATTCCCATGCTGCGTTTTTTTGATGCGGGTTTTGCCGAGAACGGTACGGCAAGGCAGCAGGAAGTCACCAAACCTGAAGGCATCAGCAGTCAGCGCTATGGTGCCAATATGCTGCCAGTGCGGTACACGCCGCCGTTCGGCAAGACATCGCCCATCTTCAGCTACCCATACGAACGCACGCGCGACGCTTTGCACGAGCTTGAAACCCACGCAGACATTGACGCCTGGGACGGCGTCAAGTTGCGTTATGTCAACCCGGCCACGGGCGGCTCACCCATGCCGACCATGGCAACTTTCATGCAGCGCTTGCCTGCAGGTTTTGCGGGCAAGCCATATCGGCAAACCGATGGCGCAGTGTTCAGCGTAGTGGAGGGTTCGGGCAGCGTCAGCATTGAACACAAGGGTAAGGTCTGGACGTTTGAGTTTGGCCCGCGCGACCACTTTGTGATTCCGTCGTGGCACACTGCGCAACTGCAGTCTACGCAAGGTTGTGTGCTTTTCAGTTTTTCAGACCGCCCGGTGCATCAGGCCCTGGGCATACACAGAGAAGAAAGGTTGTCATGAGTTTTGTATTCACACCCCCCGCCACCGTGTCGGTGCCCGTTGTCGGCACCACGGATCGCTTCCCGGTGCACCGCATTTATTGCGTGGGCCGCAACTACGAAGAGCACGCCAAGGAAATGGGCTTTACGGGCCGCGAGCCACCGTTTTTCTTCCTCAAGCCGGCTGATGCCATCGTGGCAGTTGACGCGGGCACCACGGGCAGCATTCCCTACCCCAGCCTGACCAAGAACCTGCACCATGAAATCGAACTGGTGGTGGCAATTGGCAGCGGCGGCAAAAACGTCAAGGCGGCTGACGCCCACACGCACATATTTGGCTACGCCGTCGGTC
>JANXTM010000044.1 GCA_025352405.1 Polaromonas sp.
TTTTTGAACAAATGCGACATGGTTGACGACGCCGAGCTGCTCGAACTCGTTGAGATGGAAGTGCGCGAGCTGCTCGACAAGTACGATTTCCCAGGCGACGACACCCCGATCATCCACGGCTCAGCCAAGCTCGCCATGGAAGGCGACAAGGGCCCGTTGGGCGAAGAAGCCATCATGAAGCTGGCCGACGCCCTCGACAACTACATCCCCATGCCAAAGCGTGCCGTTGACGGCGCCTTCCTGATGCCCGTAGAAGACGTGTTCTCCATCTCCGGCCGCGGCACCGTCGTGACCGGCCGTATCGAGCGCGGCGTCGTCAAAGTCGGTGAAGAGATCGAGATCGTCGGTATTGCCGACACCCAAAAGACCATCTGCACCGGCGTCGAAATGTTCCGCAAACTGCTCGACCAAGGGCAGGCTGGCGATAACGTCGGTATCTTGTTGCGCGGCACCAAGCGCGAAGACGTCCAGCGCGGCCAGGTCCTGTGCAAGCCAGGCTCCATCAAGCCCCACACCCACTTTACGGGCGAGATCTATGTCTTGTCCAAAGATGAGGGCGGCCGCCACACGCCATTCTTCAACAACTACCGCCCCCAGTTTTACTTCCGCACGACGGACGTGACCGGTGCGATCGAGTTGCCAGAAGGCAAGGAAATGGTCATGCCAGGCGACAACGTGTCGATCACCGTCAAGCTGATCAACCCGATTGCCATGGAAGAAGGTCTGCGCTTTGCTATCCGCGAAGGCGGCAAGACCGTTGGCGCTGGCGTTGTTGCCAAGATCATTGCTTAAAAAGAAGTAAAAATTTTTGAGGTTTGACGGAGGGGTATAGCTCAATTGGCAGAGCGTCGGTCTCCAAAACCGAAGGTTGTAGGTTCGATTCCTACTGCCCCTGCCACCAGCTACCATAATGCGCAGTCAGCATGTGGTTGGTACAGGTGGTTTGAAAAGAAAAACAAGGCCCGTCAAGAGTAACAACTCTTGACGGGCTTAGGTGTCTGAAGAAACACGCAAAGATTAAACAGGAAACCTGGCAACCATGGCCTCTTCTCAAGTCGAAACCGTCAGTACAACCGCAGACAAAGCCAAACTCGGTCTGGCTGTTGCATTGGTGCTGGCGTCGCTGGTGGGTTTCTACCTGCTGACCAAGCAGGGCCAGGTCGCTCAATGGGGCGCGTTGATCGCGGGGCTTGTGGCTGCCGTCGTAGTATTTTTATCTTCCGAGTTGGGCAGACAGTTCTTGGCCTTTGGGCGCGATTCTGTGCGTGAGGTTAAAAAAGTTGTCTGGCCGGCCCGAAAAGAGGCGATGCAAATGACGGCTTACGTCTTTGCCTTTGTTGTTGTGATGGCCTTGTTTTTGTGGTTAACAGACAAAACGCTCGAATGGGTGTTTTACGATCTGCTACTGGGATGGAAACGATGATGAGCGATCTGAACGGTACAGTTGTCAGTGAAGTGGCGGCGGGTACATCTCTCGTGCCAACGCCTGGCATGCAATGGTATGTTGTGCACGCCTATTCCGGTATGGAAAAAGCGGTTGAACGTAATATCGTTGAGCGCATTAACCGTGCGGGCATGCAGACCAAATTTGGCCGCTTCCTGGTGCCGACAGAAGAAGTCGTTGAAATCAAAAACGGCTTGAAGAAGACCACGGAGCGACGGTTTTTCCCGGGCTATGTGTTGGTTGAGATGGTTATGGATGACGAAACCTGGCATCTGGTGAAGCACACTAACAAAGTCACCGGCTTTGTGGGCGGTGCAAAAAATCGCCCGGCACCAATCTCTGAAGAAGACGTCCAGAAAATCGTCAATCAAATGCAGGTAGGTACGGAAAAGCCGCGACACAAGGTTGAGTTCGAAACTGGCGAGTACGTCCGTGTCAAGGATGGTCCTTTTACTGATTTCAACGGCACAGTCGAAGAAGTCAACTACGACAAGAACAAGGTGCGAGTGTCCGTCACGATCTTTGGCCGTGCGACACCGGTGGAGCTGGAATTCAGCCAGATTGAAAAGACCTGATTATTCAGGTGGGTTATTGGTTTTGCGCTTTGCAACTCGGCGCAGCAGGTTTGTAAGAGCCTTTTTGAGTTGTGTAACCCCCGGGGAGTATGGGCTTGTTTTTATAACAGCGTTCATGCGTTACTACCCGCAAGGAGAAAAGTATGGCGAAAAAAATCGTCGGCTTCATCAAGCTGCAAGTGCCAGCTGGTAAGGCCAATCCGTCCCCCCCAATTGGCCCTGCTTTGGGTCAACGCGGCTTGAATATCATGGAGTTTTGCAAGGCATTTAATGCGCAAACCCAAGGTGTCGAGCCGGGCCTTCCTCTGCCAGTGATCATCACTGCCTTCGCTGACAAGAGCTTCACCTTCATCATCAAAACGGCACCAGCCGTCACATTGATCAAGAAGGCTATCAAGCTTGACAAGGGTTCGGCCACGCCGCATACCGTCAAGGTTGGCAAGATTACCCGGGCCCAGCTCGAAGAAATCGCCAAGCACAAAATGAAAGACATGACCGCAGCTGACCTCGATGCTGCAGTCCGTACTATTGCCGGTTCTGCCCGTTCCATGGGTGTGACGGTGGAAGGTGTTGTATGAGCAAGTTGACCAAACGCCAGAAAACTGCCGTGGGCAAAATTGACAGCAACAAGCTGTACGCCTTGCCTGACGCCTTGGGTCTTGTAAAAGAGTTCGCCATCGCCAAATTCGATGAATCTATCGATGTGGCAGTGCAGCTCGGCATTGATGCAAAAAAATCAGACCAGGTTGTTCGTGGCGCTGTTGTGCTGCCAAACGGTACCGGTAAAACCAAACGCGTAGCTGTGTTCGCCCAGGGTGCCAAGGCTGAAGAAGCCAAAGCTGCTGGCGCTGACATTGTGGGCATGGACGACCTGGCCGCCGATATCAAAGCCGGCAAGATGGACTTCGATGTGGTGATCGCTTCGCCTGACGCCATGCGCATTGTGGGTACGCTGGGCCAGATTCTTGGCCCACGTGGCCTGATGCCCAACCCGAAGGTGGGTACGGTGACGCCTGATGTGGCTACTGCAGTCCGGAACGCCAAAGCTGGCCAGGTCCAGTTTCGCGTTGACAAAGCCGGTATCGTGCATGGCACCATCGGTCGTCGTTCATTTGATACTGCCAAATTGCAAGGCAACCTGGCAGCATTGATCGAAGCGTTGATCAAAGCCAAACCAGCTACTAGCAAAGGCGTTTATTTGCGTAAAGTTGCAGTTTCGTCAACGATGGGTGTAGGCGTTCGCGTCGATACACAAACCATCGCTGCTTAATTTGAAGAATTTGAACGGCTTGCAGGAGCTGTTCAATGTGGTGGGCTGCTGGTGTTTTTCTCCAGCAGGTCATCCAGGACCGTTGGCGCGGCAGGTGTTGAGTCTGCTGCTTAATTGACTTCTTGAAAGTAAGCCAACGCAGATGGCGGTCCCGCTGCATGAAAGATTTTGAAAAGAGTCTGAAACAGTTGGTCGCTGAACATGAGCGTGCTAGATGGCAACTGCAACAGTAGTTGCCGGAAAGCACATTTTAAGGAGTAGACCTTGAGTCTCAATCGCAGTGAGAAACAAGCCGTCATTGATGAAGTGACCGGCCTCGCAGCTAAAGCTCAAACGCTTGTGATGGCGGAATACCGTGGCATCACGGTCGCTGACATGACCAAACTGCGTAGCCAGGCTCGCGGCCTCGGTGTGACCCTGAGTGTTCTGAAGAACACTCTGGCCCGCCGTGCTGTAGCCGGTAGCGCATTTGAAATTGTCTCCGACCAGATGACCGGCCCGCTGATCTATGGCTTTTCTGTTGATGCAGTAGCCGCCGCGAAAGTGGTGGCAGACTTCGCAAAAACCAACGACAAGTTGGTGATTCGCGGTGGTGCATTTGCAGGTAAGACCCTGGACGTGAATGGCGTGAAGCAGCTGGCAAGCATTCCTTCGAAAGAAGTATTGCTCGCCCAGATCTGCGGCCTTTTGATGTCGCCAATTTCGCGTACAGCTGTGGTGCTGGGCGCTCTGGCGGCAAAAAAGGGTGGTGGCGACGCCCCTGCAGCCGAAGAAGCTGTAGCCGAAGCTGTAGCAGCGTAATTTAAACCAACTTATTTTTAGGAAAATTCAAAATGGCATTCGATAAAGACGCATTTTTGACCTCGCTGGACAGCATGACGGTCATGGAACTCAACGAACTGGTGAAAGCCATCGAAGAGAAATTTGGCGTCAGCGCCGCGGCTATGGCTGCACCTGCAGCTGGTGGCGGCGGTGCCGCTGCGGTGGCTGAAGAGAAGACCGAATTCAATGTCGTTCTGCTCGAAGCTGGTGCCCAGAAGGTGCAAGTCATTAAAGCAGTTCGCGAACTGACCGGCCTGGGCTTGAAAGAGGCCAAAGATTTGGTGGACGGTGCTCCAAAGAACGTCAAGGAAGCCGTGTCAAAGGTCGACGCAGAAGCCGCCAAGAAAAAGCTCGAAGACGCTGGCGCGAAAGTCGAACTCAAGTAATTCTTGTTGTTTGCAAAGGCTGGAAGTCCTCAAAAGGGCTTCCAGCCTTTTGCGCTTATTCGTTGCTTGAAAGAGCACACTGACAAGTAGACTACATCCGTCTGTTTTTCAGTGTTTTCTGATCTTCGACTGCAGAAAACGCCTTGGTTCGGGTAGCGTGCAATGCGCTATCGTCCGCCATGGTTGGTAGCGGCCAACCACCAAGCCCGCCTGAATACGCTTGTGTATTCGGGTACAGAGTCACCAGAGCAGTTACCTGAGCCTATAAACGCGGAGAACTCATGGCCCCAACTTCAACATACAGTTACACCGAACGCAAACGCATCCGCAAAAGCTTCGGCAATCGCGAAAGCGTGTTGGCTGTTCCCTATTTGCTGCAAATGCAGAAAGACGCGTACACCGCGTTTCTGCAAGCTGATCGCGCACCTCAAAAGCGCACTGTAGAAGGTCTGCAGGCAGCGTTTGAAAATGCATTCCCCATCGTCTCGCACAACGGTTTTGTCGAGATGAAGTTCATTGAGTACAACCTGGCCAAACCCGCATTTGATGTGCGTGAATGCCAGACTCGCGGCCTGACGTTCGCATCGGCCGTGCGCGCCAAGGTGCAGTTGATCATTTATGACCGTGAGTCATCGACGTCGCAATCCAAGGTCGTCAAGGAAGTTAAAGAGCAAGAGGTCTACATGGGCGAAGTGCCGCTCATGACTGACAAGGGTTCGTTCGTTATCAATGGCACTGAGCGTGTGATTGTGTCCCAGTTACACCGTTCGCCTGGCGTGTTTTTTGAGCATGACAAGGGCAAGACCCACAGTTCGGGCAAATTGCTGTTCTCGGCCCGCATCATTCCTTACCGCGGATCGTGGCTTGACTTCGAGTTTGATCCAAAAGACATTTTGTACTTCCGCGTTGACCGCCGTCGCAAAATGCCGGTGACGATTCTGCTCAAGGCCATTGGCCTGAACCAGGAATCCATCCTCGCCAATTTCTTTGTGTTTGACAACTTCCGCTTGATGGACAGTGGCGCGCAGATGGAATTCGTTGCCGAGCGTATGCGCGGTGAAGTGGCCCGTTTTGACATCACTGACAAGGCTGGCAAGGTGGTGGTCGCCAAGGACAAGCGCATCACGGTGCGCCACACCCGCGAGCTCGAAACCAGTGGTACTACCACCATCAGCGTGCCTGAAGATTTTCTGGTGGGCCGCGTGGTCGCCAAAAATATTGTTGACGCGGATACCGGCGAAATCATCGCCAAGGCCAACGACGAGTTGAGCGAACTGCTGCTCAAAAAGTTGCGTGTTGCTGGCGTGCAAGACCTGCAGGTGTTGTACACCAACGAGTTGGACCAGGGATCGTACATTTCGCAAACCCTCAGGTCGGATGAAACGGCCGACGAGTTTGCTGCACGCGTGGCGATTTACCGCATGATGCGCCCCGGCGAGCCACCGACTGAAGACGCGGTTCAGGCACTGTTCCAGCGGCTGTTCTACAACCCGGATACGTACGATTTGTCCAAGGTTGGTCGCATGAAGTTCAACGCCCGCGTGGGCCGCGATGCGTCAACCGGCCCGATGGTCATGACCAACGAGGACATCCTCGCAGTCGTCAAGATTCTGGTGGACCTGCGCAACGGTAACGGCGAAGTCGACGACATTGACCACCTTGGCAACCGCCGTGTGCGTTGTGTTGGCGAACTCGCTGAAAACCAGTATCGCACAGGCTTGGCGCGCATCGAAAAAGCTGTCAAAGAGCGTTTGGGTCAGGCGGAGCAAGAGCCGCTGATGCCACATGACTTGATCAACAGCAAGCCGATTTCTGCAGCACTCAAAGAGTTCTTCGGTGCATCGCAGTTGTCACAGTTCATGGACCAGACCAACCCGCTGGCCGAGATCACCCACAAGCGCCGTGTTTCGGCCCTTGGCCCTGGCGGTTTGACCCGTGAGCGTGCAGGCTTCGAAGTGCGTGACGTGCACGTGACCCACTATGGTCGTGTCTGCCCGATTGAAACGCCTGAAGGTCCGAACATTGGCCTGATCAACTCGCTGGCGCTGTACGCGCGCCTCAACGAATACGGCTTTATTGAAACGCCGTATCGCCGTGTCGTCGACAGCAAGATCACGACGCAAATTGATTACCTGTCGGCCATCGAAGAAGGCAAGTACGTCATCGCCCAGGCCAATGCGGCGCTTGACGATGCCGGTACGTTGACGGGCGATTTGGTCTCTGCCCGTGAAAACGGCGAGTCTGTGCTGGTGGGTGCAGAGCGTGTGCAATACATGGACGTGTCGCCAGCGCAGATCGTGTCTGTTGCTGCTTCGCTCGTGCCTTTCCTGGAGCATGACGATGCCAACCGCGCGCTGATGGGCGCCAACATGTCGCGCCAGGCTGTGCCTGTGCTGCGGCCTGAAAAGCCTTTGGTGGGTACCGGCATCGAACGCGTCGCCGCGGTCGATTCGGGTACCGTCGTGACGGCTACCCGGGGTGGCCTGGTGGACTACGTTGATGCAACCCGCATTGTGGTGCGTGTCAATGATGCAGAAGCCCTGGCCGGTGAAGTCGGTGTGGACATCTACAACCTGATCAAGTACCAGCGTTCCAACCAGAACACCAACATTCACCAGCGCCCCATTGTCAAAATTGGCGACAGGCTGGCCAAGGGTGACGTGATCGCTGACGGTGCATCGACTGACCTGGGCGAAATCGCCATTGGCCAGAACATGCTGATCGG
>JANXTM010000045.1 GCA_025352405.1 Polaromonas sp.
AGCACCGGCCGCCTGGTGCGCTTTCAGCCGCCTAAAGAAACCATGTTTGCCGCAGACACGGCGCAGCTTTACGGCGTGCGAGTGGATACCGGCGTGCAGGACGGCGGCGAGATTCCAATGTTTTACGACTCGATGATTGCCAAACTCATCGTGCATGGCAAGGACCGCGTGGACGCGATTGCCAAAATGCGCGAGGCGCTCAATGGCTTTGTGATCCGCGGCATCAGCAGCAACATTCCGTTTCAGGCGGCGCTGCTGGCGCACCCGAGGTTTGTGGCGGGCGATTTCAATACCGGCTTTATCGCTGAAAACTACGGCCAGGGCTTCAAAGCTGAAGACGTGCCGCACGATGACCCGGACTTTCTGGTTGCGCTGGCAGCCTACGTTAACCGCCGCATGCTGGGCCGGGCGGCCGGTATCAGCGGGCAACTGCCCGGCCACAGCCTGACGGTAGGCGAAGCCTTTGTAGTGCTGGGTTTGGGTGCTACCGGAAACAACAGCGCACACTCTGTTGTGGTGACCAATTACGACATCGAATCGGGCTCCAGCGCAATAAAGACGGAGGCGACAAGCTATGAAATATGTAGCGGCTGGCATCTGGGCGGGGCCCGCATTCGCGGTACCGTCAATGGTCAGCCGTTTGCCGCGCAGGTTGAACGCGGGGTGGGTAAAAATCCGTTGGCGATTCGCATTGCCCACAACGGCACGCGGCTCGACGCGCTGGTGTTGTCGCCGCGTGCTGCCGCCTTGCATGCGCTGATGCCTTACAAAGCACCACCCGACATGAGCCGCTATGTGCTCTCGCCCATGCCCGGTTTGCTGGTCGAAGTGGCCGTGCAGGTGGGGCAAAAGGTGCAAGCCGGTGAACGCATCGCGGTGATTGAAGCCATGAAGATGGAGAATGTGTTGTTTGCCATTGCTGACGGCGAAATCGGCAAGGTCCTCGCGGCCAAGGGCGAGTCGCTGACGGTGGACCAGCCGATCGTTGAATTTGTTTGAAACAGGAAGCGCATCATGAATATCCAGGAATTTCACGACGAACTCAAAGCCAACCATTTCAACGCAGCGGTCGCCATAGACCGCGCAGTTGGCTACGCTTTGGGCGAGCATCAGCATCCGTTCGATGCCTGCGCGTTGATCACGGCGGGGGACTTTACGCTGGTGGTTGACGGCGTGTCTACCCGATACGCTGTGGGCGATGTGTTCCGGCTTGGCGCGGGTGTCGTTCACCTTGAAGCCGCTGGGCCGCAAGGCGTGAGTTACCTGTCGGGCCGTCGTCCTGTGGCGCAGGCATGAGTCGTTCCATTTCACAGGCCCAGGGCAGACCGTTCAGGGTATTAGGTATCCAGCAGATCGCCATTGGGGCCCCCAGCAAAGACCGCTTGCGTACGCTGTGGGTGGACATGCTGGGGCTTGAGGTGACCGGCAACTTTGTCAGCGAGCGCGAAAATGTTGATGAAGACATTTGCGCCATTGGCAGCGGCCCGTTCAAGGTCGAAGTCGACCTGATGCAGCCGCTCGACATGGACAAAAAGCCCGCCGTACACACCACGCCGCTCAACCATGTGGGCTTGTGGATTGACGACCTGCCGAAAGCCGTGGAATGGCTGACGGCGCAGGGCGTGCGCTTTGCGCCTGGCGGCATCCGCAAGGGCGCTGCGGGTTTTGACATCTGCTTCATGCACCCCAAGGCGAATGATGAGTTCCCAATAGCGGGGGAAGGCGTTCTGATAGAAATGGTGCAGGCTCCTGCCGAAGTGATCAAGGCGTTTTCTGCCATTGCGGCTTTAGGGTAGGCTCAAGCTTTGCACTTTTGTTAACCGGAGGATTGCCCCCATGGATTTAAGCCGTTTCCCACGCCGCCGTTACACCCAGGGCCCGACGCCGCTGGAGTTTTTACCCCATTTCACCAAGGCCTTGCGCGCCACCTGCCCCGATGGCAGTGGCCCGAATGTCTGGATCAAGCGTGACGACATGCTGGGCCTGACGCCTGGCGGCAACAAGACGCGCAAGCTCGAGTTTCTGGCCGCCGACGCGCTGGCCCACGGTGCTGACACACTCATTACCTGTGGCGCGCCGCAGTCCAACCATTGCCGCGCCACCCTGAGCGCAGCCATCAAGGAAGGCATGAAATGCCGCTTTGTAATTGAAGAGCGTGTTCCCAACAGCTACAAAGTAGATGCCAGTGGAAACAACTTTTTGTTTCGCCTGCTGGGTGTAGAGGCTATTACCGTAGTGCCTGCAGGGACCAACATGCTGGAAGCGATGCAAAAAGTTGCCAGTGATCTGGCCGCTGTGGGCCGCAAGGGCTACATCGTGCCCGGTGGTGGCTCGAACGCCATTGGCGGGCTTGGCTATGTCGCTTGCGCGCAAGAACTGCAGCAACAGTTTTTTGAGCAGGGCGTGCAGATCGACAAGATTGTGGTGGGCTCTGGCAGCTCGGGAACACACGGCGGTTTGCTGGCCGGCTTTTTGGGCAACCACATCAACATTCCGCTCATTGGCATCGGTGTAAGCCGCGACCCGGTTGACCAGAACCCATTGGTGCACAAAGAAGCCCAGGCGGTGGCCGATTTGCTGGGCCTGAACATGACCATATCGCCCGAGGCGGTGCTCAGTTTTGGTGACTGGTGGCGGCCAAAGTACTCGGTACCCAACCAGGCCATGGTGGAGGCGGTGCAGATGCTGGCACGTACCGAGGCGATCTTGTTGGACCCTGTCTACACTGGCAAGATCATGGCCGGGCTGATCGGCCTAGCGCGCCAGGCCTACTTTGGCAAGGACGAAAATGTGCTGTTCATTCACACCGGTGGCGCCACGTCCTTGCACGCCTATGAGGCCGAAGTACTGGGTTTAAAAGACCTAACCGTCTGAGTCGCAGCGGCTCAGTCCCCGCGCTGGCGCGCCGCACGCGCCCGGGCCAGCGCGGCTTCAATCACCGCGCGTTTTTTGTCCTGTACGGAAGCATCAACTTCTGGCTGTGCGCCTTGGCCAAGTCGTAGCGGCTGCGCCATCGGGGCTGAAATCAGATGCTTTTCAGGGCTCTCCGGCAAGGGTTGCGGGCGCTTAATGCTATGAAAAACATAGCGCTTAAGGGCCGTGTCAGCGTCTTGCTGTGACCACGCCAGCCAGCCAGTACGCTCGCCGGTGACATTTTCAAAGCTGATGCAATCGACCGGGCACACCGGCACGCATAGTTCGCAGCCCGTGCAGTAAGCCTCGATGATGGTGTGCATCGTCTTGTTGCTGCCCAAAATAGCGTCGGTCGGGCAGGCCTTGATGCACAGGGTGCAGCCAATACACCAGGCCTCGTCGATCACTGCGACGCTGCGTGGGCTCTCTACACCGTTGACCGAGTTCAGGGGCTGTGCCGGCAGGCCTGTGATGGCAGCCAGCCGCTTCACGCCTTCAGCGCCGCCTGGCGGGCACTGGTTGATGGCGGCGCTGCCAGCCGCAATGGCTTGTGCGTAAGCTGCGCAGTCCGGGTAGCCGCAACGCGTGCACTGTGTTTGCGGCAGTGCAGCGTGAAGCTGTTTGGCGAGCTGGCGTTGGTCTGGTGTGGTCACCTGGCGATTGTCGGGCTACTTGACACATCGCCATACCGACACATCATTTTCTGCGAAGCGCCTTGGCAGGCGATTTTTTGCCAACCGGTCTGGCAGAAGCCTTGACCGCTGGTTTGACTGACGCTTTGGCTACCGGCTTGGTTTCTGGTTTGGTTTCTGGCTTGACCACTGCAACCGTTGCCGGGGCTACAGCAGGCTGCGCGGCGGGCTCTGTAACCCATTTGGTTGCAGGCGGTTGGGTGGCAGCCGCACTGACTGAAACATTAACCGGCGCATTCACCGGAGCACTCGCTGGCGTGACCGCTGGTGTGGTGACAACCTTCGCTACAAATTTCGCCGCAGCTTTGATCACTGGCTTTGCAACTACGGCCGGAGCCCGTTTGATGGCTGGCTTGGTGACTGGTTTGACAGCTGCCGAGGCAGCGACTGATGCGACTGGCTTGGCAACGGCCAGCATGGGTTTTGCCACCAAATCAGTCGCGGCAGACGCAGGTTTTTGCTGCGCCAGGGCTTTATTCGCATCAAGAATGAAGGCCTTGACAGCAGGGTAGACCATGTCGCGCCAGCGGCGACCGCTGAAGATGCCGTAGTGGCCTGCACCTTTGGCTTCAAAGTGCCTTTTCTTGTTCGCGGGCACGCCGCTACACATGTCGAGTGCCGCGCGGGTTTGTCCGGCACCGGAGATGTCGTCCAGCTCGCCTTCTACCGTCATCACGGCGGTGGTTTTAATATCGCCCGGTTTGACGCGCTCGGCCTTGCCTTTGACGCTCATCACGTCCCAGGTGCCATTGACCAGTTTGAACTGCTGGAAAACGGTGCTGATGGTTTCCAGGTAATAGTCAGCGTCCATGTCCAGCACGGCGTTGTACTCGTCGTAGAACTTGCGGTGCGCTTCGGCGCCGGCGTCGTCGCCCTTCAGCAGGTCCTTGAAATAGTCGTAGTGGCTGGTCGCGTGGCGGTCGGGGTTCATGGCCACAAAGCCGGTATGCTGCAAAAATCCTGGGTAAACGCGGCGGCCTGCGCCGGGGAAATTACTCGGCACGCGGTAGATTACATTGTTTTCAAACCACTCGTAGGGCTTGGTGGTGGCCAGGTTGTTGACCGATGTGGGCGACATGCGCGCATCAATCGGGCCGCCCATCATGGTCATCGACAGCGGGGTGGTTTCGCCGCGTGTGGCCATAAGGGAAATGGCGGCAAATACT
>JANXTM010000119.1 GCA_025352405.1 Polaromonas sp.
AGGCGCTCACCGCCCCCCTGAAACGAGACAAAAGCCCATTTGGCCCCCGTGCTTGACTGCAAGGTCTGGCGGATGATGTTGTCACGCGAGGTGACCGAACCACCAGACTGCTTGAGCTCGCCGGGCTTGGCCTTGGCGGCGTCAATAAAGTCTTTCAACGTTTTGTAGGGTGAATCGGTACGCACGGCAAACACTGCCGGTTCGCGCAGCACGTTGGCAACGGGCGTCAGGTCATGCAAAGTCACCTTGGCTTCGCTGGTGGTCAGCGGGTTGGCAATCCAGACACTGGTGATGAAACCCAGCACATTGGATTCACCCTTTTTCTCGGACAGTGCGGCAGCTGCCACCGCGCCGTTGCCGCCCGGCTTGTTGATGACCTGCATGCGCACCGGCAGCAGTTTTTCTTTTTCCAGCATTTGCGCGACAGCGCGGGCCAGCAGGTCGTTGCCGCCGCCCGGTGCGGTGTGCACTATTACCTCAAGCGTTTTGGTTGGCTTCCATTGGGCCTGGGCCAGCGTGGTGAAACCCGTCAGTGCCAGGGCGGCCAGGGCACAAATTGTTTTTGAAAATCGCATGCTTTGTTTCCGGTTTTTTTGAAAAATGCTGTGAAATTGATACGGTGGAATTCAGGCTTCGCCATCAATCATCTGAACCCGCGCAGAATTGAATTTTTTAATCAGCGGGACGATGAGCAAGAAGGCCGCAATGCACAGCAGCGCAGCCGGAATCGGCCTGAACAGTATCGACAGATGACCCTGGGACATCATGAGTGACTGGCGCAGCGCCTTCTCCATCGAATCACCGAGCACCAGGCCCAGCACCAGCGGCGCAGTCGGGAAATCAAGCTTGCGCATGGCGTAACCCACCAGTCCAAACACCACCAACAGGCTGAGCTGGAAAATGCTGGAGTCGGTGGTGTAAATGCCGATGATGGACACACCCAAAATCAACGGGTACATCACGTAGCCAGGCATTTTCAGCAGCTGGGCAAACAGCGCCACCAGCGGCAGATTCAGGATCAGCAGCACCACATTGCCGATGTACATACTGGCCACCAGCCCCCAGAACAGCGCCGGGCTTTCTTCAATGAACAGCGGGCCGGGCTTGAAGCCCCACAAAACCAGCGCGGCCAGCAAAATGGCGGTGGTTCCGCTGCCTGGAATCCCCAACGTCAGCAGCGGCACCATGGCCCCGGCGGTGTCGGCGTTGTTGGCGCCTTCCGGGGCGGCCACGCCTTCAATCACGCCGGTGCCGAATTTTTCAGGATGCTTTGAATACGACTTTTCGATGCCATAGCTCAGAAAAGACGAAATCGTTGCGCCAGCGCCCGGCAGGATGCCGATAAAAAAGCCAACCAGCGAGCCGTTCAGAAAGGCGTATTTGCAGTCTTTCATGTCCTGCCAGGTGGGCAGCAGGTTTTTAAGCCCTTTGGGCACAGGCAGCATGTCCAGCGGTTTTTCGGGCTCCATGTTGGCCATGACTTCAGCGACGGCAAAAATGCCGATCGCAACAATCACAAACTCAATGCCGCCCAGCAGCTCGGTCTGGCCGAAGGTAAAGCGTGATGTGGCGGTAAACAGGTCGGTACCCATGCTGGCAATCCACAGGCCAACCATCATCGACAGCAGCGCTTTTGTCAGGGAATCACCGGCCAGCAGCACTACCATCGCCAGGCCCAGCACCATCAGCGCAAAGTATTCAGGCGCACTGAAAGCCAGCGTCAGTTTGGCCAGTGGCGGTGCCACCAGCATCAACAGCACCGTGCCCACGGTGCCGGCAATAAACGAGGCTATCGCACTGATCCCCAATGCTGCACCAGCCCGCCCGTTACGGGCCATCTGGTAGCCGTCAAGACAGGTGACGACCGATGAGGTTTCACCCGGTACATTGAGCAAGATCGACGTCGTTGAGCCGCCGTATTTGGCCCCGTAATAAATACCAGCCAGCATGATCATGGCGCCCGTCGGGTCCATTTTAAAAGTCAGCGGCAGCAGCATCGCAATCGTTGCCGGGGGGCCAAGGCCGGGCAAAACGCCGACGACAGTGCCCAGAAAGCAGCCTAAAAAACACATGCCCAGGTTCATCGGTGTCAAGGCGACCGAAAAACCCTGCGTCAATCCACTCAAAACATCCATGGTGCTTGTCTCTTTATGTTTTTATAGAAGTTTTTGAAACAGCGTGCCGACCGGCAA
>JANXTM010000086.1 GCA_025352405.1 Polaromonas sp.
GGTGATGGCTCTGTTTGGTATGGCGATTCCAACACGGGTAAAACCTTTGTCCTGATGGACTTGGCTGCATCGGTGGCGCGTGGCGTGCAATGGATGGGCCGCAACACTGAACCGGGCATGGTGGTGTATCTGGCCGCTGAATCACCTACATCCGTTCGCAGTCGCTTGCAAGCCTACCAAAAGCACCACGGGGTGCGTGTGCCCAATTTCGCCATTGTGCAAAGCCCGATTGACCTTTTCGACGGTGACGCCGACACCGACAAGGTGATTCAAGTAGTCCGCCAGTTGGAGCGACAGCGAGGCATGAAAGCCCGGCTGATTATTGGTGAGACACTGGCCCGTTTGTCTGCTGGCGCGAACGAGAACGCCGGGCAGGATATGGGGCTTGTTGTTCGACGGTTTGACCGCATCCGGGCCGAATGCAACGCCCATATTGCATTGATACACCATAGCGGTAAGAATGCTGCTGCCGGTGCCCGTGGCTGGAGTGGTGTTCGCGCTGCTGTGGACACTGAAATTGAACTGAGCGATACGCCAGCCGGGAAATGCATCGAAATTACCAAGCAACGCGACCTAAACACCAAGGGCGAACGCATCGGGTTCAAGCTGGAAGCTGTAACGCTGGGACTATCTAAATGGGGAGCGCCTGCCACGTCCTGCGTGGTGGTGGCTGCCGATGCACCAGCAAAGCAGGCAAGTAAGCGCATGAGTGAATGCGATGGGGCTGTGTTGGAGTTTCTGGTGGCGCACAAAATCGGCATTAGAAAAACCGAAGTGGTGAAGCACTTTGAAGGCCGTTATGAGCGTGGGCCGATATACCGCGCCATGAAAGCACTGGTAACGGCTGCTGCTATCCATGAAGCCGCTGGCATGGTTTGCGCTGCTGAGGCGGCTAAATGAGCGTGGTACAGGTTGGTACATGTACCTTTTTGTACCTACGCCTTATTTGGTACAGATTGGTACAACACCCTTTAGGGGTGTACCTTTTGTACCAAGGTTGAAAACAGATACCGGGAGTCAGTCCAATGATTGATTTATTCGGACTGGAACAACAACCCAAACGCATTCACGACAAGCCCGAAGCTGCTGCACTGGTGGAGGTCTTGAAAGCATTGAACACGCATCCCGCCGTGGCCTGGTGCGAAAGGATGAACAGCGGAGCCGCCCGCATGGGTGCCCGATTCGTTCGATTCGGTTTCAGGTGCTGCCCGGACGTGCTGGGCCAATTGCGTGATGGCCGCCTGCTGGGTGTGGAGGTGAAAGCCCAGGCCGGACGCCTACGACCTGAGCAAGCCGTTTTCCTAGAGCGCATCCGTGGTGCTGGTGGCGTGGCATTCGTTGCCCGTGACCTGCGGGACGTACTCCGAGAACTGGGGACGCTATGACCTGTCAGACCTGCATACATCGCCTGGACGTGACGCTATGGGGCTGCTGGCTGGCGACTGGCTGCCGTTTGGGGCTGGTTATCTGTGCCAACTGCCAACAACACAAAGAACAAAAACCATGAACGACCGCGAAATTCTCGCCGCCTGCCTGCGCTGGCATACCCTGCATGTTCACCGCCTTGAAATTGGAGCCGAACAACGCTGCTATCAAAAAGAGCAAAAACAACGCACCGGGTTCGGTGGCTCTGACTTGGAAATTGGCCGCCGCCTGACCGCTGCAAAGCGCTTAGAGCTGGCTGCACTGCGTCAACTGGCGAAAGTCTGCCAAAAGATGCGAAGCAGTCAGCAACAGGTATCAGACGCCAGTGTGATAGATGTGCCTATGCGCCTGACGGTGGACAGGACAACAGGGTAGGTTTGCTTGATACACCCCCATGGCCCCTTTAGCCTCTACGGCTTTCGGTTTTACAGGACCGTCCCATCCCTTCGCTTTCATAACTCTGTATTTTTAAGGAATCAACATGGCTAGAAAATCAGCCGCTGCACTGGCAACACTAACACCGATATTCACCGCCAAGCGACCACCGCCGCCCGATGGCCTGCCTCCTGGTGCCGCTGCGCTGTGGGTTTCAATCTGTGCCGGGGTTGATGCGAATTACTTCGCTGGTGCTGACCTGACGCTACTTGAGGCACTGGTAACAGTCGACCATCAAAAGCGAGCCTGCGACCGTCTGGTAAGCAAAAACGGGCCTATCCTGGCCGATGGCACAGTGAACCCAGCCGCCAAGCTATCGAACCAATACGCTGCAACGATGGCCGCGCTATCGGGCAAGCTGCGACTGTGCAAGAGCGCCACGACACGGGCCGAAAGTGCCGGGCTTAAAAAGGCTTTGCAAGTGGGGCAGCGCCCCTGGGACTGTGACCCGGCACTTGACGAATATTTTTCATGAGGACACCGGAGCAAAACCTGGCTGGTGTGATGGCGTACCTAAAGCACATCGAGCCCCAGCGTGAAGCGTTTGAGAAAGTGACCCGTTACGACCTTGATTCAATTCAGGCCCGGCTTGACTACCTGGAGGGGCACATTGCCGAACTGGAGGCCCGGCTTGATGAACTGCTGTAGGGCCGGGGGGCATTAAATCTCTGGTGCCAAGTTAAAAGCAGGACCGATTGATTTCCTTCAATTTAACGCTAACGCACAACTCGCTTCGCGCGCGCGCGCGAGGCCGGGGAAATTCTTGCCCATCGGCGAACCGCCCGTTTGACTGGTGACGTCAATCAGGGACATTCACCGATAGACCCAGCCGCCGCGCTGGGTTCACCGTCACGCACGCGCCCGTGAGGGGTTTCAAAGGGTCGGATTTCAAATCCAACCCGTTCCACATCACGCACGCGCCCGTGAGGAAGATGGAAGCCACTTCTACCTTCTTTGTTCAAGACCCGACTGATGAAAAAGCCAGCCGATAGCGCATGACAAGCCCGCCATGTGCGGGTTTTCTTTTGTCTGGTGCTGGGCTCAATTCGTGAAATCGTCTTACATCCGCCCTTACATACCCGCCAAAGAAAAAGGGTTCACTACTAAATCAATAGCAATGAACCCTTATATCTATTGGTGCCGGAGAGATGAATCGAACACCCGACCTTCTCATTACGAATGAGCTGCTCTACCGACTGAGCTACACCGGCGTTGTATTTGTTACAGTTTTCAATTATAGCCCGGAGTGGTAGTCGGTCACCCGTTCTACCTCATTTCTTGAACCTAGCACCACGCTGACCCGCTCGTGCAGTTTGCTAGGCTGCAGGTCGAGAATGCGCTGTCGGCCATTGGTGGCCGCGCCGCCGGCTTGCTCGACCAGCCAGCTCATGGGGTTGGCCTCATACATCAGGCGCAGCTTGCCGGCTTTTTCGGGTTCGCGTTTGTCCCACGGGTACATAAAGACGCCGCCGCGCGTCAGGATACGATGCACGTCGGCCACCATGGAGGCAATCCAGCGCATATTGAAGTCTTTGCCGCGCGGGCCGTCTTTACCCTGCAGGCACTCGTCAATGTAGCGTTTGACGGGCTCGTCCCAGTGGCGCATGTTGCTCATGTTGATGGCAAATTCCTGCGTGTCTGCCGGAATCTGAACGTTTTCGTCTGTCAGCACAAACGAACCCTGCTCGCGGTCCAGCGTGAACATGGCCACACCGTCGCCCACTGTCAGAACCAGCGTGGTCTGTGGCCCATACACGCAGTAACCGGCGGCGACCTGTTTGCTGCCCGCCTGCAAAAAATCTTTTTCCTCGACAGCAGCACAGCCTTCGGGTTTTTTGAGCACGCTGAAGATGGTGCCAATGCTGACGTTGACATCAATGTTGCTGGAGCCGTCAAGTGGGTCAAACAGCAGCAGGTATTCACCTTGCGGGTAGCGGTTGGGCACCACATAAATATTGTCCATTTCCTCACTTGCCATGGCCGCCAGGTGTCCGCCCCATTCGTTGGCTTCTATCAGCACTTCGTTGGCAATGATGTCGAGCTTTTTTTGGACTTCACCTTGCACATTCTCACTGCCAGCGGTGCCGAGCACTCCACCAAGGGCGCCTTTGTTGACGGCCTGGCTGATGCTCTTGCAGGCTCTAGCCACCACCTCAAGCAGCAGCCTTAGTTGGGAAGGAATGTGGCCATCCTGGCGCTGTTGCTCCACCAGGTAACGGGTCAGGGATATTTTTTGGGGCATAAAAATTCCAATTTTTAGTAACGGTGCAATCAGCTCGCCAGAGCCCGCGTGACGACTTCATGCGTGTCTTTGCTCAGATCGGTTTTGGCAGCCACGCGGCTGATGGCCTCGCGTGCGGCGCTGCGGTAGGGCTCCGCCAATTTGCTCCAGCGGTCAAGGGCACGCGCCAGTCGCGCGGCGACCTGCGGGTTCATGGCGTCAAGCTCAATCACGCGCTCGCTCCAGAACACATACCCTGCAGCATCCAGACGGTGAAAACCCGCTGGGTTACCCTGGCAGTAGGTGCTGATCACGCTGCGCGCGCGGTTGGGGTTGCGCAAACTGAAGTCGCTGTGCTTCATGAGCTGTTTGACCGCAGGAAGGATGTTGCCGCCGCGGTCAGGACTGCTGGCCTGCAGGCTGAACCACTTGTCAATCACCAGTGCTTCGTCCTTGAACATGGCGTGAAACAGTTGCAGCGCTTGACCCGCAAGCGCATGGCCACTGGAGACCAGCGCGGCCAGCGCATTGAAGCGGTCTGTCATGTTGCCAGCGTCTTTGAAGCGCTGCAGGGTTTTTGCCGGCCAGACGGTGTCGCCGCTGGCCTGCGCGGCCAGGCACAAATAGGTCAGCGCCATGCCTGCGAGCGCACGGCGGCCCGAAGATACTGGGTCGGGTGTGTATGCGCCGGTGTCCTTGTTGGCTTGATAAACAGAGGCCCAGTCGGCCTGCAGCGCGGTGGCCAGCTGCAGGCGCATGCCTTCGCGCACCGCGTGGATACGTTGCGGGTCCACCACGTCGAGTTGTTCGGCCAGATAGGTTTCAGACGGCAGCGTGAGAACCAGCTCTTTGAAGGCGGAGTCCAGGCGTGGGTGGTGCAGCACCTGGCGCATGGCGTCCAGATAGGCATCATCCAGGGCGTTGGGGCAGGTTTTACCCGGGCCTTCAGCTATTGAATTAATAGCAATCAGTGCGCTTTTGACTGCCAGCCGTTGCCCGGCTTCCCAGCGGTTGAAGGCGTCGCTGTCGTGCGCCAAGAGGTGCAGCAGTTGGGCATCGGTGTAGTCAAACGCCAGCACCACTGGCGCGGTGAAGCCGCGCAGGATGGACGGCACCGGCTCGGCTGTAATGCCTGTAAAGGTAAACGATTCGGTGGCCTGGGTCAGTACAACGGTACGTGTGCCGTTGACGGACATAGCCTCAGTTTCACCCAGCAATTGCAGCGGCCAATTTAGTGGCAAATCCTGGCCATCTGCGTCCAGCAATCCAAGCCCAACCGGAATCACAAAGGGCTCTTTTTCACCCTGGCCTGTGGTAGGCGCGCAGCTTTGGCTGAGGGTCAGGGTGTAGGTGCTGGCCGCCGCATCGTACACGCCTTGTGCGCTCACGCGGGGCGTGCCAGCCTGGCTGTACCAGCGCTTGAACTGCGGGAGCAGGCGCGCCAGATCAGACAGCGGGTTGGCATCGGCAATGGCTTGCGCGAAGTCGTCGCAGGTCACAGCCTGGCCGTCGTGCCTGGCAAAGTACAGCGTCATGCCTTTTTCAAACCCGGCACGTCCGACCAGGGTCTGCATCATGCGAACAACTTCAGCACCTTTTTCGTAAATCGTCACGGTGTAGAAGTTGCTGATTTCCACATAGCTGTCAGGCCGCACCGGGTGCGACATCGGGCCGGCGTCTTCGGGGAACTGGGCGGTGCGCAACACCCGTACGTCTTCAATGCGCTTGACGGCCCGGGCAGACGCCTCGCCGCACAGATCTTGTGAAAACTCCTGGTCGCGAAAAACCGTCAAACCCTCTTTTAAAGAGAGCTGAAACCAGTCGCGGCAGGTGATGCGGTTGCCGGTCCAGTTGTGGAAATACTCGTGACCCACCACGCTTTCGATATTGCCAAAATCAACGTCAGTAGCGGTGGCCTGATTGGCCAGCACGTACTTGGTGTTGAAGATGTTCAGGCCCTTGTTTTCCATCGCGCCCATGTTGAAGTCGCTGGTCGCCACAATCATGAAGCGCTCCAGATCCAGCGGCAAGCCAAAGCGCGCTTCGTCCCAGACGACTGAATGCATCAGCGAGGTCATCGCGTGCTCGGTTTTGTCCAGGTCACCCGGGCGCACATACACCTGCAGCGTGTGCTCTTTGCCCGCGCGTGAGGTGATCCGCTGCTCTCTAGAGACCAGCTGACCCGCCACCAGTGCAAACAGGTAGGCAGGTTTTTTGTGCGGGTCTACCCATTTGGCAAAGTGCCGACCGTCTTCAAGGGCGCCTTGTTCCACCAGGTTGCCGTTGGACAGCAGCACCGGAAATTTCGCCTTGTCGGCACGCATCGTGACGGTGTACATGGCCATCACATCGGGGCGGTCGAGAAAATAGGTGATGCGCCTGAAGCCCTCAGCCTCGCATTGCGTAAAAAACGAGTCATTGCTGACGTACAAACCCATCAGCTTGGTGTTTTTGGACGGGCAGCAGGTGGTGAAAATCTCCAGCTCGAACGTATCGGGCAGGTCGCTCAGTACCAGCTGGTTGCCCTCCATTTTGAACGAGGTGCCCTGGCCATTAACCAGCACCCGCGCCAGATTCAGTTCTTCGCCATCGAGCTTCAGGGGCTGCACCGGCACATCGTGGTTGCGACGCAGCTTCATCTTGTTGAGCACGCGCGTCTTGGCCACATCAAGGTCGAAACACAGGTCAACCGTGTCAATCCAGTAGGCGGGCGGGGTGTAGTCGGCGCGGTTAATGGCCACCGAGGGGCCTGGTCCGGCGCCACTGGCATCAAGCATGTGCAGCATGGGTGTGTCCTGAAAAATGGGTCTGTAGTTGTCGGCAGGCGACGGCTGGGCGCATCACACGCCCTGCTTCAGGGACGCTTCAATAAACGGGTCCAGGTCGCCATCGAGGACTTTTTGGGTGGCCGAAGTCTCGTAGTTGGTACGCAGGTCCTTGATGCGGCTTTGGTCCAGCACATAGCTGCGGATCTGGTGACCCCAGCCGACGTCGGTTTTGGTGTCTTCGAGTTTTTGCTGGGCTTCCTGCTGCTTGCGCAATTCGAAGTCATACAGGCGCGAGCGCAGGCGCTTCCAGGCCACGTCGCGGTTGCCGTGCTGGCTGCGGCCGTCCTGGCACTGCACCACAATGCCGGTGGGGAGGTGCGTCAGGCGCACCGCCGAATCGGTCTTGTTGATGTGCTGGCCACCCGCGCCACTGGCCCGGAAGGTGTCCACTCGAACGTCCGAAGGGTTGATCTCGATCTCAATAGAGTCGTCGATTTCGGGGTAAACAAACACCGATGCAAACGAGGTGTGCCGCCCGCCTGACGAGTCAAACGGCGACTTGCGCACCAGCCTGTGTACGCCGGTTTCGGTACGCAGCAGGCCAAAAGCGTATTCACCTTCAATCTTGATGGTGGCGCCCTTGATACCGGCGGTATCGCCTGCGGTTTCGTCTTCGATCTGGGTTTTAAAACCCTTGCGCTCGGCGTATTTGAGGTACTGGCGCAGCAGCATGGACGCCCAGTCGCAAGCCTCGGTGCCACCAGCGCCGGATTGAATGTCTAAAAAGCAGTTGAGCGGGTCGGCCGGGTTGTTGAACATCCGGCGGAATTCCATTTTCTCGACTTCTATCAACACCTTGGCAGCTTCGCCTTCGATGGCGAGCATACCGTTTTCGTCACCGTCATCTTTGGACATGCCAAACAACTCGATGTTGTCCAGCAGCTCGGTGCTCAAGCGTTCGATGACGTGCACCACGTCTTCAAGTGATTTCTTTTCCCGGCCGAGTTCCTGTGCGCGTTTCGGAACATCCCAAACCTTGGGGTCTTCGAGAGCAGCGTTGACTTCGCTTAATTTACGTTCTTTGGCAGGGTAGTCAAAGATACCCCCTGAGTTCATTGACGCGGGTGCTCAGGTCTGCGAGCTGGTTGCCGATGGCGTTGATGTGTTCTGCTTCCATGAGGGTTCAATCCTGAAAATTTTTGAGCCAATAATGGCTGATCCGTTATTTTCTCATGGCTGCTCTGGCTTCAGTCCAGAAACCCTTCAATCAATTGGGCAAGCCGCGCCGGCTGGTCGTGGTGCAGCATGTGGCCGGCGTCCTCGATCACGGCCACCGTGGCCTTGGGCACGTGCGTGAGGCGCTCATGGTAGTCGGCCAGCGTGTATTTGCCGAGGTTCCACTTTTGCAGCGAGTCGTCTGAGGCTTCTACCGCTAGCACCGGGGCGCTGATGCGTTTGTAGATCTCCACCGTTTCTTCTGCACGGTAAATATTGGCGCTGGTGATTTTGTGGCCGGCCTCACCCAGAATTTGCCATTGGCCTGCCGCATCCGGGCGAGCCCAGTGGCTGGCAAGCCAGGTGGCCTTGTCCAGGGACAGCCGGGGGTTGGTCTTCATCAGGCGCCTTGCTACGCCGGCTGCGTCGTCGTAGACCTTCAAATCCAAGTCGCCACGGTGCAGGCTTTTAAGCTCGTCCATCCACTTCACATAGCGCCCCGGTGCCTGGCCGGACAGGCTGGCAGGCAGGCCAAAGCCTTCCAAATTGACCAGTTTGTGGATGCGCTCGGGTCGTACCCCGGCGTAAATCATGGCGACATTGCCGCCCATGCTGTGGCCAACCAGATCAACGGGCTGGCTTTGGACGTAATGGTCGAGCAAAAAATCAAGGTCAGCCAAGTAGTCAGGGAACCAATAGTTATCTGCCTGCGCCCCACCTTCAGCAGAGGTGGTCTGGCCAAAACCGCGCCAGTCAGGGGCGATGATGGTGCGGCCCGCTGCAAAGGCACTTGAGAAGGCATCGACCATGAATTGATAGGACGCAGCCACGTCCATCCAGCCGTGAACCAAAACCAGGGGCGGCCGTGCTGAAGTTAACTTGACCGGAGCGTCCCAAATCTGGACGTGGTACCGGAGCCCGCGTATTGGGACAAACTCGCTACGAGAAGATCGTTTTTCTTTGTACATTCAACAGATGATAAAGACAGACCCTTCTCAACACAGTCAAAAAAGCGACAAACTGCCGACGGCTTTGCCTGACCACTACACCGCCATGCACCAGGGCTTCACCTGGCAGGTGGACGAGTACTTCAACATTGCCGAGGTCTGCTGCAGCCGTTGGGCCCGGGCAGATGCCCACAAGCCAGACGCTATAAAAAGTATAGCTATACGTGCCCATAAAACCTGCGGAAGCGGCCTTTTTTATGCCTATTTTGAGCTCGAAAAAGCGGCCGGAGCGCTGAGCCATGTGCTGGCTGGGCTGGGCGTGCAGCGCGGTGACCGGGTTGCCATCGTGATGCCGCAGCGCTTTGAAACCGCCGTGGCCTACATGGCAGTGTTTCAGATGGGCGCGGTGGCCATGCCGCTGTCGATGCTGTTCGGGCCGGAGGCGCTGGCT
>JANXTM010000089.1 GCA_025352405.1 Polaromonas sp.
GATTCAGCAAGACTTTGACCTGACCATCGTCAACAAAATGGACGTAGACCACGGCTTGACGGTGCCATTAAGTTTGATGTGCGGTCAGCCACCAGCGACTGACTTCAAATGGCCTTGCCCGGTGATTCCGTTTGCCGTCAATGTGGTGCAGTACCCCGTACCGTCAGGACAGCGCTGCCTGAATATTGGTAAAGCCATCCGCAAGGCCATTGAGTCTTACGACGAAGACGTGAATGTCCACATCTGGGGCACAGGCGGCATGAGCCACCAGTTGCAGGGCCCGCGTGCAGGCTTGATCAACAAAGCATTTGATGCAGCGTTCATGGATAGCCTGATTAACCACCCTGAAGTGCAAGCCGCCGTTCCGCACATTGACTACGTGCGTGAAGCTGGCAGTGAAGGCATCGAGCTGGTGATGTGGCTGATCGCCCGCGGTGCGATGGCCGACTTGAACGGTGGCAACAAGCCAACGGTCAAGCACCGCTTCTACCATGTGCCTGCATCCAACACGGCTGTCGGCCACCTGATTTTAGAAAATAATTGACATGACCAAGAGCATTAAAGTAGCGCTGGCGGGCGCCGGCGCCTTCGGCATCAAGCACCTGGACGGTATCAAAAATATTGCGGGTGTTGAAGTGATCTCTCTCATCAGCCGCGACATTGAAAAAACCAGAGAAACCGCTGCTAAATACGGCATAAAACACGTCACGACCAATTTGTCAGAAAGCCTGGCGCTTCAGGAAGTCGATGCCGTCATCCTTTGTACCCCGACGCAGATGCACGCCGACCAAACCATGGCTTGCCTGAAGGCAGGCAAGCATGTGCAGGTTGAAATCCCCCTGGCTGACAGTATTCAGGGCGCGGACGCCGTGGTGGCCCTGGCCAAAAGCAGCGGCCTGGTCGCCATGTGTGGCCACACCCGCCGCTTCAACCCCAGCCACCAGTACGTGCACAGGGAAATCCAGGCCGGTAAATTCAACATTCAGCAGATGGATGTACAAACATATTTTTTCCGCCGCACCAACATGAACGCGTTGGGTCAGGCGCGCAGCTGGACCGATCATTTGCTGTGGCACCATGCCGCTCACACCGTGGACCTGTTTGCCTACCAGTGCGGCAGCCCGGTCGTAAAGGCCAATGCTGTGCAAGGCCCAATTCACCCAGCGCTTGGCATAGCGATGGACATGAGTATTCAGCTCCAGGCCGCTAATGGCGCAATTTGCACTTTGAGCCTGAGCTTTAACAACGACGGCCCGCTGGGCACGTTCTTTAGGTACATCGGCGACACGGCGACCTACCTGGCGCGTTACGACGATTTATTCAATGGTAAAGACGAGAAAATAGACGTTAGCCATGTCGATGTGTGCATGAACGGCATCGAGTTGCAAGATCGCGAGTTCTTTGCCGCCATACGCGAAGGCCGCGAGCCCAACAGCAGCGTGGCCAGTGTGCTGGCCTGCTATCAGGTGTTGCACGGTCTGGCGCTGCAACTGTCATGAGAATGCCTACCCGCAAGCTGGGCCAATGGGAGGTCTCTGCCATTGGCCTGGGCTGCATGAACCTGAGCCACGCCTACGGAGCGCCGGTCAGCGCAGCGCAGGGCGAGCGTGTTTTGCTGGCGGCCCTTGACGCAGGCGTGACGCTGTTTGACACCGCCACGCTTTATGGTTTTGGTGCCAATGAAACCCTGATTGGAAAGGTATTAGGCCCCCATCGGCAAAAATTCACGCTGGCCAGCAAATGCGGCATGCAGGGTGTCGATGTAGCCGGGGATGGCAAACTGGTGCGCGTGATTGACGGCAGACCGGCGACGATTCAAAAAACCTGTGAAGACAGCCTGCGCCGTCTGCAGACCGACGTGATTGACCTTTACTACCTGCACCGCTGGGACAAAAGCGTGCCAATTGAAGACAGCGTCGGCGCGCTGGCTGACCTGGTAAAAAAAGGCCATATTCGCAGCATCGGTTTATCAGAAGTATCTGCTGGCACTTTGCGCAAGGCGCATGCGGTGCACCCCATAGCAGCGGTGCAGACCGAGTATTCGCTGTGGACCCGCAACGCTGAAATAGCGGTGCTCGATGCCTGCGCGGAGCTGGGTGTGGCCTTTGTGGCCTTTAGCCCGGTGGCACGGGGCTTTTTGTGTGGCAAGACGCTGGATGTTGCCGTACTTGATGCCAAAGATATTCGCCGTGCCATGCCGCGATTTTCGCCAGAAAATTTTGCAGTTAACCAACAGCTGCTTCCCGCTTACCGCGCGCTGGCGCAAGACGCTGGCTGCAGCCCCTCGCAGCTGGCACTTGCCTGGCTGCTGCATAAAGCGCCGCACATCGTTCCCATTCCAGGCACCAGCAGCGTTGACCATTTGATTGAGGATCTGGGTGCGGCTAATCTGACCTTGCCAGCCGGGCTTATTGCAAAGCTTGATGCGTTGATCAACCGCTACACCGTGCAAGGGCAGCGTTACAACCAGCAGGGCACATCTGAAGTGGACACTGAAGCGTTTTAACGGGGCCTGGATAAACCCACGGGCAGTCGGCCTGCACCTACAGGATTGACTGGCCTTGCCTGACCGAGCCAGGTCTTGAAGCAAGCGACCATGAGGAGTCGTGCCACTAAAAGCATTTTTTGTGTACGCGGCGGCGCAGTGGATTTCCAATGTGCGTCTTAACTTCATTCATCGATTCAAGGAACCTGTCATGGCAAGAGACAACGATTTCAATCTGGACCCGCTGACAAAGGAGCCTGGTGCCCATCCCGTGGGAACCGGCGTAGGAGCCGCTCTGGGCGGAGCCGCCGCGGGCGCTGTGGCAGGTACCTTTGGTGGGCCGGCCGGCGCGCTGGTGGGCGCTGTAGCAGGTGCTTTTGCGGGTGGCCTTGGTGGCAAGGCTGCCGCCGAATCTGTTAATCCCACTGCTGAGGAAGCGTATTGGGCAAGTGCTTACATCCAAGAACCGTATTACGAAGCAGGCCGTCCATTTGATGACTATGTTCCCGCCTATCGCTTGGGCGCTTACGGACGCTCGGAGTACGCCGGCACGTTTGATGAAGCGGAAGGCCGTTTGTCTGCCCAGTGGGAAACCCGGAAAGACCGCTCCTTTCTGTCGTGGCAGCAAGCCCGGGCTGCGACTTTCGCGGCGTGGCAGCGGGCCGATACCCAAACTGCAGGAAGCTTTGCGCCGCTGGAAAAATCGGATGGTTCGGATTCACCGATAGTTTACGGGGACGTTTTCGATATCTTGAATGAATTGCTTGAGGCTTGCCGAGATGGCGAATACGGTTTTCGGGAATGCGCCGGGTACAGCAAGGCCGATAACCTCACAGAGTTGCTCCAGCGATATGCGGATGAGACGCAAGCCAACGCAACCGAGCTTCAGACACTCGTCAGGGAAATGGGGGGAAAGGTTGAAGAGAGCGGTTCGGTGATGGGTGCCCTGCATCGTGGCTGGGTCTCTGTGCGCGGCACCCTGACAGGTTTCAGCGCGGAGAGCATGCTCGCCGAGTGCGAGCGTGGTCAGGACACTTTGCTGGAGGCCTATAACAAGGCACGCGAACAGAATCTGCCTGCTGATGTCGCGGCAGTTGTCGCACGGCAGGCTGAAGCGGTGCAACTCAACCACGACCGAATTAAAGATCTTCGAGACACCATGAAGGCGGGCGAATGAGCCTCACCATCCCTGGCGTTCAGCCGGAGGCTAATTTTTTAACCGGTTGGCGCAGTCAACCTGGGCATCAAGCTGCAGGCCCTGGCTAGCGTAGTTACTGTCGGTGACCTTGCAGCCCGTGTGCTTTTCGATAGCGACACGCAGTGCGGCTTGGTCTTCTGGGCTTGTTGGCAGCAGGCCTCGGAGGCCAGGTTTGGTTAGTGTCCATGTGCTGGCTGTGAGCTGGGTAACCACGTATGCAGCACCGCCCGCATCCGCGCTCTGTCTACCCGGTGCATGGGATAGTGGTCCCAGAACGCAGGCGCTTAGAGACAAGGCCACAACAGACATTCAAAATTTGATTTGAAGTTTCAGGTTACCAAGCGCGCGGGGGTAAGCATAAGTAGTTTGGTGCTTTGTTGATCATAAGGCTTTCCGCAAAGTCGGGCTGCTGGCCTGGACGTTGGTGGCACTTGCTCAGAAGCGGCTAACTCGCAATTGGCCAACCCGCGTGTCGGGCGTGACTGACTTCGCGCGTCGGGTTTGTCCCACAGCTGCGGACTTGCAACTCGCTGCACAATGAATTTTTCAAATATCGGAGTTTAAATATGACTACACGACGCCACGCTGCACGTCTTGGCTTTACCGCCATTGCTCTGGTCGCTGCAGCCGCCATCACGGGTTGCGGCATGATGGCCCCGACCTCTAATCTTGTGGCATTGAGCACTCAGCTACGCGCCGCCAACGAAGTGCCACCCAATGCTAGTCAGGGCAGCGGGTCGGTAGATGCTGTACTGAACAAAGACACCAATTTGTTGCGCTGGAAAATCAACTACACCGGTTTGAGTGGTCCAGCGACAGCCGGGCATTTCCATGGCCCCGCTGCGATTGGTGCGAACGCCGGTGTGGCGCTCCCGTGGTCCAGCGTTATGAGCACGCCGTCAGAGGGCAGCGCCACGCTGACAGCGGCACAGACGGCTGATCTGATGGCTGGCCGCTGGTACGCCAATATTCACACCGCAGCGAACCCGGGCGGCGAAGTGCGCGGGCAGATGACAGTGCGAAACTGATTGGGTCACCGTTTGCTATAAAAAATATAGCTAGAGGTCCCCGTTTTACTGGCGCAGAGGCTTTTTTAGTGATGAAAACGGTTGCAAGTGGCACACCTGTCAACTCGTGGCAAGTCGGGGTAATGCGTGGTGCCTCAGTACGCCACTGAGTAACGCAAGCCCTTGAAATTCAGAACGGCTGCCTTGGCCCTGATTTGCTCCAGTTGCAAATCGGGCACCGGCTTCTCACCCTCCCGAAACACCTCGCCGTTGATGATTAGCATACGGTAAGCCGGGTTGTCTGAATAGGTCGAGCCACTGATGACCACTTTAGGCAAAGTCTGCCGAATATCCGCTGGCAGTTCGCTGATTGGCACAATGCGCGCGCTAGCGAGCGCAAGCGGGGCTGCAGCCGGGGTGACGGGCTGTTGTTTGGGTTCTGGCTGAGGCTCTGGTTTGGGCTTGACGGCCGGCGTGGCCGACCTGTCTGCCTGTTTCGCGGGAATCGCCTTGGCTAGCGGAGGAAGGGAGGGAACTGCCGTGATTGCCGGGCCGGGCGTGACTGGCGTCGCGGGTGGCGTTGCGACTGCAGTCGCGATGATTTGGCTTCCTGTTGGGGGAGTGGTGGTGCCAACCGGTGTAAAACTCGCGGGAGCCACCGGGCCAGCCAAACGCCAGGCCAGCGCGCCCAGCAGCGCCAGTCCAAGGGCCGCGCCAGCTAGCAGCAGTGGTTTCGCCACAGCACGCGAACCAGCAACTGGCCTGCCCAGCGGTACAGACTGGCTATGCAAGCCAGGCACAACGCCACGTTCGCGTTCTGACTCGGCTCTTTTAAGTGCATCAAGAATATAGGACATGCTTTTAAAACGCTTGTAACGGCTTATTGAAGGATGATGTTGCTGACTCAGGGCTGAGGCGTTTTCAGTTGCGGCTCTCTCAAGCCTGCGACGCGGTTGAGCTGCATCAGCGTCATGGGACCAGCCTGGCCGTCCGGGCTCAAGCCACTGGCCAATTGAAAGGCATAAATGCGGTCACGCAAAGTGGATGATTGAGGCCCCACTGCAGAGCCGGGCAGTTTGGCGAGTTGGGCTTCCACCCACTCGGTCACGGGTCTTGCCTTGCCATTGACTATTTTTTCAGCGTAATCGTCTGGCACTCGCCACAAGGTAGCAAAGTCGCCGCGCCAGAGCCCGGCCAGTATTGTCAGCGACACGGAGTGGGTCTTTGTGCCCAGGCGCAGTGAAGCCGTCTGGTCTGTCAGCCCCGACAGCACGGCACGAACGGGAAGCCTGTTGCCGTCCAGCAGTGTGATGATGCCGGGGCGGTTGAGCTCGCGTATCAGCGCCAAATTGGCGGGCTTGCTGCTGAAGCACGCCACCCGTTGCTGCCAGGCGGCTGCACATGGGTCGTTGCCGTCCAGCGTCAACCCCCACAATTGACCGAGGGCCTGCCATGCCTGATTGGGGGTGAGTGTGGTGGCCGTCAGCTGGGCATCCAGATCTGCAGCAGAAAGCAGCGTTACAGCTTTGACGGGAAGGGCGGCCGGGACCGCGTAAGGGTTTGTGGGTGCCACCACAGAAGCCACAGCGGCAGGCGACGGTAAGGGTACGGTTTTGAAGGCTATCGGTGCGGGTGGCGTGCTTTGGCCTTTTTGTGTCCACAAAATCATACCCAGCAGCGCCGCGCCCAGCAGGCTGGCCACAGCAACTGTGAATGCAGGCACCAGGCGACGTCCCGTTTGGCCGTTGGTGGCGTTCGTCTCGGCCAGCTCCGTGTGGTGCCGCGCATCCAGCCTGGGTCCAAATACTTCCAGGGCGGCTTGGTCTACTGTGCGGCGGTCTACTTGCGCCATGCCGCTGGCATAGGCCCCCAGCATGGCCCTGCCACACAGCAAGTTGATGCGGCGTGGTGTGCCGCGCGCGAGCTTGTGGATGCGGGCCAAAGCCTGTTTGTTAAAGGGCGACGCGCCTGTCAAACCCGCCACTGCCAGCCGGTGGGCAATGTAGTGGCTGGTTTCAAGTTCAGACAGGGCGTCCAGGTGAAACCGCGCAATCACGCGCTGCGCCAGTTGCTCCAGCTCAGGGCGGGCCAGCATGCAGCGAAGCTCGGGCTGGCCGATCAGCACGATCTGCAGCAGCTTGCGCTCGCTGGTTTCCAGATTGGTCAGCAGCCGCAGTTGCTCCAGCACGTCGGCTGACAGGTTTTGCGCCTCGTCAATGATCAGCACATTGTTTTGTCCTGCAGCATGACCGCGCAACAGAAAACTGTTCAAGGGGTCAATGAAGTCCTTGGCGGTCACCGCGCCCGGGGGCAGGGCGATGTGAAATTCGTCACAAATCGAGCGCAACAACTCATCTGCTGTGAGCTTGGGGTTAAAGATGTAGGCCACATTGCAGTTGTCCGGTATCTGCTCCAGAAAGCAGCGGCACACGGTTGTTTTGCCGGTGCCAATCTCGCCGCTGAGCAACACAAACCCACCGCCGCCGCCCAAGCCGTACAGCAGATGCGCCAGCGCCTCGCGGTGCCGTTCGCTCATGAACAGGTAACGCGGGTCTGGTGCGATGGAAAAAGGGTCTTGGCTAAGACCGAAATATTTGGCGTACATGGCTAGAGGATAGGGTAAAGCGCCATCAAATTTGGAGCCTTGTGCTGCATGGTCATGTATCGCAGGGAAAACCCTAGTTGCGATCTGGTTGTGCCCGCAACCAGATTGAAATATAGTTGCGGGTGCAACCATAAATAAATCGGGACAAACCACGTGCACGCATCATCTTTTAAACACTGGCCCAGGCGGGTACCTGTGCTTATCGCCGGTGGCGGCCCCGTCGGCATGACATTGGCCGCTTTGCTGGCGCGCTACGGCATTGCCAGTCTGGTGGTTGAGCTTGACGCGGGTTATTGCGCAGGCAGCCGGGCGATTTGTATGTCGCGCCGCTCGCAGGAAATATTTGGCTGGGTCGGTGCCGATAAACCGCTGGTTGAAAAAGGCTTGTCCTGGGTGGGTGGGCGAAGTTATTTCCGTGACCAGGAAGTGCTGCATTTCCAGATGCCAAGCGAGCCGACCCAGCGCTTTGCGCCCATGGTCAACATCCAGCAGTTTTATGCCGAAGAGTTTGCGCACAAGGCGGCACTTGCGCAGCCTGGCCTGGTCGATGTGCGCTGGTCCAGCAAGGTCGAGGCGGTGCGGCCCCACGCCAATGGCGCGCAGGTTGACGTTGCGTCTGGAGGCGGGATGCACACCATTGAGGCCGACTGGGTCATTGCCTGCGACGGTGGCCGCAGCACGGTGCGCGAGCAGCTTGGCCTGCAGCTTGAAGGCACCCAGTATGAAGGCCGTTACGTGATTGTGGACGTGGTGCAAAAAACCCGCCGCGCGGTGGAACGGCTGGCCTGGTTTGACCCACCGTCCAATCCCGGCTCGACCATTTTGATGCACCGACAACCCGATGATGTGTGGCGCATTGACTACCAGATTGGCGACGACGAAGACCCGGTGGCGGCCATCAAACCCGAGAATGTGTTGCCGCGTGTTCAAAGCCATCTGGCCATGATTGGCGAGCACGAGCCCTGGGAGCCCTTGTGGATTTCGATCTACAACGCCAAATGCCTGACCTTGCCAAGTTACCGCCATGGCCGCGTGCTGTTTGCTGGCGACGCCGCGCATCTGGTGCCGATTTTTGGCGTGCGCGGGCTCAACTCTGGCTTGGACGATGCGGGCAACCTTGCCTGGAAATTGGCGCTGGTCCAGCAGGGGCGGGCTGCCGGCACGCTGCTCGACAGCTACTCGACCGAGCGCGTGATGGCCACGCGGGAAAACATTGTTTACGGTGCCAAAAGCACAGAGTTCATGGCACCGCCCAACTATGGCTTCAAGCTGCTGCGCGAGGCGGCGCTACGTCTGGCGACCGAAGACAGCGCCGTCAGCGCCTTGCTGAACCCGCGCCAGTCCACGCCTGTTGAATATGTAGGCTCGACGCTGAATCTGCCTGCACAGGCCGGTGCGTCAGACGATGCGGCCAGTCCGCTGCGCGCCGGTATGCCTGCGCCTGAGGCCAGGCTGCGCGGCCTGGATGGCGATGTTCATTTGACATCGTGTTTTGGCCACGGTTTTGTACTGCTGCATTTTTCCGAATCCGCGTTGCCCGCAGACCTGGCCGCGCTTGCGACGGAAGGCGACACCAGCCCGGCCGCTGTCAGGGTGATCCGGATTTCCCGTCAGGGCGCACCTGGCGTGAATACCCTGGTTGACGAAGCTGCACAGACCCATGCGCGCTACGGGGCGGTACAGGGGTCAACGTTTCTTGTGCGGCCTGATGGTTACCTGATGGGCTGCTGGAAAGTCGCCGATGCCGGCGCTTTGAAAGAAGCCCTGAAGCCTTTTCAAACCACCGTGGCCGCCTGAGGAGTTCAATATGAGCACTGCCCACCAACTCGACCAAACCTACGCTGCGCTTGCCGAGGCCACCGCCCGCGTGGGTGAGGCCAAGGCACCCCTTTTTCTGGCCACACTGTCGCTCGCCTTGCTGAGCCGCCAGACAGACGCCACACAAGCCCTGGCGCTGATTGCGCAGGCTGAACGCCTGGCCGCCACCTGAACTTGAACCCGAACCTGCAAGCCGATATAAACCACAATTTTTTTGGAGACAACATGCCTTTTTTCACTGACTTCTCGCGCCGCGCTTCAGTGCTGCTGGCCCCCCTGGCGCTGGCCACCACGCTGGCCACAGCGCAAAGCTACCCGACCCGACCCATCGAGTGGGTCGTGCCTTACCCGGCAGGGGGCGGCTCTGATGTGGTGGCGCGCTCATTGACCGAGGCGATGGGCAAGGCGCTGGGTCAAAGCGTCATCATCAACAACAAGCCGGGGGCCGCCACCAACATTGGCGCTGACTATGTGGCCCACGCCAAACCCGATGGCTACACGGTGTTGACGGGCGACACCGCCACACTGGCCGCCAACCCCGCGCTTTACAGCAAGCTGAACTACAGCGCTGAAAAAGACCTGACGCCTATCGGCTTGCTGGCACGCTTCCCCATGATTTTGGTGGTTAACCCGGCTGTTCCCGTCAAGAATCTGACTGAATTTCTGGACTGGGCCAAAGCCCAAAAGGCCGGTGTCAATTACGCCACGCCAGGCGCTGGCAGCCCGCATCACCTGGCCACCGAGCTGTTTCGCGGTAAGACTGGGCTGAACCTTGTGCAAGTACCTTACCGCGGCGCAGCGCCCGCCGTTCAGGATGTAGCGGGCGGCCAGGTGCCTTTTATGTTTGTTGACACCGCCAGCGGCATGGGCTTTATGAATGCCGGGCGCCTGCGAGCCATTGGCATTGCCAGCCCCAAACGCGTGAAAAACTTTGAGACCATTCCGACGCTGGACGAGCAAGGCCTCAAGGGCTTTGAGGCCTATGCCTGGCAAGGCCTGACAGCCCCCACCGGCACACCGCCAGAGGTGATTGCCAAGCTCAACAAGGCGCTGGTCGATGCATTGAATTCGACCCCCGTGAAGGCACGCTTTCAGGTTTTGGGGCTGGAGCCCACACCCAGCACGCCAGCGCAAATGGCAACCTACGCCAAGGCTGAACGCGAAAAGTGGGCCGATGTGATCCGGTCCAGCGGTATCAAGCTGGATTAAACGGCCTCAAAAACCTGAAAAACAGTTATAGCCTCCACCGCCCCAAGCATGATCAAACTCGACCGAACCCTGACCTACCGCCTGCATTTGCTGCACAAGCTGACCGACATTGAAAGTCAGCGGGCCTATGTGGCGGGTGCCGGGCTGTCCATGAGTGATGGCCGTTGCCTCACGGCGGTGGGGTCGTTTGCGCCGCTGTCGGTGAAAGACCTGGCTCAAAAGGCCAACCTGAACAAAGCGCAGGCCAGCCGTGCAGCGCAATCGCTGGTTGACCAGGGCCTGGTGCTTAAAGTTGCCAGCCTAACGGACGGTCGTGGTGTGGTTCTGAGCCTGACACCCCACGGCAAGGCCGTGTGGCAGTGCGCGATGGATGTGGTGGGCCAGCGCAACAAAGACATCTTTGGTGCATTGAGCCCGGCAGAGCAGCGACAGCTAAGCGATTTTTTTGACCGCCTGATTGATGACGCTCGTTCCGGTGGCGACCCGGCTGAAGCCGCAGAAGACCAAGTTTCAGGAGAAACAATATGACCGCATCCAGCTTGCACAAAACCGGTTTGCACAAAGCCGGCTTGATCTATCAGTCCGGTTTTGGCAACGAATTTGCCAGTGAGGCTATCGCCGGTGCGTTGCCCGAGGGCCGCAACAGCCCGCAGCGCGCCCCGCATGATCTGTACACCGAGCTGCTCTCAGGCACTGCGTTCACCGCGCCGCGTGCCGAGAACCGGCGCACCTGGCTGTACCGGCGACAGCCTTCGGTGATGGCCAGTGCCTACCAGCCCTACGTGCAGCCACTGTGGACCAGCGGCGCTGCAGGTGGCAAGGCGGTACCGCCTGATCCACTGCGCTGGCGCCCGTTTGAAATCCCGCTAGAGCCCATTGAGCCGCTGGATTTTATAGATGGCATACGCACGCTGGTCGCCAACGGTGACGCCGACAGCCAGACCGGCATGGCGGCGCACATTTACCTGGCTAATCGCTCCATGGAACAGCGCGCCTTGGTCAATGCCGATGGTGAAATGCTCTTGATACCGCAGCAGGGCTGCATTGTTGTGACGACTGAACTTGGCATTCTGGAAGTCAAACCTGGCGAGGTGGCCGTGGTACCGCGCGGCATGGCCTGTAGGGTGGCCTTGCCCGATGGCGCGTCACGCGGCTACCTGTGCGAGAACTACGGCGCACACTTTCGACTGCCTGAACTGGGGCCGATTGGCTCCAATGGCCTGGCCAATGCCCGCGACTTTCTTGCGCCCACAGCGGCTTTTGATGCGGGCGCTGCGCCAGAGGGCGGGTTCGAGATCATCAAAAAATACGGTGGCAGTTTGTGGTCGGCCCGGCAACCACGCAGCCCATTCAATGTGGTGGCCTGGCACGGCAATCTGGTGCCTTACAAATACGACACCGCTCGCTTTATGACGATGGGATCGATCAGCTATGACCACCCGGACCCCTCCATCTTCACGGTGTTGACTTCGCCATCTGACACTGCCGGCACAGCCAATTGTGACTTTGTGATCTTCCCACCGCGTTGGTTGGTGGCTGAAAACACCTTTCGTCCGCCTTGGTACCACCGCAACCTCATGAGCGAGTTCATGGGCCTGGTTTATGGCCAGTACGATGCCAAACCTGAGGGCTTCAAGCCCGGCGGCGCATCGCTGCACAACTGCATGGTGCCGCACGGCCCCGATCTCGAAGCCTTTGAAAAAGCCAGTACTGCCGAGCTGGCCCCGCACAAGCTCGACAACACCCTGGCCTTCATGTTTGAAAGCCGTTACCGTTTTGTGCCGACTGCGTACGCGATGGAGGGTGCGGCGCTGGATACCGGCTACAACCAATGCTGGGCCGGGCTGCAAGACAGGTTCAAGGCCTGAGTCGGCCAGTTTTTACCGATCCCACAAGACACTCCATACCAAGTTCCGAGAGACACCATGACAACTTCAAGCTCAGACCGTATCAACGCCACCCACGACCCGGCACTGCGCAGCTGGGTGGCTTCTGCCAACACAGAAGCCACTGATTTCCCCATCCAGAACCTGCCTTTTGGAAGTTTCAGGCGCGCAGGCACGTCAGAGCCGCTGCGCATCGGCGTGGCGATTGGTGACCAGGCTTTAGACCTTAAAGCTGTTGGTTTGATCACCACCGATGACATGAACGTGCTGATGGCCATGAGCGCAGCCGGGCGCCAGGCGCTGCGTGCCGCGATCTCTGAAGGCCTGCGCGAAGGCAGTGCGAAACAAGCCGAATGGCAGTGCGCCTTGCTGGCCCAGTCGGCGCTTGAAATGGCCGTGCCTTGCCGCATCGGCGACTACACCGATTTTTATACCGGCGTTCACCATGCCACCACCGTTGGCAAGCTGTTCCGGCCTGATGCACCGCTGCTGCCCAACTACAAATGGGTGCCGATTGGCTACCACGGGCGGGCCTCGTCGATCGGCGTGAGCGGCCAGGCCTTTCACCGTCCGCTGGGCCAAACCAAAGGCCCGAACGAGGACGTGCCCAGCTTGCGACCCAGCCACCGGCTGGACTACGAGCTGGAACTGGGCATTTTCATGGGGCGCGGCAATGCATTGGGTGAGCCCGTCAAGCTGGACGACGCCGAATCGCATGCCTTTGGCATGGTGCTGCTCAACGACTGGTCAGCACGCGACGTGCAGGCCTGGGAATACCAGCCGCTCGGGCCCTTTTTGGCCAAAAACTTCGCCAGCACCATCTCGCCCTGGATGGTGACAATGGAAGCGCTGGCTCCTTTTCGTGTGCCCTTTGTGCGCGCTGCAGAAGACCCGCAGCCCTTGCCCTACCTGGATTCTGCTGCCAACCGGCAGCAGGGCGGCGTGGACGTCCACCTCGAAGTCTGGCTGCAAACGCAAACCATGCGCGATGCCGGGCAGGGCCCGCAGCGCCTGTCGCAGTCTAATTACTGTGATGCCTACTGGACAGTCGCGCAAATGATCACCCACCACACCGTCAACGGCTGCAACCTGCAGAGTGGTGACTTGCTGGGCTCGGGCACGCAGTCAGGTGCAATGCCTGAACAGGCCGGCTCGTTGCTGGAGCTGAGTGCCGGCGGCAAAAAAGCATTGACGCTGGCCAACGGCGAAACCCGCACCTTTCTGGAAGACGGCGACTCCGTTACGTTACGCGCGCACTGCATGCGCAGTGGTTATCGCCGCATCGGTTTTGGCGAGTGCCAGGGCGAGGTGCTGGCTGCGCGCTCCTGAAGACGGGCTGAAGCGCCTCTCAAAGGTCACTCGGTGCATGCTATTATTTTTGTAGCGAATAGCCCCCATATTTGCTGCCTCAGAGGCTGATTTGTTCATTTATTCTGGATGATTTCTGCGCTTGGTGTCTGGTTCGAATACACTGGCCATGCGGTAGATTCATCAATTTGGTCACGCTGCCTACGCTCTGTAAGGCTTAAAGGCAGATAAAAAGGGCAGAAAGTCAGGGTAAACCTTATAATTAAAGGTTACCCAAAGCATTCATGAACGCCCCCATCGACGTCTCCTTCTTCGCGCGCGCCGCCAAACCGCTGACCAGTTACCGCAAGTACTGGGCGGCCCGTTTTGGCACGGCCAGGTTTTTGCCCACCACGCGGGCCGAGATGGACGCACTCGGCTGGGACAGCTGCGACATCATCATCGTCACCGGCGATGCCTACGTAGACCACCCGAGTTTCGGTATGGCCGTGATTGGCCGCATGCTCGAAGCGCAAGGCTTTCGCGTCGGCATCCTTGCCCAGCCAGACTGGCAAAGCGCCGAGTCATTCAAGGTGCTGGGCAAGCCGAATCTGTTCTGGGGCGTGACGGCCGGCAACATGGACAGCATGATCAACCGCTACACGGCAGATCACAAAATTCGCTCCGACGACGCCTACACCCCGGGCGACATCGGTGGCAAGCGCCCTGACCGCGCGGCGCTGGTGTATTCGCAGCGTTGCCGTGAGGCCTATAAGGAAGTCCCGATTATTTTGGGCGGCATCGAAGGCTCGCTGCGCCGCATTGCCCATTACGACTACTGGTCGGACAAGGTTCGCCGCTCCGTCGTGGTCGATGCCAAATGTGACTTGCTGCTGTATGGCAATGCCGAACGCGCGATTGTTGAAATCGCCCACCGCCTGGCCGCCAAAGAGTCTATTTTGACCATGACGGATATACGCGGCACCGCGTTTATTCGCCGTGCGGGTGATGAGACATCGCAAGGCTGGTTTGAGATTGATTCGACCAGTGTTGACGCACCAGGCCGGGTCGAAGCGCATGTCAATCCCTACATGATGATTTCGGACGTGGCCAAAGAGCAAGGCGCGACTTGCGCACGGGAAGACGAGGCTGCTGGTGTGGCTGTGAAGGCCGAGCAGGTTGCGGCCAATTCCAACCCCGCCATCAAGCCGCTGACCTTTGTGGCTAACCCCGCTTTGTCTCACATGCAGGGCAAGATCAAAGTCCCACCGCGTGACCGTTCGGTCATCCGTCTGCCGTCTTATGAGCAGGTCAAAAGCGATGCGGTGCTTTATGCCCACGCCAACCGGGTGCTGCATTTAGAGACCAACCCTGGCAATGCACGCGCACTGGTGCAGGCGCATGGCGAAGGCGTCACAGCACGCGACGTGTGGATCACCCCGCCGCCCATCCCGTTGACCACCGCCGAGATGGACTATGTGTTCGACCTGCCGTACGCCCGCAGCCCGCACCCGAGCTACGCAGATGAAAACGGCAGCCACGACCACGCCACCAAAATCCCGGCCTGGGAGATGATCCGCTTTAGCGTCAACATCATGCGCGGCT
>JANXTM010000122.1 GCA_025352405.1 Polaromonas sp.
ACCAGGTCGATCAAAATGATCGCCAGCAAGGCCGACCACCACGGGGCGGTAAATAATTCCATAACGCGCACTCCTCAATATCAAGCATCAAACATGGAAATTCGAGGCAGCGAATTTCCGGCTTCGTGAAGCCTGAAAAGACTGATAAAGGTGCGGATGTAAAAACAACTACCGCCAGCACTTCGATCAAACCTGTTCAGGTTTCAATCGAAGGTCTGGCTCGGCACGCAGTGTTAATGCATGCCCAACAAACCGGAAGCATCAAGCGCTCCCAAGGGATCTTGATGCGTCGTATTGACGGCTTGTTGATACGATTTTTATGCGGCGTTTGCGTGGACAAATTTCGCATCAAAATGAGGGAGTTACTCCCCTTCGGAATATGTATTAGATAGTAAAAACTGATTTTTTGCAAATTCAGGGACATTGCTCCCCATTCACCGGATATTTCGGTATCTGCTTCATAATCCAGCCGCCTTATCCAACGCCTCTACATAGAATCAAATGCACCCCTGAATGGCCGGCATCCACATCACTGATATCGAAGCCGCCATCAACTACTGGCGGGACAAAAGCCCCTCGCCCGATGGCATCACGCTGGCGCCGGAGCTGCGCGCATTGGCTGAGGTGTATGCGCTGCTGGTTTTTTATCATGAGGAAGAGGCCGACGACAAAAGCTTCCCCCCCAAAGCCATGGCAGCCTGGCAGACCTGGTATGACACCACGGCTGACACGCCCTGCATCGCGATCTGTTCGACCAGCCAGGGCGACGAGATGTGCAAGGGCTGTGGCCGTACCTTTGAAGAGGTGCAGCACTGGCCGGCAATGACGCCGCCTGAGAAGCGCCAAACCTGGCGACGCATCACACTCGACGCCACATCGTGGCGCTTTGGCCGCTATGCTGACCGGGCGCTCGAAAAACGCTAAGGCTGCGGGATGTATAGATTTTTAGGCCTCTGCGGCAAGTAAATCGGGGGTGATCAGCTATCAATTTAGTAGTATGTTGCTACACTGATACATGCTTCGTGTCGCCCGAGCCCCTAATATTGCCATTGCCGCGCTGTGGGTTGACGTCTTGCAGCAAGCGGGGTTTTCGGCCAGTGTGCAGCGCTATTTTTTAGGCAGCGTGGCTGGCGAATTGCCGCCCGACCAATGCCTGCCCGAGGTCTGGCTTGCCAATGACGCGGAGGAGGCAGGCGCGAAAGCGCTGCTCCATCACCTGCAAAATATGCCGCAGCGGCACTGGTTGTGCGCCTGTGGCGAAACCGTTGAAGGCGGTTTTGAGCAGTGCTGGAACTGCGGGGCAGATGCCCCCCGCTGACGGCGTGTTTATACCCGTCTGGCCAGCTCGGCTGCCATGCCGACATAACTGGCTGGCGTCATGACCAGCAGGCGGTCTTTCTCGGCTTCAGGAATTTCCAGCGAGCGGATCAGCGCATGCAGGTCTTCGGCTCGAACCGTTTTGCCGCGCGTCACTTCCTTGAGCCTCTCATAAGCGCCCTGTACGCCATAGCGTCGCATCACGGTCTGGATCGGCTCCGCCAGTACCTCCCAGGAGGCGTTCAGGTCGTCTTGCAGCGCTTCGCGGTTGAGCTCCAGTTTGCCCAGGCCAACGCTCATCGAGTTATACGCCAGCACGGCATAACCCAGCGCCACGCCCATATTACGCAGCACGGTGGAGTCGGTGAGGTCGCGCTGCCAGCGGGAAATCGGCAACTTTTCGCTCAGGTGCCTGAGCAGTGCGTTGGCCAGGCCCAGGTTGCCCTCGGCGTTTTCAAAATCAATCGGGTTGACCTTGTGCGGCATGGTGGACGAGCCAATTTCACCGGCTTTCAGGCGCTGCTTGAAGTAACCCACACTGACATAACCCCACACGTCGCGTGACCAGTCAATCAAGATGGTGTTGGTGCGCGCCACCGCGTCAAACAGTTCGGCCATGTAATCGTGCGGTTCAATCTGGATGCTGTAGGGCTGAAAAGTAAGCCCCAGGCCCAGTGGCTCCGGCGTTTCAATCACTTTGCGGCTAAAGGCTTCCCAGTCAAAATCGGGCCAGGCCGACAGGTGCGCATTGAAGTTGCCGACGGCACCGTTCATTTTGGCCATCAGCGGGACAGCGGCTATTTTGGCGCGCGCGGCAACCAGGCGCACCACCACATTGGCGATTTCTTTGCCCACGGTCGTCGGGCTGGCGGTCTGGCCGTGGGTGCGGCTCAGCATGGGCTCAGCCGCATGGGCGTGGGCCATTTCACGCATTTTGGCAATCACCTTGTCGAGCGCGGGCAGCAGCACCAGTTCGCGGCTGCTCTTGAGTTGCAGCGCGTGGCTGGTATTGTTGATGTCTTCGCTGGTGCATGCAAAGTGCACGAATTCGCTCGCATGCTGCAACTCTGGCCGCGCTTCAAATTTGGACTTGATCCAGTACTCCACGGCTTTGACGTCGTGGTTGGTGGTTTTTTCAATTTCTTTGATGGCGATCGCATCGTGTTCCGAAAAATTTTTGACCAGCCCCAGCAAGTAGGTGCGTGCACCTGGGCTGAACGGCTTGAATTCGACAAAACCGGCATCTGAAAGTGCAATGAACCAGGCAATTTCAACTTGTACCCGGCGGTGCATGTAGCCTTGCTCGGATACCAGCGGCCGCAGCGCGGAGAGTTTGGCGGCGTAGCGGCCGTCCAGTGGCGACAAGGCGTTGATGGTGGAAAAGGCAGGGGATGACGTGGTGGGCAGGCTCATTGCCTGATTGTAGGCGGCCAGGTTTGCTGATTTCCACGGCGTCAGTCGGTAGCAGGGCTAACTCGATAGAATGCAGTTTTACGGCTCTTTTGCCTCACCTGTTCCTTTCGCACAAAAAACATTTATGAAACTCATCGGATCCAACACCAGCCCCTATGTGCGAAAAGTACGTATCGTGATGGCCGAGAAAAAGCTCGACTACCAGCACGTGCAGGAAGATGTTTGGGCGCCAGCTACCACCATTGGCGAGTCAAATCCCCTGGGCAAGGTGCCCTGTCTGGTCATGGAGGGTGGCGAGGCAGTATTTGACTCGCGCGTGATTGTTGAATATCTCGACACACTCTCGCCGGTCGGCAAGCTCATCCCCAGCCAGGGCCGCGAGCGTGCCGAAGTCAAAACCTGGGAAGCGCTGGCCGATGGCCTCATGGACGCTGCGATTCTGGCGCGCCTTGAAGCGACCTGGAGTGGACGCTCCGATGTCCAGCGCAGCCAGCCATGGATTGACCGCCAGATGGGAAAAATCCACGGCACCCTCAAGTCCATGAGCACTGGTTTGGCGGACAAGTCGTTTTGCAGCGGCATTCATTTCAGCTTGTCCGATGTAGCCGTAGGCTGTGCTCTAGGCTACCTGGACCTCCGCTTTAGCCAGATCGCCTGGCGTGAGCGCTACCCTAATCTGGCCAAATTGCAGGAAAAACTGGTGCAGCGTGTGAGTTTTGTAGAGACACATCCGGGCTGATTTAACGCGGGTTTGAGCGCGTTGGTCGGCAGGTTTCATAACTGTTCATTGGCGTGGGCACGCTCACTGTTTGGCACGCTTTTTCAGCCAGCGCATCAGGCCACCCACCCAGGGCAGTTTTTCATACAGCTCCTCGGCGGCGTCCCAATAGTCGCGGTGGTAGTCGATAAGACCATCAGCAGTGAACCTCAAATGGGAGGTACCGCGTATGGTTTGCAGGCTGGTGGTGTCAAAGTTCCTGAAGTGAAACTCAAAATTCCAGGTTAAAAAACACTGGTTGCCGTCCACTATGCTTTCTGCAACCACAAATCGCGGCTGGTCCAGCGCGCCGTACATGTGGCGGAAGATGGCCTGCATGTCGGCGAGGCCGCAGACCTCGCTGAAAGGGTCCTTGAAGTAAACGTTTGGCGTGTAGTAGTCGCCCAACTGTTCGAGGTCGGCCTGTGAAAGGGTTTCAAAAAAAGACACCAGGCGCGCGACTTGCGCACGTGGCTGGAGAGGTTCATGGCGCTTGAGGGAGGAAGACTCAGACAGTAGCATCACAGTCCCGTGAATTTGCGGATGACGGGAAAGTACAACGCTCTGGGCAACAGGCTCAGGGCTTTCATCCAGAGGGTGAAACGTTTGGGGAAATGAATTTCAAACTGGCCACGCCGCCAGCCCCGCAAAATAGCGTCTGCGGCTTTTTCAGGCGTGATTAGCCCGGGCATGGTGAACTGGTTTTGTGCGGTCAGAGCGGTTTCCACAAATCCGGGGCAAATCAGACTGACGCCAACGTGGCTGTCTTGCAGGTCGACATACAGCGTTTCGGCAAGGTTGATCAAAGCGGCCTTGGTTGGCCCGTACGCCAGGCTTTTGGGCAAGCCGCGGTAGCCTGCCACGCTGCTGACCAGGCTGATGTGGCCCGCCTGACGCGCCAAAAAGCCGGGCAAGACAGCGTCCAGCACATGCAGTGCGCCTACGTAGTTGATCTGCTGGTGACGGAGCATTTGCCCAAGGTCGAACTCGGTGGCGCGCATTTCCTTGTAGTAGCCGGCGCAGTACAGCACCAGATCGAGCGGGCCAGCTGCCAGCACCACTTGCGCTGCGGCTTTCACACTGGCGGCATCGCCTGCGTCGAGAGCCAGCGCGACGGCCCCCGGGTGCTCTGCTGTAAACGTATCAAGAGCCCGCTGGTTGCGTGCCGAGACAAAGACTTTGGCACCCTGGGCGTGCAGGGCGTGCGCCGTGGCGCGGCCAATACCGCTGGAAGCACCGACCAGCCAGACCGTTCTGCCGTGCCAATCAGTAAAGGAGGGGTTGTAAGACATGGGTTTGAATGAGTGTTATCAAATTAATAGCACGACGCCGGCGTATTTGCTGACGCAGAGCCTTTTTTATCATTTATTTGAGCCTGAAAAAGGTTTTCAGCGTTTCACGAACGACAGCGTGACCTCGCCCAGCTTGAAGCCGAACTTGCTCATTTCAGCCTTGTTGAGCATGACCTTGTCGTTCATCAGGTACATCCAGTCGTCGAACTGGACTTCAATGACTTTTCCGTCGACCGGCAGCTTAAGTGTGTAGCCCCAGCGAAAAGCATTGCCTTTTTCTTCGCCGTTGGCCTGACCCAGCACGTCGGCAGCGGTGCCGGTGTAGCGGCCATCAGGCGTGCGTTTGAGCGTCCAGATGCGCCTGTCCTTGGTGCCGTCAGCGTAGGTGAAGTCTTCGTCAAGCACGCCAACTTCTTGTCCGGGCGGGCCTTCCCAGCTGCATGTCATCACCACCGTGAAGCGCTTGACGACTTTGCCCGAGCGGTCGGAGAACACGCCATAGGCATCCAGCGTGCCATTGAAATACTTGCGCATGTCGAGCACGGGTTTTTCAAGTGCGTATTCGTTGATCTGCGGCCCGGCGCAGCCTGTCAGCAGACCCGCGCTCAAACCGACGGTCAGGGTAAGCGTGAGCAGCAGGCTACGCGATATCTTTTTGAAGCTGGCGGGTTTCATGGTGAGGTGCTCTGGGGTTGTTTGATGACAAAAAAATACAGGCTGAACGCAGCCGCCAGCTTGAGCACGCAGGGCAGCACGCAATAGGCGATGACCAGCGCACCAAGTGCCTGCGGCGCGCGAACACCAGGCGCGTAGCCAAACAGGCCAAGCAATGGCAAGGCCAGGCCGGCGGCCAGCGCCAGGTTGAGCTTGGTGGCAAAATTCCACCAGCCAAAATAAGCGCCCTCGGCACGGCCCGACTGGCCGTTGTTCTGGATCACCCCGGCCAGCAGCGCGCTGGGCAAGGCCAGGTCGGTGCCCAGCGCCACGCCCGAGAGCGCGCACACCAGCAGGAAGGCGGCTGAGTCCCCAGCGCCCAGCTGGGCGGCAAACACAAACACACCCACTGCCAGCAACATGCCGGCCCCCCAGGTGCGTGCCAGGCCGATGCGCTCCACCAGCTTGAGCCACAGCGGAATCGACAGTGCAGCACTCAGGAAATAGCTGCCCAGAAACAGGGGCTGCATCGCCGCCGTGGCCTGCAGCCGGTCCTGCACAAAGAACAGAATCAGGGTGGCCGGCACCGCGCTGGCAATGCCGTTGACCACGAA
>JANXTM010000116.1 GCA_025352405.1 Polaromonas sp.
GTCGTCTTTGTCGTCTGCCGTTAGCAGGTCAGCGGCGATCAGGCTGGCGACTTGCAGAATTTGCCGGGTATTGCGGTAGTTGATTTTCAAAACGGTGGTGCGGCCTTGCGCCTGCACGCCTACGCTTTTGAAGCTGAACTGTTTGCTACGGCTGCGCTCGTAAATGCTTTGTGCGTCGTCGTACAGCAGTAGCAGGCTGTTGGTTGCAGGATCCACCATTTGGGTGACGAGCTTGAGCCACTCGGGCGCGAAGTCGTGGCCTTCGTCGATCAGTATTGCTTGGTACTGGCCTGACGGAATCTGCTTGCGGTCAACGCCTTGAATGATGCGCAGCACAAACTCTTCCATCAGCTTGCCGGTGGCCATCTTGTCAGTGGGCAAAAGGTTGTAGGCTTTGAGCTGGTCGCGGCACCATTTGTGAAAGTGCACGGCATGCACCTTGTCGCTCAGGCCTTTTACCTCCATGACCGATGCGAGCTTCACGCCCAGCGGTTCGTTAAAGCAAAGAATCAGGATGGGCTTGGAGGCCGGTGTATTGGCTTTTGCCAGGTATTCAGCGCGATAGCCAAGAATCATGGTTTTGCCAGAGCCCGCTACGCCGTGAATAACGCGGTGGCCATCGCCCAGGCTGCGGGCCAACTGCTCTTGCTGCAAGTCCATTACCCGCATGATGTTGGGCAGCTCGGCATCCAGATCGCCATCCACAAAAATCTTGCCCTGTGTTTGAACCCGCACTTCAGGAAACAGAATCCAGCGCACCCGGTCCAGCTGGGGCAGCGACATGATGCCGCTCATCATGAAGGGGAACATATCCCAAAGCCGACTTTGAAATTCTTCAGCGCCCACAGACTCCAGCATCTCGTCCTGGCAAATCACCCGGTTTTTTTCGATGGCGTTGAACAGCTCGGCATCGTTGAACTGCTTGCGTGTGATGTTGGTGAAGACCACACCGTAACTCCATGGAAAAGCCAGCTTGCCCTGGTGGCGGCCGTCTTGCTGGACCAGCTGTGGGTCTCGTTGCAAGGCATCTATGACCTGGTGCGCATATTGGCGTGCCTGTTCCAGTGGGTTGATGACGCTTTTGGGAATGCCGTCTGGAATGATTTCCCAGTTCTGCTTGTCTGCCTGCTGGATAGTGCTAAGCCGCCAATCTTTGACCTCTAGCACCAGCACGCCCCGGCGCGGGTGTATGACCACAAAATCAGGGTGCGCGTATTTGGGACCAACCGGCACGTCATACCAAAGCAGGTAATCATCATCAAGCTTTTGCTCAAGCCGTTCGGCCAGGCGCCGCTCGCCGCTGGTCATGCGTGAGACGCACGTCCCGATTGAAGGAATAAGAGTCGCCATCCTGAAGTCACCACCCTGTTACGCGTTTTACGTTTTATGACTGGCATCATGCCGAATAAAGCGGCGTGGGGCTAGCGCGTTTTTATGTTGGACGGGGCTGGCGGGTAGCCATGCTGGCCGGCCACGCGGCTTTTTCATTGATAAAAAAGGCCACTGCGGCAGCAAAAACGGGGGCTATGCACTATGAAAAATATAGCGTAATGACCTTTGCAATTCCAATTCCCATCGGATGGGACAACAAGGCGTTGCAACGCAACCATCGTTTTACCGGGCGTTGAAACTTACCCTCACGCGGGCAGCATCAGCCCCGCACCGATACCATCATCTCTTTTTCTCGCTGCACACCGCAGCGCCCCGCTTGTGGAAACACCGCTTCAAACTGACCACGACATTCGCCAGCGCATCTGGGTAGAGCTGCAGCGGGCTACGCATGACCGGCACCATGAATGGCGTACGCCTGTGCTGGCCACGGTGGGGGCTGATGGCTTGCCTGGGGCGCGTACCGTGGTGCTTCGGCATGCTGATGTCAAGTCGGCGAGCCTTGCTTTTTATACTGACAGCCGCAGCCCCAAAGTGGCTGAGCTGGTGGCCGCGCCGCATGCAAGCTTTGTCTTCTGGAGTAAACGCCTGAGCTGGCAGCTGCGCGTGCGGGCGCACATGACGGTGCAAACCAGCGGGCCGCAAGTAAACGAGGTCTGGGAGCGCATGCGCCAGTCACCTGCTGCAGGTGACTACCTTGCTGCCGCTGCGCCGGGCGCGCTGTTGGCCGGCGCGTCAGAGCCGCCAGCCCCCGCAGGTTTGCAGCACCACCTGGCCATCGTCACCGCGCAGGTGCTGGCAATCGACTGGCTGGAGCTGGCCCGCGCAGGCCATCGTCGGGCAGTGCTGACGGCTACCAGTTTTGAATGGCGGGTGCCGTGAGGGTCTATTGACCCAGCGCCAACGCCAAGTGTGCAGTTGCAGTGAAAATCTAACGCCAGCATGTTCTGGCGCAAACGATGCCAAAAGGGCTACCTCAAGCATGACAGCCGCACACAAACGCTCTGCACCGCCTTTCGTTCTTCTAACTGTTTTAGCGAGGCCATGACATGTGGGCTTACCTGAGCAACCTGCTCGTTGCAGGCAACGTCGGCATCATGGTGTTTTTTACTGTGGCGGTGGCGCCGACTATTTTTACCGTGCTGCCGCCGCAATGGTCTGCCGCGTATGTGCGCAAGTTCTTTCCCAAATACTTTTTATTTTTAGGCATCACAACCGCGCTGGCGGCCGCAGGGGCTGGCGCACGCACTGCGCAGGCTGTGCTGGTGGCCTGCGCGCTGGTGTTTTTCTTCAGCGCCTTCTGGCTTACACCGCGCATCAACCAGGCGCGCGATGACAAGCAGAGTGCCAAGTTCAAAACGCTGCATTGGCTGAGCGTGGGGCTCAACATGGTGCAACTGGTGGCGTTTATCTGGCTTTTGGTGCAGAGCGGGCGGGCCGTATGAGCGATGCCAAGCGGCCAGTACCGCCCGCAAGCTGCGACACCTTGACGGTCATGTTTGACGGCGCCTGCCCGCTGTGTCGGCGCGAGGTTGGGGTGTACCAGTCATTGACGCCGCTCGAAACAGTTGCGTGGCTGGATGTGAGCGAAGCCTCGGCCGGTTTGGCGCCGCAAGACCGCGCGCGCTTTATGGCCCGATTTCATGTGCGCCAAAAAGACGGGCGCCTGCTCAGTGGTGCGGCTGCTTTTGTGGCGCTGTGGCTGGTCATGCCCGGCTGGCGCTGGCTGGGGAAAGTGGGCAGGCTGCCGGGCGTGACGCCAGCGCTGGAGTTGCTGTATCGCGGCTTTTTGCATCTGCGGCCTTATCTGCAACGCCTGGTGCGCGCCGCTGAGGCCAAGCGCCAGCCTTGAGGCTGCTGGGAAAAGCAAATCTCCGCCTTTGATTGATAATAAAAAGGCCTGCAAGCCTTTATTTAAATGGGCTAGGTGCTATTTATTCAAGAGCGCTAACGGCGCTAAAGGTCGGCGCCAGTCGCTCTTCACGCCCATCGGGGTGCCGCGCAAAGCGCGCTGGGTCGTTGCCGTGCAAGGGCGCTTGGTCTAACCAAGGCCAGCCGCCAAACTGGGTGCGCTGGTAGTCGGCCACGGTTTGTGCAATCTCGGCTTGGGTGTTCATGACAAACGGGCCGTATTGCGCCACCGGCTCGGCGATGGGTCGGCCTTGCAGCAGCAAGAACTCAGCAACTTCATTGCCAATGTTGACCAGCGACACCGCCTGGTTGGCGTGCAGCTCTACCGCTGCATGGGCGTCGATGGCCTGGCCGCTGATGCTGACAGACGCACCCTTGAAAAAGTACAGGTTGCGGCGCGTGTTTTCACCTTGCGCTGCGGGCAATGTCCACTGCGCGCCGGGTGCCATGCGTAGCGTCCAGATGGCTACGTCTGCATCAAGCTGTGCAGCCCATGAGTCGGGTGGTGGGGCCAGCGGGTCAATCGTCGCAGTGACGCCCGTGCCATCTGTTTCGCGCAGCTGGCCCGCCACCACGGCGACTTCGGTGATGCGGCCATGCTCGTCGCGGGCCTTCAGGCGCGGAATGTTGTGTGACCACAGCATGGTGAAGTTAGGCTTGACCATTTTGTTGCGCGCAGGCAGGTTCAGCCAGATCTGAAACAGCTCCAGCGGGTTGGGCGCAGCCGCGTCGAGCAGGGGGAACATTTCGGAGTGCACCACGCCGCTGCCAGCCGTAAGCCACTGCACATCGCCACCGCCAAAGCGGGCGGCAGCACCGAGAGAATCGGCGTGGTCAATCAGCCCCTTGCGGACGATGGTCACGGTCTCAAAGCCCCGGTGCGGGTGACTAGGGAAGCCGGGCACCTCAGCGCCGTGGTACATGCTCCAGCCGTCCTTGCGGCTGAAGTCCTGGCCCAGGTCGCGCCCCGCCAGCGAAGCCTGTGGCCCGAGGGCGCTATTGCCTTCGGGGTAGGCATCGTCGTGGTAAGCGCAAAACAAAAACGGGTCTATCGTGGTCCACGGAAAGCCGAGTGGCTTGATCTGCACGATGGGGTTGATGGCGTTCATAGGGTCAGGCGCGCTGGCGTTGGTAGACATGGCGGTACTTTCAGGGTGTGCGCAAAACATGCGCAAAACATTCACTAGCCTGCATTTGAGGCTTACCGTACGTCGTTTCAAGTGCTCGCAGCTCCGCTGCCTGCCGCATGAGCTGCACCGCATACGCCGTAATTCAAAAATGTCAATACTGTTGCGCCCGGTCCGTAGTAGTACGGAATTGAAGCGGCAAGGCATAGCGAACATCATCGCCACTGCTGCAAGCGGTTCTGCTCTATGGACATATGGACATGGGGCGACCGCTCACACGCCGCCAAGGGGACAAACGACGCAACATAGTTGCTGCGGCCCGGTGCAGGCGCTGGCAGTTAAGCCAATCCGCATATCAACACAAAGAGGATGACAACACATGACACGCGCAATTCAACCGACCTTGAAAATAATGTCCATGACCGCCGTAGCCGCTGCCATATTGGTGCTTGGCGGATGCGGCGGCGGCAGCGGTAGTAGCGGCGGCACCTTTGAGGCTAAAAACATCAAACCCACTTATCTGGGCACGGTGGTGACGACCAACTACGACGGCAACGGCGATGACCTGCTGACCGCTGGTCTGGGCAAAACCGGTTTGGGCGGCGTCGCGCCGGCCGCCGCAGACCCTCTGAACCCCACCGGTGCCGAACTGCGCAAAATTGCCATTTTTAATAATTACCGCGCAATTCTTGACATTTCTGCAGCTGGCGGCTACGGCAGCCTGTACGGCCCCAACGTCGATGCCAAGGGCGTCGCAACCATCAGCGAAGGCAAGATTGCGGGCAGCGAATACATTGCCTACTCGGACGACGGCACGGGCACCCAGAACATCACCATGATGGTCCAGATACCCGCTACCTTCAACCCGGCCAGCGCGTGCATCGTCACAGCCGCGTCCAGCGGCTCCCGCGGTGTTTATGGTGCCATCGGTTCAGCCGGTGAGTGGGGCCTGAAAAACGGCTGCGCTGTGGCCTACACCGACAAGGGCACCGGCAACGGCATCCATGACCTTCAGAACAATACCGTGAGCGTGCAAAATGGCGTGCGTACAGACGCAACAGCCGCTGGCAAGGCCTCTATTTTCACGGCCAACATGACCAGTGCGGAGCTGGCTGCCTTTAACACCGCCACGCCCAACCGTTTTGCCGTCAAGCACGCGCACTCGCAGCAAAACCCCGAAAAAGACTGGGGCAAATGGACCCTGCAATCTATTGAGTTCGCTTACTTTGTGTTGAATGAAAAATACGGTGCTGTCTCCAGCGACGGCGTGTCGCGCCTTAAAAACCTGGTGCCCTCCAACACCATCGTGATTGCGTCTAGCGTCTCCAACGGCGCTGGCTCGGCACTGGCTGCGGCAGAGCAGGACACCCAGGGCCTGATCAGCGGCATCGCCGTGGCCGAGCCCGAAGTGCAACTGGTACCCGACAGCCGCCTGAGCGTCAAGCGCGGTACCAGCACCCTCGTGGGTACCGGCCGCTCGCTGTATGACTACTTCACGTTTGCCAATTTGATGCAGCCTTGCGCGGCG
>JANXTM010000121.1 GCA_025352405.1 Polaromonas sp.
GCAGCGCATGCCTTTTTACCCTTTGCCGAGCGACTGATCACAGCGCTGGCTGCTGGCGAGGCGGCCGGTGGCGACAAGCGCGGTAAACAAGCCGCTGCGCTGCTGGTGTACAACGGGCAGGATTACCCTGCCCTTGATTTGCGTGTGGATGACCACCTGGAGCCCATCATCGAATTGCGCCGCCTGTACGATGTCAGCCTGGAGCGTTTTCAGCCTTTCGTGACCTGTCTGCCCAGCCGCGAAAACCCGTCGGGTATTGTTGACCGCAGTGTGATCGAAGCGCGTATTGAGCGCTTTCATGCGGACCGCAAAGTCCTCGCAGGAATGCCCGCATGAGCGCATTGCTGGAAGTCCGCGGTTTGTCTACATGCTTCAAGGTTGAGGGTGGTGAATTCACCGCTGTTGATGGCGTCAGTTTTTCTGTCCAGGCCGGTCGTACGCTGGGTATCGTGGGCGAGTCTGGTTGCGGCAAAAGCGTGACCTCTTTGTCCATCATGGGCTTGCTACCCAAAGGCCAGGGCCGCATTGCAGCGGGCTCCATCACCTTTGATGGCGTTGACCTTGCAAAGTTGTCGGCGTCTGAAATGCGGGGGCTGCGCGGCAACCGCATGGCCATGATCTTTCAGGAGCCTATGACTTCGCTGAACCCGGCCTTCACGATTGGCGACCAGTTGATCGAAGGCATACGCTGCCACAGCCAGCTGGGCCATGCAGAGGCGCGTGAGCACGCCATTGAGATGCTGCGACGTGTGCGTATTCCGTCACCGGAGCGACGCATTGACGAGTACCCGCACAAGCTTTCAGGCGGCATGCGTCAGCGCGTGATGATTGCCATGGCCCTGTCAAGCCAGCCAGCCCTGCTGATTGCTGACGAGCCCACCACGGCGCTGGACGTGACCATTCAGGCGCAGGTGCTGCAGCTGATGCGGTCCTTGCGTGAAGAAACCGGGACCGCCATCATGCTCATCACGCACGATCTTGGTGTGATTGCCGAGCTTGCTGACGAGGTGGTCGTGATGTACAGCGGCCGCATCGTCGAGCGTGCCAGCGTGGCGCGTCTGTTCGCCGAACCGCAGCACCCGTACACGATTGGTCTGTTGGGATCGATTCCAAAATTGCACCTTGAGCAAGACAGACTGGCCGCGATTGAGGGGCAGGTGCCCACGCCCACGAGCGGCTTGCAGGGCTGCCGATTTGCGCCGCGCTGCCCATTTGCCGATGATCAGTGCCGCGTGGCCCAGCCCCCATTGGTTGATCTGGGCGACGGCCATGAGGCCGCGTGCTGGAAAGCGCCACTGCCCTACACCGAAGATTCCTTGATCTCACCTGAACTGGAGACTGCGGTTTGAACCCTGTAGCCGCTGCGCCCTTGTTGCGCGTTGAAAATCTCGTCAAGCATTTTCCGGTCGAAAAAGGTTTGTTTGGCCGCGGTGATGCGGTTGTGCACGCGGTTGACGGCCTGAGTTTTGAGTTGGCTGCCGGTGACACCATGGCACTGGTAGGGGAGTCCGGTTGCGGCAAATCGACGGCAGGGCGGCTGGTGCTGCGCTTGCTGGAGGCAACGTCTGGCACAGTCTGGTTTGACGGTGAAGACCTGATGCGCCTGAGCCCGTCGGCAATGCGTGCGCGCCGGCGCAGCTTGCAGATGATTTTTCAAGACCCCTATTCGTCACTCAACCCGCGCATGACGGTCGAGCAGACTCTGACCGAGCCACTGGCTTTGCACGGGCTGGCGCGCGGAAAGCACCGGGAACGCGCAGCCGAGCTGCTGGATCTGGTGGGGCTGGCACCGCAATACCTGCAACGCTATCCGCACGAGTTCTCGGGTGGCCAACGTCAGCGTATTGGCATCGCGCGGGCGTTGGCCGTTGAGCCGCGGCTGATCGTGTGTGACGAGCCGGTGTCGGCGCTGGACGTTTCGATCCAGGCGCAGGTGGTCAACCTGATGCAGGACCTGCAGCGGCGACTGGGCCTGTCGTATATTTTTATCGCCCATGATCTGGCGGTGGTCAAGCATATTTCGTCCCATGTCGCCGTGATGTACCTGGGGCAAATCGTCGAGTACGCCGATAAAAAAAGTCTGTTTGCGCAACCCCGCCACCCTTACACGCAAGCCTTGCTGTCTGCCATTCCCCTGCCGGAGCCTGGCGCCAGGCATGACCGTGTGGTGTTGCAGGGCGATGTGCCCAACCCCATCAATCCGCCAACCGGCTGCCGTTTTCATACACGTTGCCCGTATGCGCAGACCCGATGCGCCGAAGAAGTGCCGGCATTGACGCCCGACCATGAAAAAGGGCATAGCGTGGCCTGCCATTTTTGGCGCGATATCGCTGTCGCTGCACCCGCTGCACTCAATACTTCACCAGCCCCCAATGCCCGTTTGCAAGCATTGCAAGCCGCTTTTTTGCCCCGGCCACTTGCTGTTTCAGCCTGACGGCAAAAACATCATCCCTCGCCAAATCTCCAGGAAAAAATGACATGAAACCATCCGTTTTCTCGTTACACCGTATCAGCCGTTTCGGGTTACGCCTGGGCGCAGCGGTAGCGGTCACATCGACCTTGCTGGCTGCCGGCGTGCAGGCGCAAACCTTGCGCATAGGACTGGCCGAAGACCCGGATGTACTGGACCCCACCATGGCCCGCAGTTTTGTCGGGCGAATTGTCTTTTCATCGCTCTGCGACAAGCTCATCGACATTGACGAAAAACTCAACATCGTTCCCCAACTCGCCACCTCTTGGGTCTGGTCGCCTGACAACAAGATTTTGATCATGAAGCTGCGCGCCGGTGTGACGTTTCATGATGGCGAAAAATTCGATGCAGCGGCGGTCAAGTTCAATATCGAGCGGCATAAAAACCTGGCCGGCTCCAACCGCCGTGGCGAGCTGGCGCCGGTTGTCAGCGTCGACGCCCTGGATGAGCTGACGGTTCGGCTGAACATGTCAGCACCGTTTGCGCCGCTGTTGGCGGTGCTGGCCGACCGCGCTGGCATGATGCTGTCGCCCAAGGCGGCGCAGGAAAACCCGACCAGCTTTGGCAGCAAGCCGGTGTGCTCGGGGCCTTTTCGTTTTACCGAGCGCGTGGCGCAAGACCGTATCGTGCTTGAGCGCTACGCCAACTACTGGAACAAGGCCAACATTCACTTTGACAAAGTGATTTTTCAGCCCGTAGTTGATGCAACCGTGCGGCTGGCCAACCTGCGCTCTGGGCAGCTTGACTTCATCGAGCGCGTTGCACCATCGGATATCCCCCAGATCAAGGCAGACAATCGCTTTCAGATTGCGCGCATCACCGAGCTGGGTTACCAGGGCATCACCATTAATACGGGAAAAAGTGACCAGGCGCAGAAAAATCCACTGGGTCGCGACCCACGTGTGCGTGAAGCCTTTGAGCTGTCGCTAGATCGTGCCGGCATCGTGCAGGTAGCCATGGACGGCGAGGCCACGCCAGGCAACCAGTGGTTGCCGCCGAACAATTCGTTTTATTCTAAAAATACGCCCGTCCCCAAGCGCAACATTGCGCGTGCCAAGGCGTTGCTGAAAGAGGCCGGGGTAGTGAACCCCACGTTCACCTTGATGACACCCACGACTTCAGATGGCCAGCGCGTGGCGCAGGTAGTGCAGGCCATGGCCAAAGAGGCCGGTTTTGATGTCAAGATTCAGTCCACTGAATTTGCCACCTCGCTGAATCTGGCAGATAAAGGTCAGTTTGATGCTTACATGCTGGCATGGAGTGGCCGCGCTGACCCCGATGGCAACCTGTTCAGTTTTTATGCCTGCAAGCAGCCACTCAATTATTCGGGCTACTGCAAACCCGAAATCGATGAGCTGCTGAACAAATCTCGCACCACGCGGGAGCCAGCTGAGCGCGCCAAACTGTTCGATCAACTTGCGGCAAAGATCGATAAGGACCGCCCTGTCGTCTACCTGTTTCACCGCAACTGGCTATGGGCTTACAACAAAAAACTCACGGGCGTTCGCCCCATACCGGATGGCCTGATGCGCGTGCAGGGACTGCAATTTAAATAAACGGCCACTGCGCCGGCCTGCCGCGTCGGCGCGAAAGCTCCTGGTACCACTTTTATGCTCAGCTACCTCCTCAAGCGACTGGCCGCCCTGATACCGACGGTTTTTTTCGTCACCATCATTATTTTTGGACTGCAGCAGTTGCTGCCGGGCGACCCGGCCATCATGTTAGCCGGTGAAGACCAGGACCCAACAGTTATTGCTTACCTGCATAAAAAAATGCATCTGGACGAGTCGCTGCCCATGCGCTACGCGTACTGGATAGGTGGCGTCTTCAAAGGTGATCTTGGGGAATCGCTGCGAATTCAAAAGCCTGTCCTTGAACTGATTCAGGAGAAGCTTCCCGTGACGCTGCAGTTGGCGGCAATGGCCATGCTGATCGCACTGGTCATTGGCATTCCTGCAGGCATCATTTCTGCAGTTGCCAAAGACACGATGTGGGACTATGTCGCCAACGTGGTGGCGCTGTGGGGCTTGTCCACGCCGAACTTTTGGCTTGGTATTTTGCTCATATTGCTGTTTTCAGTGTCACTGGGCTGGTTGCCTGCGTCCGGCTATGTGAGCCCGTTTGAAGACCTCAAAGCCAATCTGGCGGCCATGATCATGCCGGCTTTTGTGTTGGGCAATGCGATTGCCGCCGTATTGATGCGCCATACCCGCAGTTCCATGCTGCAGGTACTCAATGCAGACTATGTGCGTACCGCGCGTGCAAAAGGGTTGCCAGAACGCAAGGTGGTGCTCAAGCACGCGCTGCGTAATGCCATGACGCCCATCATCACCCTGGGGGCGCTTGAGTTCGGCACGCTGCTGTCGGGCGCCGTGCTGACCGAGCAGGTTTTTTCGATTCCGGGCTTCGGAAAATTGATTGTGGATGCCGTTTTTAACCGCGACTACGCGGTGGTGCAGGGTGTCGTGCTGTTCACCTCTACGGTTTATATCGTGCTTAATTTGCTGGCCGATCTGGCTTATTTTTTAGTCAACCCACGTCTTCGGGGATAAGTCCATGAGCGCTGTCCCGATTCAGTCATCACCGCAAGCCCAACCGCGTGAGCTGTCCCCTGCCAGACGTGCCCTGCTGCGTTTGCTGCGTCGCCGGGGTGCGATGCTGGGGCTGGCAATTGTTCTGGTTTTTGTGCTGCTCGCGGTTTTTGCACCTGTGCTTGCCCCGCAAGACCCGCTGCAGACCAGTTGGAGCGCGGTACGCAAGGCACCCAGCGCGCAATATTGGTTTGGTACCGATGAAATTGGTCGTGATGTGTTGTCTCGCGTCATATGGGGGGCGCGGGCTTCCCTGCTGGCCGGGCTGGTTTCGGTGTGTATTGCCATGGCATTGGGCGTGCCGATTGGCCTGCTTGCCGGCTATATGGGCGGCTGGGTAGATGGCGTAATTTCGCGCTTTACCGACGCCATGCTAGCGGTGCCATTTCTTATTTTGGCCATTGCACTGGCGGCATTTTTAGGCCCCAGCCTGACCAATGCGATGATCGCAATTGGCGTGTCGGCAACCCCGATATTTATCCGCCTGACCCGCGGGCAGGTATTGGCAGTGAAGGTCGAAGATTTTGTCGAGGCGGCGCGCGCTGTGGGTAACCCGCACTGGCGCATTGCGCTGCGGCACATCTTGCCCAACACCCTTCCGCCGCTGATTGTGCAGGCCACGCTGGCCATTGCTGCAGCCGTCATTGCAGAGGCGAGCCTGTCGTTTCTTGGACTAGGCCAGCAACCGCCTGCGCCGAGCTGGGGCAGCATGCTCAACACCGCCAAAAACTATGTGGACAACGCACCCTGGATGGCTATATGGCCCGGTGTGTCGATATTTTTGTTGGTGCTGTCCTTCAATCTTCTGGGCGATGGTTTGCGCGATGCGCTGGACCCCAGACACAAATAAATAATCCCGAAACAACTCCGAAAGTTTCATGCATGTTGTCTTTTGATGCCCAGCATTTCCCCTATGCGTCACGCCGCAATGTCGTGTACGCCCAACGCGGCATGGTCGCAACATCGCAGCCGCTGGCCGCGCAGGCTGGCCTGCAGGTATTGCAGGCCGGCGGCAACGCCATTGACGCGGCAATCGCTGCAGCGGCTGCCTTGAGTGTGCTGGAGCCAACGGCCAACGGCATAGGCGGCGACGCCTTTGCGTTGGTCTGGCATGGCGGCAAGCTGCACGGCTTGAATGCGAGCGGGCCTGCTGCTGCCACCAGCACGCTGGAAAGCTTGACCAGTCTTGGGCATACCGAGATGCCCAAGTACGGGCCATTGGCGGTCACGGTGCCCGGTACACCTGCAGCATGGGCCGCCATGGCGCAGCGCTTTGGCAAGTTGCCGCTGACAACGTCCATGGCGCCAGCCATTGGCTATGCCCGGGAGGGTTTCCCGGTGTCGCCCTCTGTAGCCTACGCCTGGCAGCAGGCCACCGAGATTTTTCGTAAAAACCTGACGGCGGCGCATTTCAAACCCTGGTTTGATACTTTCGCGCCTGAGCGCGCGCCCGAGGCTGGTGAGGTCTGGCGCTCGGCAGGCCACTCCAAAACCCTGCAGTCCATTGCTGAAGACGGTGCGGCAAGTTTTTACCGCGGCGCCTTGGCAGAGCAGATTGCTGCCTGCGTGCAGGGCGCGGGCGGGCATCTCAGCACTGCTGATCTGGCGGCCTACCAGGTTGAGTGGGTTGACCCGATCAGCGTCAATTACCGTGGTTTTGACGTGTGGGAAATCCCGCCCAACGGGCACGGCCTGGTGGCCTTGATAGCACTCAATCTGCTTAAAGGTTTTGATTTTTCAGAGCGCGATAGCGTGCTGACCTACCACCGCCAGATAGAGGCCATCAAGTTGGCATTTGCCGATGGCCTGGCGCAGATTGCCGAGCCTGGGCACATGCGCGTGTCAGTGGCCGATTTGCTGTCAAGTGCTTACGCCGATGAGCGGCGAAAATTAATAGGTGACCGCGCAGGTCTGCCTCGTCCCGGTACGCCGCCAGCGGGCGGTACGGTGTACCTGAGCACAGCAGATGCTGAAGGCAACATGGTGTCGTTTATTCAAAGCAATTACATGGGCTTTGGCAGCGGTATGGTGGTGCCCGGCACCGGCATCGGACTGCACAACCGCGGGCACAACTTTTCGCTGAATCCCGACCACCCCAACTGTATTGCGCCAGGCAAGCGCCCCTACCACACCATCATTCCGGGTTTCTTGACGCGCGATGGCGCAGCTGTGGGGCCGTTTGGCGTGATGGGCGGCTTCATGCAACCGCAGGGCCATGTGCAAATGGTCATGAACACGGTGGATTTCCAGCTGAACCCACAAGCCTCGCTGGACGCCCCGCGGTGGGAATGGGAGAGTGGTTTGGGTGTGGCTATCGAAAGCACCACCGGCGAGCATTTGTTCAGGGGCCTGGCTGCGCGGGGGCACGATGTCAAATGGCAAGGCAACCGGCTTGCATTCGGCCGCGGCCAAATCATCTGGCGCAATGCTGCGGGGGTTTTATCCGGCGGGACAGAGCCGCGCACCGATGGTGCCGTGGTCGGCTGGTAATGCCGCCATAAAAATCAGGGTGTCGCGCTACCGCTGCCGGGTGTGTCTGGAAAAGTGACAGCCGACCACTCTGTGAGATGCTTTCACCGCAGCCGACTGCCTTGGCCTATTAAAACAGACTCGCACCAATATTGATGAGCAAGGCCAGCACAGTGGTGTTGAAAAGATAGGCCAGGATGCAATGCACTGAGCCGATGCGTCGCATGGGTTTTGATGTGAACGACACATCGGCCGTTTGTCCGGATGTTCCGATGACCGCCGCGAAATAAAAAAAGTCGCCATAGTCTGGCGGCTCGTTGTCCGGAAACTGCAGTCCCACGGCTCGTCCCCGGGACGCGGCAGCGTAGTAGTCATGTGCGTAATGCAGGGCAAACATGATTTGAATGAATGCCCACGACGACAGTACCGTGACGCCCGCAAGTGCAATGTGGGCAATTTTCAAAGCGCCATGCATGTCCTTGGAAACAGCCAGCTCAGCCGCAATGGCCACCAGGCTCATCACGCTTGAAACAACGACAAAAAACAAGATTGCAAGCTGGCCATCGTCTTGTAATTGCGCGCGGTGTCGCATGTGATGGTTTGAAGAGCGAACCATCATGATGGCTGCCAGCAAAACGTAAAGGCATGTGCCCACATTCCAGGCGATCAGAAAGCGGGTCAC
>JANXTM010000124.1 GCA_025352405.1 Polaromonas sp.
GTACAGCCAATCGCGGATTTGCTGGCCGTCGCCGTAAACCGGCAGAGGCTTGCCCGCCAGTGCGTTGACGATCATCAGGGGGATCAGTTTTTCCGGGAAATGGTAGGGCCCATAGTTGTTGCTGCAATTGGTGGTGAGCACCGGCAAACCATAGGTGTGGTGGTAGGCCCGCACCAAGTGGTCACTCGCCGCCTTGCTGGCTGAGTAGGGGCTGTTTGGCTCATAGCGGTGGGTTTCGGTGAAAGCCGCATCGCTCAGGGCGAGCGAGCCATACACCTCATCGGTCGAGACATGCAGCAGGCGAAATGCGGCCTTGGGCTCGAGCGCCATCGCAGCCCAGTAGGCCTTGACGGCCTCCAGCAGGCGAAAGGTGCCCACAATATTGGTCTGGATGAAATCTTCCGGCCCGTGAATGGATCGGTCTACATGCGACTCTGCTGCAAAGTTCACAACGGCTCTGGGCTGGTGCTCGGCCAGCAAATTGGCCACCAGCGCCGCATCACCAATGTCACCTTTTACGAAGATGTGGCGCTTGTCACCCGCCAGAGACGACAAATTATTCAGGTTTCCCGCATACGTCAGGTTGTCAAGATTGACCACCGGCTCGTCACATTGAGCCAGCCAGTCAAGTACAAAATTGGCGCCAATAAAGCCGGCGCCTCCGGTTACCAAAATCATGGAATCCCCTGTTAAGTAGCGCAGCGTGAAGCACAAGCAACCGCTCCCGCCGGATTATCACATGACCACTTTACCGCCTTGCGATGCGAAACAGACCACTCAGAAGTGAATGCCTCGCATCATTTCCGCCATAGCCATGGCTTCATGCGACAAACCCGCCTTGGCAGCCTTGTCGCCCTTGGCTGCTGAGCTGTCAGGGAACATTCTGAAGGTAGTGTTCATGAGTATCTGCGTCACGCGTGGCGCAACAGCGTGCAACAAGGCCACCGTGGTGCCCAGACGCGTTGCCACGCGCACCGGCTTGTTGATGCAGGACTGCACCACCATGTCGGCGGCATCAGCCGGGTCCAGCAAAGGCATGTTGTCGTAAATCTTGGTAGGCGCGGTCATGGGTGTGCGCACTAGCGGCATATTAACCGTTGTAAACGTGATGCCCTGGTCCTGAAACTCGCTGGCGGCACAGGCCGTCCAGGCGTCCAGCGCAGCCTTGGAGGCCACATAGGCTGAAAAACGCGGCGCATTGACCAGCACGCTGATGGAGCTCAGGTTCACCACATGGCCCTTGCGTTTGGCCACCATGCCGGGCAACAAGCCCATCGTGACGCGCAGTGAGCCAAAGTAATTCAGTTGCATAGTGCGCTCGAAGTCATGGAAGCGGTCATAACTTGCCTCAATGGCGCGGCGAATGGAACGGCCCGCGTTATTGATCAGGAAGTCAACGCCACCATGTTTGGTTTCCAGCATCTGGGTGAACTCGGCGCAACCCACCGCGTCGGCAATATCAACCGAGTACGTGAAGACTCTGGCGTCCTTGCCGGCAAAGCTCAAAATTTCTTTTTTGGCCTCTGCCAACTTGTCTTCGCTCCGCCCGCAGATGATAGTGATCGCACCAGCCTCGGCAAACTTGCACGCCGCAGACAGGCCAATGCCGGAAGAACCGCCAGTGACAAGCACCACTTTGCCGCTTACAGTGCCTTTGAGCGATCGGTCAATGTGCAGGTCAGGGTCAAGATGGCGTTCCCAATAGTCCCACAGACGCCATGCGTAGTCTTTAAGGTTTGGGCATTCAATGCTGGAGCCCTTGAGCGCGGCGGTCATGTCGCGGCTGTCAAAACGGGTGGGGTAATTGACAAAGGTCAGCATGTCCTCGGGCACACCCAGGTCCTTCATGACGGCAGCGCGTACGCGGCGTACCGGCGCCAGCGCCATCAGGCCTTTTTTGACACTTTTGGGAATAAAACCCAGCAGCGCCGCGTTCACAAACAAATTCATCTTGGGTGCATGCGCGGCCTTGCTAAAGATGTCCAGTACGTCGCCCACGCGGTAGCCCACGGGGTCCACCAGGTGGTAGCACTTTTTGGCAACGCCGGCTTTGTGGCTGATGTGGTCGAGCGCATCGACCACGAAATCAACCGGCACAATATTGACGCGGCCGCCCTCCAGGCCCACAGCCGGCATCCACGGCGGGAGCAACTGCCGCATGCGCTGGATCAGCTTGAAGAAATAGTAGGGGCCATCAATCTTGTCCATCTCGCCAGTGGTGCTGTCACCCACTACCATGGCAGGGCGAAACACCGTCCACGGCACCTTGCATTCCCTGCGTACTATTTTTTCGCTT
>JANXTM010000132.1 GCA_025352405.1 Polaromonas sp.
GATCAGGCCTTTGTAGCGGCCAATGCCGTGTGCGCTGTGCACCACCGGGTCGCCCACATTGAGCTCCGACAAGTCCTTGATCAGCGCTTCAACATCACTGACCTGTTCCTGCTTTTTGTTACGCCGGCGAACACTGGTGCCGGCGGCAAACAACTCGGTCTCGGTGATGAAGTCAATGTCGCCTTCGAGCCAGATGAAACCTTTGTCGAGCGCTGCCGTGGCAATGCCCAGCAGGTCCTCGCTCGCTTGAAAGTCTTCAAGCGAATCAAAAGCGGGGGGGCTGACGCCACTGGCACGCAAAAAGTCCAGCAGGCTTTCCCGACGACCGTCGCTTTCGGCCAACAGCAAGACCCGGTGCGGTGTGTTTTTAATATGGCTTTTCAGTTTAAGCAGCGGGTCTTCCGCACCCCGCACCACAGCCATTTCATTGAGACTTTGAAATTGCGCATTGTCTGCAACATCTTGTACATTGGCCCGCAACGCCAGCTGCGCATAGCTGTTGGCGCGCGCGTAAAACTGTTCTGCATCCAGAAACAAGGACTCGGGCGGCAACGCCGGCCGGTCGGGTGCATCTTTTACCAGCCGGTAGCGGTCTTTGGTATCTTGCCAAAAACGCTGAAACGCAGGCTCCAGATCGCCGTGCAGAACCACGGTGGCGCTGTCGCCCAGGTAGTCAAACACGGTGGCGGTTTCTTCGAAAAACAGCGGCAGGTAGTACTCAATGCCGGCGGTGGCCACGCCGTTGCCGATGTCTTTGTAAATTCGGCTTTTGGTTGGGTCGCCGTCGAGCAGTTCGCGCCAGCGGCTGCGAAAGCGCGCACGCGCGTCGTCGTCCATCGGGAACTCACGGCCTGGTAGCAGGCGGACCTCTGGCACCGGGTACAACGAGCGCTGGCTGTCTGGGTCAAAGGTGCGAATGCTGTCGATCTCGTCGTCAAACAAATCCACCCGAAACGGCACCAGCGAGCCCATGGGAAATAAATCAATCAACCCGCCGCGCACGGCGTATTCACCGGGGCTGACAACCTGCGTGACATGGCTGTAGCCGGCTAAGGTAAGTTGTGCCTTTAACCGCGCTTCATCGAGCTTTTGCTTGACCTTGAACTCAAACGTGTAGCCCGCCAGAAAGCTGGGTGGGGCCAGCCGGTACAGGGCCGTGGTCGCGGGCACGATAACCACATCGGCACCGCTGTCCTTGTTTTTTTGCTGGATGCGCCACAAGGTTGCCAGCCGCTCGCTGATCAGGTCCTGGTGCGGCGAGAAGGTGTCGTAAGGCAATGTTTCCCAGTCCGGAAACAGGGCGCAACGCAAGTCGGGCGCAAAAAAAGCAATCTCGTCGAGTAGCCGCTGTGCCGTGGTGGCGTCTGACGTGATGATGGCCGTGAGTTTGCCTGCCGCTTTTTCACGCAGGCCCAGGCTGGCGATCAGCAGGGCGTCTGCCGAGCCCACCGGCTGGGGTAGCGTGTAGCGTTTGCCGGGGGTGAGTTTGGGTAAATCCATAGGGCAGTCAAGTCAATTAGGAGAATCGTCAAAAGCAGCAGTCGCAACGTAAATTGCCAAGCACCCAAAACTGAAAAGAGTGGGGTGCTTGCAGGCGCTAAATTCACGTAAGCTTCTTATTTTAGAATTTATGATGAAAAGATGACGACAGCCGAAGCCAAGCCCCGATTTTTTGCGTTGATCCCATGTGCAGGCAGTGGCAACCGCGCGGGCACCGTCAACCCGAAGCAATACCAGTTGCTGGCCGGGAAGGCTGTGGTCTGGCACGCGGTTCAAGCGTTTCGTGAGGTGCCAGCCGTGGTGGGCATAGCCGTGGTGGTGTCACCCGAAGATGAGGCTTTCATGCAGGCCTGCCCGGACTTCAATCAACCTGGCGACCAGCTGGCCGCGGTAGGCGGCAGCACCCGCGCCGCCAGTGTTTGCAATGGACTGAACGCGCTTTTGAAGCAAACAGCAACGCGTTCGGACTGGGTGCTGGTGCATGACGCGGCGCGCTGCCTCGTCACGCCGCAGCAAATAACGGCTTTGATGGATGCCTGCCAAAATGATGCCGTTGGCGGCTTGTTGGCTTTGTCGCTGCCGGACACGCTTAAAAGCAGCACGGCAGGTCGGGTAGCGCAAACCATAGAGCGAAGTGATAAGTGGCTGGCGCAAACGCCACAGATGTTCAGGATTGGCGCGTTGCTGGCTGCGCTTGAAGCCGCTGGCAACACCGTGACAGACGAGTCCAGTGCCATGGAGGCCTCGGGTTTAATGCCTTTATTGGTGTCTGGCAGTGCACAGAATTTCAAAGTAACGTATCCACAAGACTTTGCGCTGGCAGAAGCTATTTTGCTGGCGCGTAACAGCGCCAGGCAAGCGGCTTGAGCCCTCCCATCACCGGATCCTTCACATGACTGTCAATTCTCCTGATTTCCGCATTGGCGAGGGATGGGATACCCACGCGCTGGTGCCTGGGCGCCAACTGATCATTGGCGGCGTCAATGTGCCGCATGCCACCGGGCTGCTGGGGCATTCTGACGCCGATGTGCTCCTCCACGCCATTATTGATGCGCTGCTTGGCGCTGCAAGCCTGGGTGACATTGGCACGCATTTTCCAGACACCGATGCACGCTTCAGGGGGGCCGATTCGGTGCAGCTGCTGCGGGAAACTGGCCGCTTGCTGGCAGAGCGCGGGCACCGCATTGGCAATATCGACAGTACTGTAGTGGCACAGGCCCCCAAACTCGCTGCGTACATCCCGGCCATGCGCACCCGGATTGCCGAGGTGCTTGCCCTGGATGCTGGGCGCGTCAACGTAAAAGCCAAAACCGCCGAAAAGCTGGGCCCGGTCGGCCAGGGCTTGAGTATGGAGGCACGGGCTGTGGCGCTACTATATTAATAGCACATAGCCCCCGTATTTGTTGCCTTTGAATGCTTTTTATGCAAAATTTTAGCTTCGACGAAGCTTGATCCGTGCTACCAGTCCGCCCGAGCTGGTATTGGCCAGGTCAAACACCCCGCCCATGCGCTGAATGGTTTTTTCGACGATGGCCAACCCCAGGCCTGCGCCCGTAGCAGCGGTGCGTGCCGCGTCGCCCCTGAAAAACGGACGCGTGAGTTTAGGCAGCATGTCGGGCGCTACGCCCAGGCCATGGTCACTTACCTTGATGAGCACCCACTGGTCGCGCGTTCTGGCAGCAATGTCTACCCGCGCAATGCCGGTCTCTGGCGTTTTGCCGTAACGGCGGGCGTTTTCAATCAAATTTGAGATCACGCGCAACAGCTCGATCTCATCGGCCAACACGCGCAGATCGTCCGCAATGGTCACTGTGATGTGCATGTCGTCATACTCTTCCACGCCGTACAGGGCAGCGTCCACCACCGCGTTGAGTGACACCGGCTCGAGTCGAACCGGATCAAGCCGGGCGTAGTCCAGAAACTTGTCGATGATTGCGTCGAGTTGCGAAATATCGGCGGCCATGTGGGCACGGGCGTCTTCGTCGGCCACACTCATCTCGGTTTCTAGCCGAAGGCGCGCCAGTGGCGTGCGCAAGTCATGGGAAATACCCGCCAGCATGACCACACGGTCTTGCTCGACCTTGGACAACTGTGCGGCCATTCGGTTAAAACCGATATTGACCTCGCGTATTTCGCTCGTGGCTACTTTTTCATCGAGCCGGCTGGCATCAAAGTCACCATCGCGCATACGACTTGTCGCAAACGAGAGTTCTCGCAGCGGTTTGTTGATCAGGCGCGCAATGAAGGCCGCACCTGCAAGTGACAGAACAGCCGCAATAATCAGCCAGATAATCCAGGTCGATTTGCGAGACGGCCCTACCTTGGACGGATCTGTCAGCAACCAGTAAGCGTCACCGTCGATGGAAAAGCCTACCCAAACCCCACTTTTACCGTTGACTGCGCTGGCTACGACCGTGCTGTCGCCTAGCCGGGACTTGAGTTCTTCGCTGATGAGATCACCCAGATCGTGTTTTTCAAAAAGCTGAAAAACGTCCTCGGGTTCACGCGTGGTGATGCGTACATGCTCCTCCTCAGCCAACGTTTTGATCAGCGTCACACGCGCAATCGCGTCCGAGTAGCGCAGCGCGGCACGGCTTAAGTTGACCAACGATGCCAGTTGCTGTGCGCTTTGAATCGCACGCGGCTCGGATTCCAGCGAGCGAAAGGTTTGCAGCCATGCGACGATGGAGCCCAGCAGCAGCAATGCCAGAAAGAAAAAGGTGCGCCAGAACAGACTGACGCCCCGGCGTGGACGCATGTCAAGCGGGGCGGGGCCTGTTTCCAGCGTCGCGGGATGTGTCTGATCCATGGAGTAGGTAAAAAAACAGTGCTTTCAGGATGCCACAGATAAGACGCGAGGGGCCGGCTGAATATAAATTGACCGCCTGGTGAATTTATATTTAACTGAACCGAAAGGGCCGCAGTGCGCGTGTGCTGCTGTTAATCAATTGGTGCCGTCCGGCACAAAAACGTAGCCCACCCCCCACACGGTTTGAATATAGCGCGGTGCCGCAGCATCGACTTCAATCAGCTTGCGCAGGCGTGACACCTGCACGTCCAGGCTGCGGTCAAAGGGCTCAAACTCGCGGCCGCGTGCCAGTTGCGCCAGCTTTTCTCGCGACAGCGGCTGGCGTGGATGGCGTACCAGCGTTTTGAGCATGGCAAATTCCCCGGTGGTCAGGGGCAGTTCCTCGCCATTTTTTTGCAGGGTGCGCAGGCCCATGTCAAACGAAAACGGGCCAAAGGCGATGACTTCCTGGTCAAGCGACGGCGCACCCGGGACCTCGGCAACGGGGCGGCGGCGCAGTACGGCGTGGATACGGGCCAGCAACTCGCGCGGATTGAACGGTTTGGAAAGGTAGTCGTCAGCGCCGACCTCCAGACCCACGATGCGGTCGACATCTTCGCCTTTGGCAGTCAGCATGATGATCGGCGTGCGGTCGTTGGCCGCGCGCAGGCGGCGGCAAATCGACAGGCCGTCTTCGCCCGGCATCATCAGGTCGAGCACGATCAAATCTACCGCGTCGCGCAGCATGATGCGGTTCAGGGCTTTGCTGTCTTCGGCCAGGATCACCTCAAAACCTTCTTGCGCCAGGTAGCGGCGGAGCAGGTCGCGGATACGGGCATCGTCGTCAAGAATGAGGATCTTGTCGGGTCGGACGTTGGCTGTTGCTTGGTTCATAGTCATCCGTTAATTTGTAACTGGCTCATTTTGCGGGTTGAAAGGGCAAGATGTGGTTTTATTCAGTCACTTTGACACACTGTTACAGAAGTTTCTATTGAACGCAATCTGAACATACGAGCCTTCCCAATGCTGTGCATGATGGGTATCTTGTAAGCTCAAGGGCTTGCGTTATCCGTTGCGTTCTGCGTAGATTGCTTTCGTTGCAACCGGAGTTTTAAGCCCCGAATGCTTTTTTACCGTATCGAACGACCGAACCACCGAAAGAAACAATGCTCCAAAAACTTGCGATTACTACAAAAACAATAGCAGCAGGCGCCGCAATTTTGTGCGCGACAGGCATTTATGCCCAGACAATGCCGCATGGCGCCCTGCAAAATGTAGCCCAGCTCACCGCCAGCGGCTCGGTTGAGGTGCAGCAGGACCTGCTGTCGATCTCCATGAGTACGACGCGTGACGGCGTCGACGCCAGCACGGTGCAAACCCAGCTCAAGCAGGCGCTCGACACCGCCTTGACGCAAGCCAAACAGGCGGCCCTGCCTGGCCAGCTGGATGTGCGTACCGGCAATTTCAGCTTGTACCCGCGCTACGGCAAAGACGGCAAGATCAATGGCTGGCAAGGTTCGACCGAGCTGGTGCTGGAGGGCAAGGACTTTGCCCGCATCACCACCACCGCCGGCAAAATTCAGACCATGACACTTGGCAACGTGAGCTTTGCATTGAGCCGTGAGCAGCGCGCCAAAGTGGAGGGCGACGCGCAAACCCTCGCCATTGAGCGCTTTAAAGCCAAGGCGCTTGAAGTTGCCAAAGGCTTCGGTTTCACCGGCTATACCCTGCGCGATGTGACCATCAACGCCAACGATCAGGGCTACATTCCCCGGCCACGCATGATGGCCATGCAGGCCAAAACCGACATGGCCGAATCAGCCGTGCCGGTTGAAGCGGGCAAAAGCACCTTGCAGGTCAACGTGACGGGTTCAGTGCAGATGCGCTAGCCAGTGTGGTGTTGCACACCAGCGATCGCAGCAGCCTGCTTACGCGCTACCAGGCGTGCCCGAAGGCTGTCGTAGAGCCAGTTAAACGCAAAGGTGTATGGCAAAAAGAACAGCGCAATGCCGATGTCCAGCACCAGGGCATGCCACAAGCTGATGCCCAGCCACCACGCGGCCAGGGGCACCACGGCGAGAATCAGGCCAACTTCAAACAGCACCGCATGCGCGGCGCGGGCGGCCAGGTTGCGCTGAAAGCCCATGCGGCTCTGGGCCCTGTCAAACAGCGCATTGAAAAGCATGTTCCAGACCATCGCCACCAGCGACACCATCAGCGTCAGCGCGCCCATGTGCGCCAGCGGATAGCCCAGCAACCAGGCACCCAGAGGAGCGCAAATGCCAATCGCCAGCACCTCAAATATCAATGCATGGCAAAAACGTTCCGGGATGAATTTTTCAAGTGTCATACTTTTATTTTGATCGTTATTATGAATACTTTAAAATTGATAACCATCTACCAAAGCGATAGATAAACCTTCTTTGAAAGCTTCAGTCATGCGCCACTCTCCAGAAGCCCTGACGGCCTTTGCCGAGGCCGCCACGCTGGGCTCTTTTTCAGCGGCAGCGCGCAAGCTGGGCAAAAGCCAGTCAACGGTAAGCCACGCCATTGCCAACCTTGAGATCGACCTCGGCCTGCAGCTGTTTGACCGCAGCAGCCGCAAGCCTGCGCTGACGGCACATGGCCAGGTCATGCTCGGACGGGTGCAGGACATTCTGGCCGCCAGCGACCGGTTGGACCGCTCGGCCAGCCAGCTGGGCGGCGGCCTGGAGGCCACGCTCAGCATGGTCTGGTCAGACACCTACCAGTCGCACCGCTTTGAAGAAAACCTGACGGCTTTCGAGCAACGCTTTCCCGATTTGACATTCGAAAGCCTGATGGCCGAGCACGGCGACCTGGTTTCGCTGGTGCAAAGCGGGCGGGCGCAGATCGGGGTGGTGGCCGCCCAGGCCAGTTACCCGCCAGACATTGGTTCAGCCACGCTGGCCGAGCAGTCTGAGATCACGCTGTTTGTGGCGAAAACGCACCCGCTGGCCAGTTTGAAAGACATCACCCCCGTGTTGCTGAGCCAGCACCGCGAGCTGCGTCTGAACCCCTGGCTTCAAGACCAGCCGCGGGGCAACGGGGTGGCGGCCGCGCCGGTGTCGCGCCGGATATGGTTGGCACCGAGCTATCTGATGCTCCTGGAAATGGCGGTGTTGGGTTTTGGCTGGGCCGCGATTCCGCGCTGGATGGTGAACCACTTTGCGGTTGGTAAATTGCACGAACTGCCGGCGCGCGGCTGGCCGAGGCGGGTGCCGGTCGATGTGGTGTGGTCCCGGCACAGGCCCTTGGGTCGCGCCGGTAACTGGCTGCTGCAGGAAATGCTTGCACCGATGCCTGCCAAGGCTGTGAAAGCACTAGTCAAATAGGGCTATACCATAGCAAAGACGCGGGCCAATCGCTATGTAATAAGTAGCAAATTCAAGAAGCGGCACTGGCCCGACGCCGTCTGCTTTGTGCGGAATTGATCGACATGGACAATTTCAACCCCTCGCTTTCGTCCGTACTTTCGGCGCCTCCACTGCCCATAAAACCGCCTGCCAAGTTGCAAAGGGCACAATTAATGACATGACCTCAACCATTGACCTTTTGACACCAGCAAAGCTTTCGGCTTCGGTTCACGCGGTGGCTGGCAGCAGCCCGCTGGTACTCGATTCCCCGCACAGCGGCACGCATTACCCGGCAGACTTTGCTTACGCCTGCGCGTTGAGCGCACTGCGCACCGCAGAAGACACGCATGTTGAAAAACTGTATGACTTTGCCCCCGGCCTTGGTGCGTCCTGGGTCGAGGCGTATTTCCCGCGCAGCTACCTTGACACTAACCGCAACACCACTGAAATGGATGTCACGTTGCTTGATGCCCCCTGGCCGCATGCGGTAGAAACAGACCCGAAAATCCTTGCAAAAGTACGTCTGGGCAAGGGCCTGATCTGGCGCGCAACCGACGAGGGCGTGCCGATTTACGCGCGCCCGCTTAGCGTGGTGGAAGTCCAGGCGCGCATTGAAAACTGCTGGAAACCCTACCACGCGGCCGTCAAGGACGCCATCGACGCGGCCCAGGCCAGACATGGCTACAGCATTCATATCAACTGCCATTCGATGCCTGCCGTGGCTTCTGCCAGCGCAACCGATTTTCCGGGGGAGACGCACGCCGATTTTGTGGTCGGTGACCGGGATGCCAGCACTGCCAGCGCGGCCTTGTCCGGCCTGGTGTGTGCGCATTTGCGCAGCCTTGGTTACAACGTGGCCTACAACTACCCGTACAAGGGGGTGGAACTGGTTCGCCGCTACAGTGATCCGGCAGCCCATCGCCACAGCGTTCAACTGGAGATCAACCGCAAGCTTTACATGAATGAAGCGACGTTTAAACTCCACGAAGGCTACGAGCCGCTAAAAACCAGTCTGCAGTCGCTGCTTGCGGTTCTGCTCAAGACCGACCCTCGGACGCTTTAATCTGTTGTTATCCAGTTTCAATGATCGTTATTCACAACCCTGCCCACCGCCTGCACGCACCTGCATTCGAAATCTTCAGGGGCGACCGCGTCGCCTGTTTTGAAACCCCGGCGCGCGCCGATAGGGTGGAAAGCCGCCTGGCTGAACGGGGCCATGTGCTGCAGGCGGCGCAGGTCGACAGCCGCGCCGTGCTGCCGCAGGTGCACAGCGCGCGTTACTTGCGCTTTTTGGAACATGCCTGGCAGGACTGGGTCGCGCTGGACCCGGCCAACGCCGCCTCACAGCCTTTCCCTTCGGTATGGCCAGTACGCACCCTGCGCAGCGACGTCGAACCCGCTAACTTCACGGCGCGACTCGGTTTGTATTCGATGGATAACGGCTGCGCACTGACCGCTGGCACCTGGGCGGCCGCGAAGGCTGGCGCCGATGCGGCAGCCACTGCAGCGGCATTGGTGCTGGCTGGCCAGCGCGCAGTTTTTTGCTGCACCCGCCCGCCTGGCCATCATGCCGGTGCTGACTTCATGGGCGGTTATTGCTTTGTCAACAACGCCGCCGTTGCTGCGCAGGCGCTGTTGAACGGCGGCGCGCATAAAGTGGCGTTAATCGACGTCGACTACCACCATGGCAATGGCACGCAAAGCATCTTTTATGACCGGGCCGATGTGCTGTTCACCAGCATTCACGGCGACCCTATTACCGAATACCCGTTTTACCTGGGCCATGCCGATGAGCAAGGTACAGGCGCAGGCACGGGCTACAACCTCAACTTGCCGCTGGCCGCGGGGACATCTGCCGCCGTCTGGTTTGACGCGCTTGAAAAAGCCTGCAGCCGAATCGCTGGCCACGCTGCAGATGCACTGGTGGTGTCGCTCGGGCTGGATACATTTGCCGGAGATCCGATTTCAAAATTTCAGCTGCAGTCAGGCGACTTCAGCATGCTTGGTGAGCGCCTGGGACGCATGGGTTTGCCGACCATTTTTGTTCTGGAAGGCGGCTATGCCGCTGCCGAGTTGGGCCTCAACGCCGTCAATGTGTTGGAAGGTTTCGAGCAAGCCAACGTGGGAGTGCAGTGATGGATGAGATGGATTGTGTTGTCATCGGTGCCGGTGTTGTGGGCCTGGCTGTGGCCCGGGCGCTGGCGCTTCAGGGGCGGGAAGTCCTGGTGCTCGAGGCGGCCGGTGCCATTGGCACCGGCACCAGTTCGCGCAACAGTGAAGTCATCCATGCCGGTATTTACTACCCTCAGGGCTCACTTAAAGCCCGCCTTTGTGTCCAAGGCAAAGACCTGCTGTATGCCTACTGCGCCGAGCGCGGCATCGGCCACAGCCGCTGCGGCAAACTGCTGGTAGCCACCCGGTTTGAGCAGGTCGCCCAACTGCAAGGCATCATCGACAAAGCCGCTGCCAACGGCGTGGGCGATCTGGTGTTGTTGACCCGCGAACAGGCCAGGGCGCTGGAGCCGCAACTCGAATGCATCGCTGCGGTGCATTCGCCGAGCACAGGTATTGTAGACAGCCATGCGCTGATGCTGGCACTCCAGGGGGACCTCGAAAATGCCGGCGGTTTGGTTGCACTCAATTCGTCTTTGCAGCAGGCAGAATGTGGCCAAGACGCTATTGTATTAGTAGCAAATGACGGTACGCGTTTGCGTGCCAAAACTGTTGTGAACGCGGCGGGACTGCACGCGCCAGTGCTGGCGGGGCACTTTCAGGGGCTGGCGCAGCAGCATGTTCCCACCCCTTATTTCGCCAAAGGCAATTACTTCACGCTTTCGGGCCGCTCACCGTTTAACCGGCTTATTTACCCGGTACCCGAAGCAGCTGGCCTGGGCGTGCACCTGACGATTGACCTTGGCGGCCAGGCCAAGTTTGGCCCCGATGTCGAGTGGGTGGACTCCCCTGACGATCTGCTGGTAGACGCAGCGCGCGGTGATGCGTTTTACGCCGAAGTGCGCAAGTATTGGCCGGCCTTGCCTGATGGCGCACTGCAGCCAGGCTACGCAGGTATGCGTCCCAAGCTGCAAGCGCCAGGCTCGCCCGCAGCCGATTTTGTGATTCAAGGCCCCGTCGAACACGGAGTACCAGGGTTGGTCAACCTCTTCGGGATTGAGTCACCAGGCTTGACCAGCGCGCTGGCCATGGCTGAGCATGTTGCCCGGTTGCTACAGAAAAAATAGCAGCAGGTTCTCGTTTTTGCTGCCGGGCAGCGATTATTTTTATAAATTTCTCGAGCAAGCAAGACCGTATGCAAGATGCCATGTGGTGCGCAGCCGTGTAACCGACCGCCGCTCCTCACGACTTCGCGGCACAAGCTTCATTTGAGAACGTGCATCGGGGATTCCCCTAGTCAAAAAAACCTTGTCAGGCGCTTCTTGTGCATAACGCCGCGTTACAGTCTTACTTGGTATGCTTTTTGCATCTACCTTTGCACTCTACTTTTCATCCGTTTGGAATTCGTTTGTTTGTACTTTTGGAGAAACCATGTTGAAACAAGTTAAAAAACTGGGCCTGTTGTCCGCCGTTGCTGCAACTCTTGCTGTGATGGCTGTACCGGCACATGCTGGCAAAACACTCGATGCCATCAAGGCGCGTGGCCAGGTGGTGTGCGGTGTCAACGTTGGTCTGGCCGGTTTTTCCGGCGCTGACAGCAATGGCGTCTGGACTGGCCTGGACGTAGACACCTGCAAGGCGATTGCCGCTGCAGTGCTGGGTGACGCCAACAAGGTCAAGTGGGTTCCCCTGAATGCACAGCAGCGTTTCACGGCGCTGCAGTCTGGCGAAATCGACATTCTGGCGCGCAACACGACGTTCTCGCTAACGCGTGACGCCTCGCTCGGCCTGCACATGACTGCAGTGACTTACTACGACGGCCAGGGTTTTATGGTGCCCGTCAAAGGAAAGATAAAAAGTGCCAAGCAGCTCAAAGGCGCTACGGTTTGCGTGCAGTCTGGCACCACCACCGAGAAAAACCTGACCGACTACAGCCGCGCCAACAATCTCAACATGAAACCAGTCGTGTTTGAAAAGCAGGAAGCCGTTAATGCTGCTTACTTCTCTGGTCGTTGCCAGGCTTACACCACAGACGCCTCGGGGCTCGCTTCTGTGCGTAACAAAGAAGCCAAAGTCCCAGCAGATCATTTGATCCTGCCTGAACTGATCTCCAAAGAACCCTTGGGTCCCATGGTGCGCCGTGGTGATGATGAGTGGTTTGCCATCACCAAATGGGTGGTTTACGGTCTGGTCGAGGCTGAAGAGTATGGC
>JANXTM010000159.1 GCA_025352405.1 Polaromonas sp.
GCCCTGCTGCTCTTTGCGGCATTCAGGGTGATCACTGCGCGCAACCCGGTGCATGCTGCGTTGTACCTCGTACTTGCTTTCTTTCAGGCAGCCGCGATCTGGATTTTGCTGAAGGCCGAGTTTTTGGCCATTGCGCTGGTACTCGTGTATGTGGGCGCAGTGATGGTGTTGTTTTTGTTTGTAGTAATGATGCTGGATATCAACCTTGACGGCGTTCGCCAGGGTTTCTGGAAGCACTTTCCGCTGGCGGGCACTGTAGGTGCCATCATCGCGCTGGAAATGTCTTACGTGTTGATGGGCGGCTTTCGCGAGCCACCTAAAATTGCCGCTGCTGGCGCCCAGATCGGTGCGCAAGTATCCAATACCAAAGAACTGGGCAAGGTTCTCTATTCACAATACCTTTATCCGCTGGAAATTGCTGCCGTCATTTTGCTGGTGGCTATCATCGCTGCCATCGCGTTGACCTTGCGCGAGCGCAAGGACTCAAAATCACAAAATCCGTCAGAGCAGGTGAGGGTCAAACGGGCAGACCGCGTGACGCTGGTCAAAATGAAGTCAGTCATATCTGAAGTCGTCCCTCCAGCTATTGAGGAGAAAAAGGCATGACGCTAACGCTGGGACACTTTCTTTCGCTGGGCGCGATGCTGTTTGCCTTGTCCGTCATCGGTATTTTTTTGAACCGGAAAAACCTCATTATTTTGTTGATGGCCATTGAGCTCATGCTGCTGGCTGTCAACATGAACTTTGTCGCCTTCTCGTATTACTTGAATGACATGGCAGGCCAGATTTTTGTGTTTTTCATTCTGACGGTTGCGGCTGCTGAATCGGCCATTGGTTTGGCGATTCTCGTTTTGCTGTTCCGCAACAAGTCCAGCATCAACGTTGATGAGCTCAACACCCTCAGGGGTTAAGAATGAGCCCCCACATTCTTCACTTCGGGCCTGTGGCTTTCGGCCCTTTTCATGACGTACGGGGCGACAACCTGTACAAGACTGCTGCATCGGCGTTAAAAAAATGAGTCAAACCCTTTCAGTCTCTACTTTGCTGGCGGTGCCACTCCTGCCTTTGGCGGGCGCTGTAATAGCTGGCGTTTTTGGTACTGCCTTCGGCGGTAACCGGATCGGTCGCCGGCTGTCGCACACTCTGACTATCTCGGGTGTGCTGCTGGCTTTTGTTTTGTCGGCGATGACGCTCAAAAGCGTTGCCATGGACGGCGCCCGTTTTAATGAAACGCTCTACACCTGGATGGTGGTTGGCGGGTTAAAAATGGAAGTTGGCTTTTTGGTCGACAGTCTTACAGCGATGATGATGTGCGTAGTAACTTTTGTCTCGCTCATGGTGCACATTTACACCATCGGCTACATGGAAGAAGACGAAGGCTACAACCGATTTTTTGGCTACATCTCGCTGTTTACCTTTGCCATGTTGATGCTGGTCATGAGCAACAATATGCTGCAGCTTTTCTTCGGTTGGGAAGCTGTCGGTCTGGTGTCTTATCTGCTGATCGGTTTTTACTACAACAAACCAAGTGCAACTTTCGCCAATATGAAGGCCTTTTTGGTCAACCGTGTGGGCGACTTTGGTTTTATTTTGGGCATCGGCTTACTGGCCGCTTATGGAGGCACGCTCAATTACGGCGAAGCCTTTGCCAAAGCTGACGATTTGGCCAAGTTGACCTTACCAGGCACTGGCTGGATGTTGATCACCGTGATTTGTATCTGCTTGTTTATTGGCGCCATGGGTAAGTCCGCCCAGTTCCCATTACACGTGTGGTTGCCTGATTCAATGGAGGGTCCAACGCCAATTTCTGCGTTGATTCATGCGGCAACTATGGTGACAGCTGGCATTTTCATGGTGGCTCGCATGTCGCCCCTGTTCGAGCTCAGCGATGCCGCGTTGAGCTTCATCATGGTGATCGGTGGTATCACTGCGCTGTTTATGGGCCTGCTCGGCATTATTCAAAACGACATCAAGCGCGTGGTAGCGTATTCGACTTTGTCGCAGCTTGGATACATGACTGTAGCTCTGGGTGCATCGGCTTATTCTGTTGCAGTGTTCCACCTGATGACACACGCCTTTTTCAAAGCGTTGCTGTTCCTAGCGGCCGGCTCTGTGATTCTGGGCGTGCACCACAACCAGGACATTCGCTGGATGGGTGGGGTGCGCAAATACATGCCGATTACCTGGATCACGTCACTTCTGGGAACTCTTGCCCTGATCGGAACGCCTTTATTCGCAGGTTTTTACTCCAAAGACAGCATCATTGAGGCTGTGCGTGAAAGCCATCTGGCGGGTGCACAGTTTGCCTATTTTGCTGTATTGGCTGGCGTTTTCATCACCGCTTTTTATTCGTTCAGGCTTTACTTCCTGGTTTTCCACGGCAAGGAGCGTTACGACCAGAATCCAGACGCCCACCACGGTGACCACCATTCAGCGCACGATCCGCACAGCGGCCAGCATGATCAGCAAAAACCCCATGAGTCGCCGTGGGTGGTTACCGTGCCACTTATCTTGTTGGCTATTCCGTCCGTTGTGATTGGTTTCATGACCATACAACCGATGTTGTTCGGAGACTTTTTTAAAGGGGTCATTTCCATTAATCTGGAGCGCCATCCTGCCATGGAGGAGCTGGCAAAGACGTTTCACGGTCCAGCGCAAATGGCATTGCACGGTTTCATCAGTCCGCCGTTCTGGCTTGCATTGTCCGGTGTGGTGCTTGCCTACTACATGTACATAGTCAATCCAGCCTTGCCTGCCGCGATCAAACGAAGGTGTCAGCCGGTCTATTTGTTGCTGGAAAACAAGTATTACCTAGACTGGTTTAACGAAAATGTGCTGGCTCGCGGTACACGGGCACTGGGCATGGGTTTGTGGAAAATTGGCGACCAGAAGCTTATTGATGGGGCGCTGGTCAATGGTTCCTGGAAATTGGTTGGTTGGGTATCGAACATTGTTCGACGTTTGCAGTCCGGCTACATCTACCACTACGCCTTTGGAATGATCATTGGTGTGTTTTTGCTTATGACGTACTTCGTCTGGCTCAATAAATAATAAGAACAAGAAGGAAGTTCAAGAATGGGATTGCTCAGCCTTGCTATCTGGACGCCAATTATTTTTGGTGTCGTGTTATTGGCACTTGGTCGCGACGAGCAGGCACGCAGCGTGCGCTGGATCGCGCTGATTGGTGCAGTCGTCAGTTTTTTGGTCACCCTGCCGCTCTACGACGGCTTTAAGCTCGGTATGTCGGCCATGCAGTTTGTTGAGAAGGGCAGCTGGATCCAGCGCTTCAATGTCAATTACCATATTGGCGTGGATGGCATTTCACTCTGGTTCGTACTGTTGACTGCGTTCATAAATGTCGTGGTTGTCATTGCAAGCTGGGAAGCCATCACCAAACGCGTCAACCAGTATATGGCCGCATTTTTGATTCTCTCGGGCCTGATGATCGGAGTATTTACTGCGCTGGATGGCCTGCTGTTTTACGTCTTCTTTGAGGCCACACTGATTCCGATGTACCTCATCATTGGTATCTGGGGTGGGCCAAACAAAATTTATGCGGCCTTCAAGTTCTTCTTGTATACGTTGCTGGGCTCCCTGCTGATGCTGGTTGCGCTTATATTTTTGTACAACAAGTCAGGCGGCAGTTTTGATATTCTGAGCTGGCACAAACTGCCACTTGGCAGCACTATTCAAACGCTGCTCTTTTTTGCCTTCTTTGCAGCGTTTGCTGTGAAAGTACCGATGTGGCCAGTGCATACCTGGCTACCGGACGTGCACGTTGAAGCCCCCACTGGCGGCTCTGCTGTGCTGGCCGCCATCATGCTCAAACTGGGTGCTTATGGCTTTTTACGCTTTTCGCTGCCTATCGTCCCCGATGCGTCGCGTGAGTGGGCCTGGCTCATGATTGCGTTGTCGCTCACAGCGGTAATTTACGTGGGCCTGGTTGCGCTAGTGCAGCAGGATATGAAGAAGCTGGTGGCGTATTCTTCAGTAGCTCATATGGGTTTTGTGACGTTGGGTTTTTTCATCTTCAATGACCTCGGCGTATCGGGCGGCATTGTTCAAATGATTGCCCATGGTTTCGTCTCCGGCGCCATGTTCTTGTGCATCGGCGTACTTTACGACCGCGTGCACTCCCGGGAGATTTCGAGTTATGGCGGTGTGGTCAACACCATGCCCAAGTTCGCAGCGTTCGCCCTGTTTTTTGCCATGGCCAACTGTGGCTTGCCGGCCACCGCTGGTTTTGTTGGGGAGTGGATGGTGATTCTGGGTGCTGTCAAATTTAACTTCTGGATTGGCATGGCATCTGCCACTGCACTGATTTTCGGTGCAGCCTACACCCTCTGGATGTTCAAGCGGGTGTACCTTGGCCCTGTCACCAACGACGACGTCAAAGGCCTGACGGACATCAATAGCCGTGAGTTTTTGATGCTGGGTCTGCTTGCTGCTGCTGTTTTGTACATGGGTATATATCCAAAGCCTTTCACGGATGTGATGAACACCTCGGTGGCCGACTTGCTCAAGCATGTGGCCGTATCGAAACTGAACTAATTGCCGAAGAATTCAGATGATTGACAAACTCTCCTGGATCGCGGTTAGCCCCGAGATCGTACTGTTGGTGATGGCCTGCATTATTTTGCTGGTGGATCTTGGGGTCAAAACACCGCACCGCACAGCTACCTATTTGCTCAGCCTGCTTACGTTGGCTGTTGTTGCAGTGATGGAGGCCGCGTATGCGGCTGGCGGTGAAACCTTTTACGGTTTTGGAAAAATGGTGGTGGTGGATCCCATGGGGGCCTGGCTCAAATGTTTTGCTTGCATAGCATTGATTGTCTCGCTGGTCTACGGCCGACCGTATGCAGCTGCCCGTGACATGCTTCGAGGCGGCGAGTTTTTTACACTCAGCCTGTTTGGCCTGCTGGGCATGTTTGTGATGATTTCCGGGCACAACTTCCTGGTTATTTACATGGGCCTGGAACTGTTGACCTTGTCCAGTTACGCCCTGGTTGCCCTGCGCCGCGATAACGCCACAGCCACTGAAGCGGCCATGAAGTATTTCGTGCTTGGCGCATTGGCGTCCGGGTTTTTGCTGTATGGCTTGTCGATGCTTTACGGCGCGACCGGTTCACTGGATGTCAACGAGGTGTTCAATGCCATCGCCAGCCGCCAGATCAAGCACCAGGTGCTCGTATTTGGTTTGGTATTCATTGTTGCCGGCCTGGCTTTCAAACTGGGTGCGGTGCCTTTTCATATGTGGTTGCCAGATGTGTACCAGGGAGCACCGACAGCGGTTACCTTGCTGATCGGTGGTGCGCCGCAACTGGCTGCGTTTGCCATCTGTATTCGCTTGCTGGTCGAGGGTTTGTTGCCCTTGGCCATTGATTGGCAGCAAATGCTGGCTTTAATGGCGATTGGCTCCTTACTTATTGGCAATTTGGCCGCCATTGCACAGACCAATCTCAAACGTATGCTGGCATTTTCAACCATCTCGCAAATGGGTTTCTTGCTGTTGGGATTGCTGTCGGGCGTTGTGAACGGTAACCAGCTCAACACAGAGTCAGCTTACAGCGCTGCCATGTTCTACGCTATTACTTATGTGCTCACTACACTGGCAGCATTTGGCATCATCATGTTGCTGGCACGTGCCGGGCACGAGTCTGAAGACATCTCTGATCTCGCAGGTCTTAACCAGCGCAGCCCGTTGTACGCTGGGGTGATGGCGATTGCCATGTTCTCTCTGGCTGGTTTGCCGCCACTGGTCGGTTTTTATGCCAAGTTGGCAGTGCTGCAGTCTTTGGTTTCTTCGCAGCAGACCAGCTATCTGGTGCTGACTGTTTTTGCAGTCATGATGTCGCTGGTTGGGGCTTTTTACTATTTGCGTATTGTCAAGGTCATGTATTTCGACGCGCCTCAGGGCCATGTTCAGCCGATTTTCGCGCCTGCTGACGTGCGCGCGGTGTTGTCTATTAACGGGGCACTCATCCTGATTTTGGGCATCGTACCAGGCGGCCTGATGACTTTGTGTACGCAATCCATCAGCAGCATTGTCAAGTCACTTGGCAGCTAGCGTTTTTTCATGAGTCAAACCGCATCTGTCTGGCTGGTCGTGCTTATCGGCCTGTGGGCGGCTAATCTGCCGTTTATCAGTAACCGCCTGCTCGCAGTACTAGTGCTCAAGACCCCCAAAAACCTGGCCATTCGTCTGGTCGAACTTTTTGTTTGCTACCTTCTGGTTGGTGGAATGGGTCTCGCCCTAGAGCAGCGGGCTGGGCAGATCGCTCCCCAAGGCTGGGAGTTTTATGCCATCACCGGCGCTCTCTTCATCACTTTTGCATTTCCTGGTTTTACGTACCGCTATCTGTTCAAGCGCCGCACATGATGTCCACTCCAGGCCCAGTCGATGGGAACGACACCCACCATGGCCACTTGAATGAAACAGCGGTCGATTCAAAAGACATTCTCACTGGCGGTTTTCTTCACGCTAGGCGCGACACGGTTCGCTTGCCGGATGGGCGTCCGAGTACCCGCGAATACATTATTCACCCCGGTGCTGTCATGATTGTTGCGCAGCTTGAAGGCGGGCGTTTGGTGCTGGAGCGTCAATACCGCCACCCCATGCGGGCTGTGATGATCGAGTTTCCGGCTGGCAAACTGGATCCTGGTGAAGCTTCCTGGGCTTGTGCACAGAGGGAGCTGCTTGAAGAAACCGGATACTCTGCCCGCCAATGGGCGAGGGCTGGTGTGTTGCATCCGGTTATTTCTTACTCCACTGAATTTATCGACATCTGGTTTGCGCGCGACCTCACGTTGGGCGAGCGCAAGCTTGATGACGGCGAGTTTCTCGACGTGTTTACGGCTACGTCATCAGAGCTTTTGGCATGGTGCCGCAACGGCGAGGTCACCGATGCCAAAACACTCACGGGCGTCTTGTGGTTGCAAAACGTGTTATCGGGCGCATGGGCATTGGATTGGCAGTCTTGTGTATCTTGAGAGTTTGACCATAATTGAGTTATGAAAGTCCTTGATCTCCAGTGTGCGCAACAGCATTCGTTTGAAGGCTGGTTTGCGTCCGAGAATGACTATCAGTCGCAGCTGGCGCGGGGCCTGGTTGAATGCCCAATGTGTGCTGATAAAGACGTTCAAAAAATGCCCAGTGCACCACGACTTAATTTGGGTGGGCGCGAAGCCGCGAGCGCTGCAAACCATCAAAGCAGCCAGCAGCCCAGCGCACCAGCCAATGCAGCTGCGCTGGCATCTCAGCAAAACGTTGCAGTTGGTGGTTTGAATACGGCCGCAAACAGGCAGGCAGGCATCAGCGTCTTAGAGCAAATCGCATTTTTCAAGGCGCTTCGTCAGATGGTGGCCAATACCGAAGACGTCGGTGACAGATTCGCCGATGAAGCTCGTGCCATGCATTACGGCGACATGGAGGCGCGCAGTATTCGCGGACAGGCCACTCCGCGTGAGGCCATTGAGTTGCTGCAAGAAGGCATTGAGGTCCTGCCCTTGCCGGCGTCGATGAAAGAAACGCTCCAGTAAATCCCTGCTCCGGTGCGGTTGCGGTGTATAAAAATCACGTTTCGCTAACTTGGCGGATGTTGAGATAGTTGACTGCCGTTAACTGGCTCGACGGTGAAAAACATGTATTCTTGAAAACTCACGCTACTTGCTCCGCATTTTTATGAACGCTGCCTCACCTTTCTACAAATTGATTCATTTTTTTTCACCCAGTGCCTGGCTTGCGATTTCGGTGGCGTCTGCGGTGCTAGCCGCATGCTCTGGCGTAGTGCTCGCGTCGCGCATCAATCTGCATACCGATAACGCGTTTTTACCTGTTTACGATTGGGCTCGCAGGTTCACGCGTGACACCATCCGCCTTACCTTTAAAACTGACGAGGGTCCGCAGGAAACCGTTTTTGTCGCGCCACGGGGAATTTTGGAGCAGGCGACGGTGTTCAAAGTGGTCGAAAAATACGAGGACTTCGTTCCCAATGTCATGGCTTCTGAGGCCAAAGCGCAGGCACCTTCGCGCGTATTGGATGCCGACTGGACGCCAGCGTTTTCTGGCAAAAAAGAAGATACGGACTCCTGATGCTGTGTATATATTCTTCAGGTAAAGCTGCCTTTCAGAAAATGGGCCGTCGCGCCGTCGGCCTGGCACTTGTGGGTTTTGTCTTTGCGGCAATGCCTGTAATAGCCGCAACAGAGGTGCCCCCACCGATAGCCGCTACCGCCATCCCTGCAGCAGCATTACCCGTACGTGCAATGGACATTGTTTATCTGTACGCGAGTCCAATCACTTCGGTTTTTTTCAAGGAAAACGGTGCCAGCTATGACACCCTGAAACAACACTGGCGTGAATATTTCAGGCCTTACGGAGGATCTTATCGGGAGGTGTCCCGCACCAGTTTGCTGGCGGGCCTCAAGCCGGGCGTTCTGGTGCTGGGTTCAGCCATATTGCTCGATGTGCAGGAGCGCAAGGCCATCAATGCGTTTGTCGATGCAGGTGGCAGTATTCTCGCCACATGGGGCACTGGCGCCCGAAATGGCAAGGGCCAATGGGCGGGTTACGATTTTGTGGAAGACCTGCTGCAAATGAAAATTACGGGCAAGGTGACGAATGAAAATGCCGAGCATTTCCTCAACACCTTTGGCGATTCGCCCCTGACCTGGGCGCTTCCGGGTGGGGACCGCATTTTTTTGGGTGAGGTCGCTGAAACACCGCTGCGCGTGGACTCACCCCGGCTGGCCGCGCGTTATTTCGACTGGCAGCGTTACCCTGCCGCAAAAAGTACCAACGGCGCGATTGCGTTTCTTGAAAAAGGTGGTTCGCGCAGGGTTTATTTTGGTTTTGCAGAGTCGAGTTGGGAGTATGACGACCGCCTTGAGTTACCCAAAATGCTCGACGCCATCATGGCCTGGCTCAAGCGGGAACCCAGCGTCTACAAAGCTGCCTGGCCCAACGGCGATCTGTCTGCCCAGCTGCTGGAAATGGATACCGAAGACAAGTATTTCAATGCGGTCAACTTTGCGCGTGATCTTGATGAAGCCAAGCTGCGCGGTACGTTTTACTCATTGACGAGCGTGGCAACCAAGAACAAGGACATTGTTAAAAAGCTTGCAGAAAAGCACGAAATTGGGTACCACGCCGAAATTCATTTCGGCTTCAAGGGCAAGGCACCTGAAGTCCAGCAGGAGCGACTAAACAAGATGGTCGCTGAAATGCAGGACATCGTGGGTGTTCGTGCGTTGCCCAAGGTGACCGGGTTCCGTGCACCCACCGAGTCATGGGATGAAAACACTGAAAAACAGTTGCGTAAATTGGGTATTCGGCACCATGTGGTGGGCCCCAACGCCAGCGAAGACAGAATGCCATTTTTCTCCAGGTCAGAGCTGGGTGTTGGCCCGGAAGATGCGTTGGTTGTACTGCCGCGCACGCAGATGGACGATCTGAACTACCAAAAGCTGAAACTGAGCATCGCTGAAGCGTCTGAGTTGATTACTCTGGACTTTGACTACCTCAACGAGTCCGGTGCCCTGGGCGTGCTGTCGGTCCACTCGCAAAACTATGCGGCCGATGGGTTGATGGCCAAACTCACACCGCCCTACATCAAGCGTTTGCAGCAGCATCGTGAAGACATTTTTGTTGCCTCCGGTGAGGAAATAGAGGCCTGGTGGAGAGCCCGCGACCGGGTCACTCAAAAAGTTGAAAAAGGACCCGCTACCAAACTCGTTTTCGATGTTCGGTCACCGGGCAACGTCAAGGGCGTGACCTTTTTTGTGACCCATGCAGTCGCTGAGGCTGTTCTCAAGGCTGTCAAACCAACCAAGCCTGACACACCCCAACCCGAACTCAAACGGATTGATGCTTACCGGTCTGCCATTATTTTCCGGCAAGAGCTCAAGGCAGGCCGTTACGAGTACAGCCTGGAGTTTTAAGCCAGGGAGCCTGTCTTCTGGCCTGTCAAGCGTGCTGCATCAAGGGTACAAGCCGCGCAATTCGCGCGTATGCAAAATCCGTTTGCAAGCCACGATAAAAGTCGCTGTTCGCAAGCTGACTTTCTGGTCTTGCGACACTGCCCACACCGCCGCAAAGGCGTGCTTCATGATCTTTACCAGGCGTGCGTTGATTTCTTCTTCGTCCCAGAAGAAGCTTGAAAAGTCCTGTACCCATTCAAAGTAACTGACCGTCACGCCGCCTGCGTTGGCTATCACGTCGGGCAAGACCAGCACGTTGCGCGATTGCAAAATATCGTCTGCTGCCGGTGTTGTCGGGCCGTTGGCACCTTCAATAATCATGCGGGCCTTGATCCGGCTTGCGTTGGCAGCGGTGATTTGCTGCTCAAGGGCAGCAGGAATCAGAATGTCGCACTCAACGTCCCAAAAGCTGTCGTTGGCAATAACTTCGGAACCTGCAAAACCGCTCACGCTGCCGGTTTCTTCAACGTGTTTGAGCAAGCTCGGCACGTCCAGCCCCGCTTCACGGTAAATCGTACCGCCATGGTCATGCACCGCCACAATACGCGCACCGGCTTCGGCAAATAGTTTGCCCGCCACGCCTCCCACATTGCCAAAGCCCTGCACCGCAACGCGTGCGCCAGAAATCTGAAGACCGATGTGTTGGGCTGCCTCGCAGCCTACGGTGTACACGCCGCGTCCGGTGGCTTCACGCCGGCCGAGTGAGCCGCCCAGGTCAACCGGCTTGCCCGTCACCACGCCGGTGGCGGTCGAGCCAGTGTTCATGGAATAGGTGTCCATCATCCACGCCATGATTTGCTCATTGGTATTGACGTCAGGCGCCGGAATGTCCTTGTTGGGGCCGATGATGATGCCGATCTCGCTGGTGTAGCGCCGCGTCATGCGTTCAAGTTCGCCGCGCGAGAGTTTTTTCGGGTCGACGCGAATCCCGCCCTTGGCGCCTCCATAAGGCACGTTGACCGCCGCGTTTTTGACCGACATCCACGCCGACAAAGCCATGACTTCAGACAACGTCACATCCTGGTGAAAACGCACACCGCCCTTGCCGGGGCCGCGTGAAACGTTGTGTTGTACGCGGTAGCCTTCAAAGTGGGCTACGGTACCGTCGTCCATGTGAATAGGCACGTCAACAATCAATACCCGCTTGGGACGCTTGAGGGTTTCAGCCCAGCGCGCCAGGCTGCCCAGGTGCGGTATAACGCGGTCAACCTGCTGTAGATAGTTGCCCCAAGGGCCAAGGTTGTCGGCCTGCAGGTAAGAGGGCAGCGGGTGCTGCAGCTGATCGGCTGTTGCACTGTTTGCAGCAGTCGTAGGCGCTTGTGACATGAAAAAACTCCTGTGATGAAAGTTAGGAAGCCGTCAAGTCACAGAGCTTAGGAGCCTATTGCCAGAAAGTCCAAGGCAAGCTTGTTTTATTACTGTGCAAAAAATGTATAGTTAAGGCTTTTGCATAGCCCATCACACTGGCTACTACTGAAGATGGCGGCTTTAGCGCTGCGAATTACGTCGTGAACTGCAGCGCAGCCAGCCGCGCGTAGACACCGCCGCGGCTCACCAGCTCGGCGTGCGTGCCTTGCTCCACGAGTTTTCCGTGGTCCAGCACCAGAATGCGGTCGGCCTGTTGTACGGTGGCCAAGCGGTGGGCAATAACCAGCGTGGTGCGGCCTTTCATGGCTGATTCGAGTGCCGCCTGCACCATGCGTTCGCTCTCGGCGTCCAATGCGCTGGTGGCTTCGTCCAGCAGCAGCAGCGGGGAGTTCTTCAGCATGGCACGTGCAATGGCGATGCGCTGGCGCTGGCCGCCAGACAAGCGAACGCCGCGTTCACCTAGAAATGTGTCATAACCCTCTGGCAGAAGCAGGATGAACTCGTGGGCAAATGCAGCCCTAGCCGCCGCCTTGACCTCGTCGTCTGTGGCTTCAGGTTTGCCGTAGCGTATGTTCTCCAGCGCACTGGTCGAGAAAATCACCGCGTCTTGTGGGACGATGCCCACCCGCTGGCGCAGGTCATCCAGCGCCATGTCTGCTGTGCGCACTCCGTCAAGCTCAATGCGACCTTGAGCTGGATCGTAAAACCGCAGCAACAACTGAAACACTGTACTTTTGCCTGCGCCACTCGGCCCAACAATCGCCACGGTCTCGCCTGGGGCAACGTGCATACTGAAGTTGCCCAGCGCGGCCTGCAGCGGTCGAGATGGATAGTTAAACGTCACCGCTTCAAATTTGATAGCGCTTCCCGCAACAATGACGGGCGCAGGGGCGGGATTAGAGGGAGATTCTATGGGGGAGCGCGTCTCGAGCAGCTCCATTAGCCGCTCGGTCGCGCCGGCTGCGCGCAGCAGGTCGCCGTAGACTTCGCCAAGCACGGCTGTCGCACTGGCCAGAATAATCACATACACCACGGTCTGGCCCAAGTGGCCCGCCGTGATGTCACCGCGCATCACGGCCTGCGTACCCTGGTACAGCCCCCACAGTAGCGCGGCAGACGTGGCAATGATGATGAAGGCCACCAGTACCGAGCGCGCCTTGGTGCGGCGAATAGCGACGCTGAAGGCGTTGGTCGTTGAGACATTGAAGCGCGCGGCTTCGCGGCTTTCGGCGGTGTAGCTTTGGACGACGGGTATGGCGTTCAGTACCTCCGCGGCGATGGCGCTAGAGTCTGCCACGCGGTCTTGGCTGGCGCGCGACAGCTTGCGCACGCGGCGACCAAACCACACGGACGGCGCAACAATCAGTACCAGCACGCCGCCCACCTGCACCATGAGGTAAGGGTTGGTGTAGACCAACATCCCCAGCGCACCGATGCCCATGACCGCGTTGCGCAGACCCATGCTGAGCGACGAGCCAACTACGGTTTGCACCAGCGTGGTGTCGCCGGTCAGTCGGCTTAGCACCTCACCGGTTTGTGTGGTTTCAAAAAACTCTGGACTCTGCCGAACGACGTGAGAATACACAGCGTTGCGCAGGTCTGCCGTGACGCGCTCACCAAGCCAGCTGACGGTGTAAAACCGCCCGGCTGAAAAGAGGCCGAGCGCAGCAGCAACGCCAAACAGTTCAAAAAAGTGGTTCCGCAGGCCCAGCAGTTGCGCTCCCTTGGCTGCAGCGCTGGTGTCGGCACTGACCAGGCCGCCATCGATCAGGCCGCGCAAGGCCAGCGGGAAGACCAGCGTAGCGACGGCTGCCATCACCAGGAAAAGGCCGGCCAGAGCAATACGGCCCCAGTAAGGTCGCAAAAAAGGCAGCAGCCCGGAAAGCGAGCGAGGCGAGCCTTTTGCCGCGACAAATGTGTTTGATGTTGTAGCCATAAGTAGAGTTTAGTGGCGTCGACTTGGCTAGTGCCGCGTCATGCCTGCCGCAGCTTCGTTTGGCAGAGGCAGCAAATGCGACTACAGCGCCGTTTCGTGAGGAATGAGGCGCGACCAGTCGAACTCCACACCGATGCCTGGAACATCCGGCGCGACGGCGCGTTCCTGCTCGATCACCAGCGGCCGCAGCGTGTATTCATCGATGGGAAAGCTGTGGATTTCCAGCCAGCCGCCGTGAGCCTGGCTGGACACCAGGCTTACATGCAACTCCTGCATGCCGTGCGAACACACCGGAATGCCGTGTCGGGCAGACAGCCGCGCCACTTGCAGCCACCCAGTGATGCCGCCGCAGTTGCTTGCGTCCGGCTGGATAAAGGACAAACCAGCCCGATCAAAGGCGTATCCAAACTCGTGCAGGGTATGCAGGTTCTCGCCCATGGCCAGCGGTGTGCCGGTGGCCGCTGCTATTTGCGCATAGCCGCCGTAGTCGTCCGGCAGCGTAGGCTCCTCGAACCACAACACGTTATAGGGCTTGAACAGGCGCGCAGCCTCGATGGCGCCCTCTACCGTCATCGAGTAGTTGGCATCGACCATCAGCACGGCTTGCGGCCCGATGGCTTCTCGCACGGCAGCGATGCGTTCAATGTCTTCTTCCAGCCGCGGCCGGCCGATCTTGATTTTCACAGCCGGAATGCCGCGCGCCAGGTAACCGCGCACATTCGCGAGCAGTTTATCGAGCGGAAACATCAGGTCAATGCCGCCGCAATAGGCTTTGCAGGTGTTAGCCGCGCCGCCAGCCATTTGCCAGAGGGGCAGGCCAGCTTTTTTGCAGCGGATATCCCACAGTGCGATGTCGATGGCCGAAATCGCAAACGATGCAACGCCGCCCCGCCCGACGTAATGAACATGCCACTGGCAAAACTCATGAATACCTTCGACGTCATCGGCGTTTTTGCCAATGAGAGCCGGGGCCAGGTCGTGATCGATCATGGCCTTGATGGCATGGCCGCCCTTACCGCCGGTGTAGGTGTAGCCGGTTGCATGGCGGCCATCGGAAAGCGTGACGGTGGCGGTGACCAGCTGGAAATGCGTGTGGTCGCCATGTTTGGCGTCGCTTAAAACCTCCGCAAGAGGAACTTTAAAAAGCCGTGTGCGGATGTTGGCGATGGTGTTCATCGCCCCATATTAAGGTCTTCGTATTAATTTACAAAGCACATCGTATGTCAAAGCAAACATAGTCTTGACATTAATTGCCTAAACAATTATTATCAAAATATGCATTCGGAAAACCCAGTTCATCACCTAGACAAGCCCGTGACCGCGATTGAAAGTTCTGGCGGCGCAGGCAATGCGGAGCGCGCAACCTGCGGCAAGGTCGATTTTTATCGCCCTGACGGTTACAAGCCCAACGACAGCGTCGGCTATTTGATGCGCCGCATTGTATCTATGGTGAGTCTGGGCATCGAGCGCGATCTGGATGCCACTGGGCTGACCAACGCCCAGTGGGTGCCCATGCTCAAGTTGTCCATGGGCTTGGCCTCGACCGTTGCCGAACTCGCCCGCGAGTGCGAGCTTGACGCCGGCTCCATGACCCGCTTGCTGGACCGCCTGGAAGCCAAGCAACTGGTGCGGCGCGTGCGTTCGCTCGAAGACCGCCGCGTGGTGCACATAGAGCTGACCGAAGCTGGCCGCCTGGCTACCAAAGACATTCCCCAAACCCTGTGCCGCATTCAAAACGCTCATCTTGCAGGTTTCTCTAGCGAAGAGTGGCACATGCTCAAGGGTTTCTTACGCCGGATTCTGCAAACTGCACACACGCTGCAGTTACCAGCCGACAACGTACCCAGCAGCTCAAGCTCGTCGTCACCCTCCAACACGGGCAACGCCTCGACCGGTACCCCATCATGAACTGCCAGAACACCACCTCCAGCCTGTGCGCCGACCGCCACGCTGCTTCCCCCCTTGCCAGCCCAGATGCGCAGCAAGTAAACAAATTAGCCGTGTGGGATGCCGCTTTCCGCTCCGCTGCCGTGACGGCAGTGGGCATCGTTGCGGCGACCATCATGGCTGCTGGCATGACCGGCTGTGCCAGCAGCTCGGGCATCGCGCCGCAGTCCACCCTGCGTGATGCAGCATCGCTCGGTTTGAACCCGGCCTCTGCCTCTGCTTCAGTCATCAACCCGGCCCCAAGCGCCGAGTGGTGGCGGGATTTTAGTGACGCCCAGCTCAACGCGCTGGTGGCGCATGCGCTGGCCACCAGCCCGAATCTCAAACTGGTTGAAGCCCGGCTGACCAGAGCCCGTGCCGTGACTGAGGTGGCTGACGCGGCCACCTTGCCGCAATTAAATGGCCAGCTTGACCTGACGCGCCAGCGCTACACCGCCAACGGTGCAGTGCCCCCGCCGCTGGCCGGCTCGGTACTCAGCAGCGGCACAGGCCAGCTCAACGCCAGCTGGGAACTTGATTTCTTCGGCAAAAACCGAGCTGCGCTGGATGCTGCCCTGGGCAATGCCAACGCCGCTGAAGCGGATAGCCAGGCAGCACGCGTGCTGCTGGCCAGCAATGTTGTGCGCAGCTATTTTCAGCTGGTTCGCCTGAACGAGCAGGTCAGCGTCGCGCGCCGTACCCTGGCGCAGCGCCAGGAAACCCTCAAGCTGGTGCAGGATCGCGTCAACGCCGGCCTGGATACGCGCCTTGAACTGCGTCAAAGCGAAGGAGGCCTGCCTGAAGCGCGCCTGCAGCTCGAATCGCTGCAGGAGCAGATGAGCCTGACGCGCAATGCGCTTGGCGCATTGGTTGGTCAGCCCGACATTGCGCTTGCAACCGTTCCGCCAGCGCAGGACACCCTTAAAAACATAGCCGTTATTGCGACGATACCTGCCGACCTGCTGGGCCGCCGGGCGGACATTGCTGCCGCGCGCTGGCGTGTCGAGGCCTCTAGCAAGGACGTGGTCAACGCCAAGACGCAGTTTTATCCCAATATCAACCTGGTGGCGTTCGCAGGTTTGTCCAGCATTGGGCTGAACCGCCTGATTGACTCCGGCAGCCAGCAGTGGGGCGTTGGCCCGGCGCTGCGCCTGCCGATTTTTGACGCGGGTCGCCTGCGCGCCAATCTGCGGGGCAAAACGGCTGATCTTGATGCCGCGGTTGAAAGCTATAACAGCGCGGTGATTGATGCCGTGCGCGAGGTGGCCGACCAGGTCACCTCCCTGCAGGCCATTGCCCGCCAGCAGCTTGAGCAGCGCGCCGCTCAAAACGCCGCCGAAGGCGCTTACGAGATTGCGCTGCAACGCTACAAGGCGGGCCTGGGCAACTACCTCAATGTGCTTACCGCCGAGACCAACGTCCTAGCGCAGCGCCGGCAGGCCGTGGACTTGTCTGCCCGTGCGCTGGACACCCAAGTGGCGCTGATTCGCGCCTTGGGCGGTGGCTATGTGCCCAGCCCTGCAGCGGGTGGTCAGCCAGCTATTGCACTATTAAAACCATAGCTAGTAGCGCCCGTATTTGATGCCTTTGCAGCCTTTTTTGTCCGTAAATTCTTGCCTGACTCCTGTTCATTCCCTTTTATTCCCCTTGATTCCTTTTAATTAAGGCACAGCACACCATGAACGCTCCCCAATCAACGCCTTCTGCCGCAGCAACGCCCGCACCGGTTGCTGCAACAGCGCCCGCAGGCAACCCAAAGCGCAAAAAATCCCTCACGGCGCTGGCCAGCGTGGTGGTGGTGGCTGGTCTCGGCTGGGCCGCTTACGAATACCTGGTCGCCAGCCATTACGAGACAACCGACAACGCCTACGTGCAGGGAAACGTGATCCAGATCACGCCGCAAATTGGCGGCACCGTCATGGCCATCATGGCGGACGACACCGACTTCGTGAAAGCAGGCCAGCCGCTGGTGCAGCTGGACCCGGCCGATGCCAAAGTGGCGCTCGACCAGGCCGAAGCCGCGCTGGCCCAGGCCGTGCGCCAGGCGCGTACGCTGTACGCCAACAACGGCACGCTGCAGGCCCAGGTCACCCTGCGTGGCAGCGATGTGGCCAAGGCCCAGAGCGACATCGCCAGAGCCAGTGACGACCTGGCCCGCAGGCAGTCGCTGACCGGCAACGGCGCGGTTTCAAAAGAAGAACTCGGCCATGCAGAAACCCAGCTTGCCAACGCCAAAAGCGCGCTGGCTGCGGCGCAAGCCGGTGTGGTTGCTGCCCGTGAGCAGCTCAGCAGCAACCAGGCCCTGACCGATGGCACCAGCATCGACCAGCACCCGAGTGTGTTGGTGGCAGCTGCCAAGGTGCGCGAAGCCTTTTTGACCACACAGCGCGCCGCGCTGCCCGCACCGGTCGATGGCTACGTGGCCAAGCGCACGGTGCAACTCGGCCAGCGCGTGGCTGCCGGCACGCCCATGATGTCCATTATTCCACTTAAAAACGTCTGGGTCGATGCCAACTTCAAGGAAGTGCAGCTGCGCAATATTCGCATTGGCCAGCCCGTGAAGCTGGTGGCCGATTTGTATGGCAAAAAAGTCGAATACAAAGGTACGGTCGCGGGTCTGGGCGTCGGTACGGGTGCTGCTTTTTCGCTGTTGCCTGCGCAAAATGCCACCGGCAATTGGATCAAGGTGGTGCAGCGCGTGCCGGTTCGTATCGCCCTCGATCCCCAGCAACTCGCCGCCAACCCGCTGCGCGTCGGTTTGTCGATGGACGCGGAGGTAGACGTGCGCCAGAAAGACGGCAAAACCCTTGCAGATGCACCGCGCCCCACCGCACTGGCTGAAGTGCATGCCTACGGCGTGTCCAGCGATGCAGCAGACAAAGATGTCAGGCGCGTGATTGCGGCCAATATGGGCCGCGCTGCAGTGGCCCCGCGTTAAATCCTTTCAAGCCGCTGTAAACACACCATGGCTACCTCACCCAACCCGGCCGCCCTTGAGCCGCTGTCTGGCTCAGCCCGCATCTGGGGCACGCTGGCTTTGTCAGCCGCCACCTTCATGAACGTGCTGGACACGTCGATTGCCAATGTGTCGCTGCCCGCCATTGCCGGTGACCTTGGCGTCAGCCCCAACCAAGGCACCTGGGTCATCACCAGTTTTGGTGTGGCCAACGCGATTGCCGTGCCGCTGACAGGCTGGCTGTCGCAGCGCTTTGGTCAGGTGCGCCTGTTCACGGCCAGCGTTATTTTGTTTGTCATCACTTCATGGTTGTGCGGCTTGGCCCCCAACATGACCACGCTGATTTTCTTTCGGGTGCTGCAGGGGCTGGTAGCCGGGCCCATGATTCCGCTGTCGCAGGCTTTGCTGCTGTCGAGCTACCCGAAGAAGCTGGCAGGCACCGCCATGGCGCTGTGGGCCATGACCACACTAGTCGCGCCCGTCATGGGTCCGCTGCTGGGCGGCTGGATCACCGACAACATCTCGTGGCCCTGGATTTTTTACATCAACATTCCGGTGGGTTTTGCGGCTGCGTTCATCACCTGGAGCATTTTTAGAAAACGTGAAAGCGTGGTCAAAAAGCTGCCGATTGACTCGGTTGGGCTGGCCCTGCTGGTGATCTGGGTGGGTTCACTTCAAATCATGCTGGAAAAAGGCAAGGAGCTGGATTGGTTTCATTCCGGCGAGGTCATTGCCCTCGGCATTGTGGCCGTGGTGGGTTTGATCGCTTTCGTGATCTGGGAGCTGACTGAGGAGCACCCGGTAGTGGATTTAACGCTTTTTAAACGGCGCAATTTCTGGGCCGGTGCGCTTGCCATGTCGGTGGGGTATGGCCTGTTTTTTGGCAACGTCGTGTTGTTGCCGTTGTGGCTGCAGCAGTACATGGGCTACACCGCAACGCAGGCCGGCATGGTCATGGCGCCGGTCGGGTTGCTGGCCTTGGTGCTGTCGCCCATTGTTGGTAAAAATATTGCCAAAGTTGACCCCCGCCGTTTTGCCGCTTTTGCGTTTCTGATTTTTGCGCTGGTGCTGTGGATGCGGTCCAACTTCAATACCCAGGCCGACTTCGGAACTATATTGATTCCCACTGTGGTTCAGGGCGTGGCCACGGCGTTTTTCTTTATTCCGCTGGTCACCATCACGCTGTCAGGCATTGCGCCCGACAAGATTCCGGCAGCTTCTGGTTTGTCAAATTTTGTACGCATTGTGGCGGGCTCATTTGGCACCTCGATTGCCACCACCATCTGGCAAGACCGCGCCGCCATGCATCACGCCCAGATCAGTGAGTACGTCAACCAGGGCAGCGTAGCCACCAACAGCGCCATGATAGGCCTGGCAGGCGCTGGCCTGACGCCAGACCAAGCCCTGGGCACCATCAACCGGCTGGTCGACCAGCAGGCCTATATGCTCGCAGCCAACGATGTTTTTTATGCGTCAGCGCTGATCTTTTTGCTGCTGATTCCGCTGGTGTATTTGACGCGGCCCGGCAAGCCGGAGGCCGGCGGGTCTGATGCGGCGGCTGGGGCGCATTGAGGTTGATTGTTCTTGCTGGCGTTTGCTCAGGCCTCTCCCGCCTGCCTTAAAACCGCTTCAACCAGCCTTGCGCTTAAAAAGTAGTTCTGCGCCTGCAGCGCTGCCAGCAAAGGCTTGACGGCTGCAAGCAAACGCGTATTTTTGGCCAATATCAACAAACCTGCGGTTCCGATGATTGCAATGTAAGCGTGTGAAGCCGCCTGCCTGCCGCGGGTTTCGTCCACTATCAGCAGCATTTCGTCGCCGTGCGTCTGGCACTCACTGGCCAACATCAGTGCGCTGGCTTCGCCCATGTCTATCTGATGAAGATTGATACAGTCGCGGCAGGCTTCCAGCGATGTGTTTGGCAGTGTGACGGTTTGCAACCAGGGCTGGGTCAAGGCGTTTTGTAGCGCTTGGCTGTCTGGAAACACACCGCCGCTGGTGATTTCCAGCGCAACGACATCTGTCAGAAAAACCTCGCCAAACAGTTGCGGCAAAAGCTGCAACCGCCCGATTCTGGTCAGCGCAATCAGTGGCTCGGCATCTGCAATAACTACTTTTTTAACAAGACGGGTTTGATCCAGGCAGTAGCTGCCGACAACTCGTGCACCAGCGATGACTCGTCATAGTCCACCACGGGCACACCCAGCCGCGAAAGCCGGGTCAGCATGTCAGCCATGCTTTCGCCCGCCATTTTTGCGGCACCACCGACGGAAATCAGTCTGTCGTTGAACAGCCTGACAGCCATGGGCTGGCGAACATGAATAAAGTCGGGTACGCCCGCCAGCTGTTCAAACCCGATTTGTTATACTACCTTAAATTTAAAGGTAGTATAAATGACGCTACACCAAGAATTCTCGATTGCTGCACAAACTGCCTTTGCAGGCGTAGACGATGCCGCGCGTCAGGCGGACTTGCGGCGTAGCGTTGCGGACTTGCCCGGTGGGTTTGCCAAAAAAACCGTGTCAGGTCGGGCGTATTGGTACTACCAGGTGAAGACGCCCGAAGGCAAATTGCAGCAGTCTTACGTTGGCCCCGATGATGCGGCAACGCAGGCGTTAATCAAGCGCCATGGCGACCCGGTTGCAAAGCTTGCGAGGGAGCATCTGGTACGCATGACGCGAGCCGCCATAGAACTGGGTTGCGCCGATATTCCCCCCAAACACGCGCGCGTGATTGAGCGCCTTGCAGACAGTGGTTTGTTTTCTGCGGGCGGTATTCTGGTGGGCACGCATGCTTTTCTGGCCTACCAAAACATCATGGGCGTGCGCTGGAGCGCAGGCGCAGCTACGCTGGATCTGGACTTTGCTCATGCTGGCCGAAATATTTCATTGGCGCTGCCCGAGAACCTCAAGCTCGACACCACGGCTGCAATTGACTCATTGAAAATGGGCTTTATGCCCAATCAAAAACGTACATCGTTTAAAAAAGCAGATGAACCAGACTTTGACCTCGATTTTTTGACATCAAGAGGCCGCGCCGGTGATGCCCCAGTAACCGTGCCGCGTCTGAACCTGACCATGCAGCCCTTGCGCTTTATGGAACTGTCGCTGGAAGACCCAATGCGCAGCACACTGATAGCGCGCAACGGCCCGATGGTCGTTAACCTGCCACGCCCTGAGCGCTATGCGCTGCACAAGTTGCTGGTGTACGGAGAGCGGCCACAAGCCCAAAGAACCAAGGCCCGCAAGGACGTTGCCCAGGCGGCAGCGCTGATCGACTATTTACTGGTTCACGACGCGGCAGAAATTGCAGCCTTGTGGAAAGACGTGAACGCCCGCGGGCCGGGTTGGCGCAAACGCTTGGAGGAGGGCTTTCAGGTGATGACTGCGCTTTATCCGGAGTGTGATTTTGGGAATAGGGTCGTTGGGTGAATGGCTGAATAATTTTAGGGAGTACGAATGGCGATCGTAAACAGAGTGATTGGTGATTGCCCCGGCTGTGGCGATAAGTCTTGCTTTGGCAACATGATGGTCAGTGATTCAACATTGCTTCGCGGTTGCACAAAGTGCATGACGGACGGATTTTGCCGGTGCTGGCGAAATTTCGGCCGTGCATACCAGATACTGCGTAGAGTTTGTGGCTTTGTAGTTGCCGGTGGATGGGTATCCGATCCTGGAAAATGAATAGTCCATTTATTTACAAAAATCTCAGCTCAGTTGACTTAACCCTCTCTTTAGCCCGCTTTTCGCAGCACCGTGATCGTACGATTCGCAGGGTCAATGCGAATCAGGTTGCCGCTTGCCACATAGTCCAGCGCGTTTGGCGTCCACCCTTCTGTAACAGGCATACCGGCTAAAACGGCTCCTTGGACCATGACGGGGTTCAATTTTCCAAACACAAGGCCGGCTGGTGCGATACCCTTGGCAAGCAGGTCAAAGAACGCCCATCCGCCGGCCACACCGCCTTTGGTAGTGGGAATGACAAGGATGCGGCCCTTGATGGATTCACCCTGCACGCTGTGGCCGATCCGGGAAATGACGCCGGTCAGCCGATCCAGGTCGTAACGGGGGCTGAATCCCTCGCGCATCACCAGCGCAGGCGCTTCGATCATGGGGCCCCAGGCGCGGTGGACGCGGAGCACGCGGTTCATTGCAGCTCTCCGGTACAGGCAATATCCACGCAAACCTGCGTTCTGCGCAACACCGTGTTAAACCGGTGCGCCGTGATCGTGTTGACGAGCTTGCCGGAGTTGGAAACCAGGTTCGTCCAGCCATTTTCTTCGCGGATCTGAGTCAGACGCTGCAAGATATAGAAGCAGACGCCCTGCAGCAGGATGACGCCCGCGTCTTCGAGATCAGCCACGTAACCCAGTCGCTTCGCATCGCTGTAAATCATGTGATTGGTGGTGATGACCGCAGTCATGCCCGGCGCAACCTTGCGGTTCTTAAAGCGTGCTGCCATATCCTGCATCTCGAAGAGAGATAGCTGCGGACCAGAGAACACGACGATGTTCGAGCCGCCCTCGAGATAGCGGTATGCGTCATAAACAGCCTGGATGTCGGCATCCGTCACCGTCAGGGTGTGCGTCGGCTGGTTGCCGCCGAATGCAGCTTCACGCGTTGGTGCTTCGGGCGTGACGCCGACTAAATGGAACATGGCCATTGATCCGTAGCTCGCGAGTGATGCCCCGAGATGCTTTAGTTCGTCGGACAGCGGCATACGGGCCAAGCCATTGAACACCGGCACGGCAAAGTAGTCCTGGTGCGGATGTCCGACGATCTTTCCGAGTGCGCCCCAATCAGCCAGGTCATTCATACCGGCCTCCAACTCCACCAGCAGCGTGCCACGACGCTTCTCATCAAGGTGGAAGCCATAGGCCGGCGTTCGGCCCGTGATGGCTGCCGCAAAACTGGCCTTGCCGGCTTCAAAATTGGTGCGCGCGCCCAGCACGGAGTTGGCATAGATCACCGTGCCCGTGTCGCCCCAGGCCACATGCTCACCGAGCTTCGGCTGGTACACGGTCTGGTAGGGAATGCAGGTATCGGTGGCCGCAATACGCATGCCGTTGAAGATGGACAGGATCTCTCGCTCTTTGACGACTTCATTCGCATCCTGCCGCAGCCGCGGCTCGGGGTGAAAGTGCATGCACTGCGCGTTGCTGGAAGTGGGTACGGCACACTGCGCCTTCTGCCCGGACATATTTCGCAAAAGGCCCAGTCCGCCGTCGCCCATGACTTCAATGTCGCCCATCACGTGCGCAGTGTTGATACGCACGAAACGCTCGGCCTCGAAGAAGTTTCCTACTTCGATCTGGAACTGCAGCGCCTCTTGCACCGCGACACCCTTTTCGCCGCGCAGCATCGCCTGTTCTTCTGTATTGAGTTGCATATTAGTGTCCTTTCACTCAAGCTTGACGCCGGCGGCCTTCACCAGCGGCGGCCACTTGAGCAAGTCCTGCTCCATGAACTTTGCCAGCTCGGCAGGCTGCGTGCTAGTGCGGACCTCCAGGCCGACGTTGGCCAGCTTCTGCGCGACTTCCGGGTCCTGGGAGATGGCGATGAATTCGCGGAATAGCATTTGCACTACATCCTTCGGCAGGCCGGCAGGACCGACCACTGCAAACCACTGGAGCGTGGTGACGCCCGGCAGTGTCTCGTTCACGGTCGGCACATTGGGCAGAAGCGACGAGCGCTTGTCGCTTGTCACCGCCAGTGCCTTGAGCTGGCCGCTGCGCAGGAAGGGTAGTGCCGGCGCGAGGCCCAGCACTGCAACCTTCACCTGGCCGCCCACCACGTCCGTGATGGCCTGGCCGCCGCCCTTGTAGGGCACATGAGAAAGGTCGATGCCTGCCTTGAGCTTGATCATCTCCATGCCCAGGTGTTGCGCGGTGCCCTGGCCGGAAGACGCATAGGGCTCGCCCGGCTTGGCCTTGGCGTA
>JANXTM010000210.1 GCA_025352405.1 Polaromonas sp.
CGCGGTGCAGCAGATGGCCAACGCCATCAAGAAAATCTCGGTGGCGCGCGGCTATGACGTGACGCGCTACACGCTGCAGTGCTTTGGCGGTGCCGGTGGCCAGCATGCCTGCCTGGTCGCTGATGCGCTCGGTATGACCAAGGTGTTTGTGCATCCGCTGGCCGGCGTGCTGAGCGCTTACGGCATGGGCCTGGCTGATCAGAATGTGATTCGGGAACAAGCCATTGAGCGCAAGCTGACTGCAGCGGCGTTGCCCGGGATCGCAGACGCGCTGGACGCACTTGCAGCCGCGGCCGAGGGTGAATTGCAGCGCCAGCAGGTGAACTCTGGCGCGATCACAACGTGCCAGCGCGTGCATGTGCGTTACGAAGGCAGTGACGCTGCCTTGGTGGTTCCCTTTGGCTCGCTGGAGCAGATCGAGTCGGGTTTTCAAGCCGCCTATCGCCAGCGCTTTTCGTTTTTAATGCAGGGTAAAGGCCTGGTGGTCGAGGCGGTGTCCGTTGAGGCGGTGATCGCAGGCGATGCACCTGCTGAAGCCCGCCTGAGCGTGCATGCGCCGCGCGACGTGCCACGCCGTGAAACAGTTCGCATGTACTCCGGCGGGCAGTGGCACGATGCGGCGCTGGTGGTGCGTGAAGACCTGCAACCCGGTGACATCATTTCAGGTCCGGCCATCATCGCCGAGAAAAATGCAACCACGGTGGTAGAGCCCGGCTGGGAGGCCGCATTGACGGCTTTAGACCACTTGGTTCTGGACCGTCGTGCAGCGCGCACCATCACATTTGCAGCTGGCACCACGGTGGACCCGGTATTACTGGAAGTGTTTAACAACCTCTTCATGAACATCGCAGAGCAGATGGGCCTGCAGCTGCAAAACACCGCCTACTCGGTCAACATCAAGGAACGCCTTGATTTTAGCTGCGCGCTGTTTGACACCGCAGGTAACCTGATCGCCAACGCACCGCACATGCCCGTTCACCTCGGCTCCATGGGCGAAAGCATCAAGACCGTGATTCGCGAGAACGCTGGCACGATGCAGCCTGGCGACGTGTATGTGCTCAACGACCCCTACCATGGAGGCACGCATCTGCCAGACATCACGGTGATCACCCCGGTGTATTTGGACGCCAACAACGCACCAAGCTTTTACGTCGGCTCTCGCGGGCACCACGCCGATATCGGCGGGACCACACCGGGCTCCATGCCACCATTTTCAACCCGCATTGAAGAAGAGGGTGTGCAAATCAACAACGTCAAGCTGGTCGAGCGAGGGGTGCTGCGTGAGGCTGAAATGGTTGCCTTGCTCTGCAGTGGCGAGTACCCCAGTCGCAACCCGCAGCAGAATATGGCGGACCTCAAAGCGCAAATCGCTGCCAACGAAAAAGGCGTGCAAGAGTTGCGCAAGATGGTCGAAACCTTCAGCCTGGAGGTGGTGTTGGCCTATATGCGCCATGTGCAGGATAACGCCGAGGAATCAGTTCGCCGCGTGATCACCCGTTTGAAAAACGGCGCTTTCACCTTGTCGCTCGACAACGGTGCGCAGATCACAGTGGCGATTCGTGTGGACACCCAAAACCGCAGCGCCGAGATCGACTTCACCGGCACCTCGGCGCAGCAAAGCAATAACTTTAATGCGCCCACAGCGGTGTGCATGGCGGCGGTTTTGTACGTGTTCAGAACGCTGGTTAACGATGACATTCCGCTCAATGCGGGTTGCCTGAAGCCGCTCAAGGTCATCATTCCAGCGGGCAGCATGCTGAATCCGAATCCGCCGGCATCGGTGGTGGCGGGCAATGTTGAAACCTCCACCTGCATCACCAACGCGCTGTACGGCGCGCTCGGCGTGATGGCAGCGGGGCAGTGCACGATGAACAACTTCACTTTTGGCAATTCGAAGTATCAATACTATGAAACCATTTCAGGCGGCAGTGGCGCGGGCGGATTGACCAACGAGGCGGGCGAGCTGGTGGGTGGTTTTAACGGCACATCGGTGGTGCAGGCGCACATGACCAATTCACGCCTGACCGATCCGGAAATATTGGAGTTTCGCTTCCCGGTGCGGCTGGAAAGCTACGAGATACGCGCCAACTCGGGCGGCGAAGGCGAGTGGCACGGCGGCAATGGCGGCGTGCGGCGCATTCGATTTTTGGAACCCATGACCGCCAGCATCTTGTCGAACGGCCGCAAACACGGCGCGTTTGGTCTGGCGGGCGGACAGCCAGGGCAGGTCGGGAAAAACCTGGTTGTGCGTGCTGACGGACGTGTCGAATCCCTGGGTCACATTGGGCAGACCGCTATGCAGCCAGGCGATGTGTTTCAAATCCATACGCCGGGCGGCGGCGGTTTTGGGGAAATCTGAGCGAATTGGGAGTGTGGCGGTGCAGCTTCACCACGCTGCATTTTTTTATAATTTGCACATCGGAGTAGCCGCTACCGGCGGTCTATTAAATGGGTAATTGCTATTAATTTAATAGCAAATCCAGAAAGTCTCAGGCCACAGCGTCGGCAGGCTGCTTGAGCAGCATGGCCAATGTTGACGCAATGGTTTTTCGCAGCTCACGGCGATCACAGATAAAGTCAATGGCGCCTTTGGTCTGCAAAAATTCGGCACGTTGAAAGCTTTCGGGCAACTTGACCCGAACGGTGGACTCAATCACCCGTGGCCCGGCAAAACCGATCAGTGCCTTGGGCTCGGCAATCACCACATCACCCAAAAACGCAAAACCAGCGCTGACCCCGCCCATCGTGGGATCGGTCAATATGCTGATGTAAGGCAAACCTTTTTTGGCCAGACGCGTGAGCGATGCGTTGGTCTTGGCCATTTGCATCAGGCTCAGCAGGCCTTCCTGCATGCGTGCACCGCCGGTTGCAGTGAAGCAAATGAAGGGTACTTTTTGCTCAATGGCGGCATGTACGCCGCGCACAAAACGCTCCCCGACCACGCTGCCCATGCTGCCACCCATAAAGTCAAATTCAAAGCAGGCTGCGACCACCCCGATACTGTGTACAGCGCCGCCCATGACGATGAGCGCATCGGTTTCGCCGGTGGTCTCTAGCGCTTGTTTCAGACGCTCCGGGTATTTGCGGCTGTCCTTGAATTTAAGGGGATCGACGGGGAGCACTTCCTGCCCCAGTTCATAGCGCCCTTCGGGATCGAGAAAGGCGTCCAGACGCTCACGTGCGCCCATGCGGTGGTGGTGGCTGCATTGCGGGCAGACGTTCTGGTTCTTCTCCAGGTCAGTCTTGTACAGTACCGCCTCGCAGCTCGGACACTTGATCCACAGCCCCTCCGGCACACTGCGGCGCTCGGTCGGGTTGGTGGGGGTGATTTTTGGAGGAAGGAGTTTTTCTAGCCAGGACATGTAGTGGATTCCTTGTGTGCTCAATTTGACCGCAGTTGATGTACTACAGGGCGGCCGCTGGTTCTCAATCCAGTGCCGCCCGTATTCCCTGGAGGAAGTCGTGGGCCACGCTCGCTACCAGGTCGCGCGGCTGATTTTCTATCAATTGAATGATTTTGCTGCCAATCACCACGGCGTCAGCAACCCTGCCCACGGCCTTCGCCGTAGCCGCATCGCGTATGCCAAACCCCACGCCCACAGGAATGCTGACATGCTGGCGGATTCTAGGCAGCATGGCTTCGACGGCTGCAGTGTCGAGGTTGCCCGCACCAGTAACGCCTTTGAGTGACACGTAATACACATAACCGCTGGCCACGCGCGCGACCTGCGCCATGCGCGCATCAGTACTGGTGGGCGCGAGTAAAAAAATCAAATCCATGTCACTGGCCCGCAGCTGGGCGGCAAACGCTTCGCATTCTTCGGGCGGGTAGTCGACGATCAGCAGGCCGTCCACGCCCGCCGTTGATGCGTGGTGGATGAAGCTGCCCGCGCCATGTTTGATGTCGTAGCGTTCGACTGGATTGGCATAGCCCATCAAAACCACAGGTGTGGTTTTGTCTTCAATGCGAAAGGTGCCCACCATGTCCAGTACCTTCGCCAGACCTACACCCATAGCCAGTGCTTTTTCTCCGGCCTTCTGAATCACCGGGCCATCGGCGCTGGGGTCTGAAAAAGGGATGCCGAGTTCGATCACATCGGCACCGGCTTTGACCATGCCGTGCATCAGATCTGGCGTGACATCCGCGAAGGGATATCCAGCCATGACATAAGGAATCAACGCGGTACGGTTTTGGGCCTTCAATGCGACGAAGACGGTTTGAATACGGCTCATTTTGCAAACCCAATGATTTGTTCACTGCCTTTGGCAGACTGGCCTTTGCAGCTGGGTCGGCAATAAAAATCGGCGTTGCTCAAATCTGCAACAGTACCAATGTCTTTGTCTCCACGACCCGAGAGGTTGACCAGAATCGACTGGTCAACCCGCATGGTCTTGGCCAGCTCCATGGCGTATGCCACCGCGTGCGCAGATTCAAGGGCAGGAATAATACCTTCTGTACGGCACAGATAATGGAAAGCATCGAGCGCTTCCTTGTCTGTGATGCCAACGTATTCAGCCCGGCCAATGTCTTTTAAAAACGCGTGCTCGGGGCCGACGCCAGGGTAGTCCAGTCCGGCGCTGATGCTATGCGTCTCGGTTACCTGGCCGTCTTCGTCCTGCAGCACATAGGTGCGGTTGCCGTGCAATACGCCGGGCAGGCCGCGTTGCAGCGAGGCCGAATGTTTGCCGCTGTCCATGCCTTCGCCTGCCGCTTCAACGCCAATAAGGCGCGTTTTTTCATAAGCAATGTAAGGGTGAAAAATACCCATCGCGTTGCTGCCCCCGCCGACGCAGGCAACCACAGCATCGGGTTGTCCGCCGTTGTGTATTGCAGCGGTCATTTTGGGCATTTGCGTGATGCATTCGTTGCCAATCACGCTTTGAAAGTCCCGCACCATCATCGGGTACGGGTGTGGCCCGGCCACGGTACCGATGATGTAGAAGGTGTTGTCAACATTCGCAACCCAGTCGCGCATGGCTTCATTGAGAGCATCCTTGAGGGTCTTGCTACCAGACTCAACCGGCACCACCGTCGCGCCCAGCAGCTTCATGCGGTACACATTGGGGCTTTGGCGTTTGACGTCTTCACTGCCCATATAGACAACACATTCCAGCCCGTAGCGCGCACAAATGGTGGCGGTGGCCACGCCGTGCTGGCCGGCGCCGGTCTCTGCTATTACGCGCGGTTTGCCCATGCGTTTGGCCAGCATGGCCTGACCGATGGTGTTGTTGATCTTGTGCGCGCCGGTGTGGTTCAGGTCTTCGCGCTTAAGGTAAATCTGCGCACCGCCCTGTTCGCGGCTCATGCGGGCAGCGTGGTAAATCGGGGAAGGGCGGCCGACAAAATGCGCCAGCTCGTAATGGAATTCTTTTAAAAATTCAGCTTCGTGCTGGTATTTGGCGTAGGCTTCCTTGAGCTCGAGCAGTGCGTGGGTCAGGGTTTCAGAAACAAAACTGCCGCCGTAAACACCGAAATGACCCGTCAGGTCAGGTTGTTGGTACTCGTACATTTGAAATCACATTCTTGGCAAATTGGTCGTCTGCAGCGCGAACGGCTGCGACAAATTGATTGATCAACTCGGGGCATTTAATGCCTTTGGCGGTTTCAACGCCAGAGCTCACATCGACAGCCAGCGTTTTACCGCGCGGCCGGACTTGCTGCATGCCGTCGCCCACGTTTGCAGGTGTGAGTCCACCAGACAAAACGAGGTGAGCGTTGACGCTTGGAGGAAGAAGTGACCAATTGAATGTTTTTCCGCCGCCGCCAAAACCATCAACATGCGCGTCGAGGAGTATGGCCTGGGCTTCTTTGAAAGATGCTACATATTTTACGAGATCAAAGCGGCCATCGCCATCCGTGGGTTTTTCGTTCAGCGGAATGCGCGCAGCGCGCATGAACGGGCGGGCGACCTGCTGGCATTGTTCAGGTGTTTCGTCACCATGAAATTGAACAAGGGCGCAAGGAGTACGGGCGCATGCCGCTATGATTTCCATAGCTGTAGCGTTAACGAAAAGCAGCACAGGCGTGACAAACGGTGGCAAACGGAGCGCCAGCACGGCGGCACGTTCAGCGCTGACATGGCGCGGGCTCGGGCCGTACAAGACAAAGCCAACGGCATCAACACCTGCGGCTACGGCTGCATCAACGTCTTTCTCGCGGGTCAGGCCACAGATTTTTATACGGGTTCTTGAGGCGTTCATGGCAACCAATCATAAGCCGGGGTGCGGTCCGGCAGACCGAAATGTTTTTCGTAAACCGGTCCCAGAAAATACAGACCATCGGGCGAAAAAGTAGGTGCTGCTGCGTCGCGGCTGCGTGCGGCCAGCACGTCAAGCAGCCATTCAGGCGGATGGCTGCCCTGACCAATCGCCACCAGACAACCCATGATGTTGCGGATCATGTGGTGCAGAAAAGCGTTGGCTTCAAACTCAAAGCGCCAGTAGCTGGAACCCGGCCTTTGCGTAATCTCTATTTTCTGAACAGTTTTGACCGGAGATTTGGCCTGACACTGGGCTGCGCGAAATGACGAAAAATCATGCTCGCCCAGCAAATGCAAAGCTGCTTGCCGCATGGCATGCCCATTCAATGATCGGTACACCCAGCCAACCCGTCCGGCTTCCACACTGGGGCGCACAGCGGACTCCAACACCACGTAGGCATAGCGGCGCGCAATGGCGCTGCCGCGGGAATGAAATTCGCCGGGGACAAGCTGTGCCCACTGGACAGCAATATCTCGCGGCAAGAAAGCATTGGTGCCCCGCACCCAGGAGGCGGTTTCACGTTGCAGGAGGGTGTCAAAGTGCACCACCTGCATCAAGCCGTGGACGCCCGCATCTGTACGCCCTGCGCAGTTGACACGAATGGGCTTTGCTGCAAACTTGGCCAGTGCGCCTTCAAGCTTGTCCTGCACGGTGTTGCCTGAGAGCTGGCTTTGCCAGCCCTGGTAGGCGCTGCCGCTGTAAGTGATGCCCAATGCAATTCTCACCAGCGGCTCACAAACAAAAATTCCTGCTGACCGCCGGCCAACGCATGGCGTTCAAAAGGCGTTCACGACAGAGCGTTTACAAACGCCTGCGCCTTGCTCTTGAGTGAACCTTGGGCTTGTGCCAAGACCTCTTCTGCGAGCGTGCGGGCACCATCCATATCGCCCAGGGCCCGAAACTCTTCGGCCAGTGCGAATTTGGTCTCAAGTGGTCCCTCAGGTGCCGTCGCTTCAGTTTCCACCGTTGATGCATGGCTCTCAGTCGTAGGGCCGTCCAGATCCAGAGACAGTAGGCCCATGTCAAACTCAAGCATGCCATGGTCCATCACAGCTGCCGCTGGCGCGGCGCTTGACCCAGCCGGTTTGAATGGCTCATCGGTAAATTTCAAGCCGCTGGCTGACAGCGCATCATCAGCCTTTTTTTCATCAAAACCGGGCCCCGGTGCAGACAGTGAGAATGCTGGTGGTGTAGTGACCATGGGCTTCACGGCTTCCGCATCTATATCGAAATCCATGTCCAGCTCGCCAAATGAGGGCGCAGGCACTGGCTTGAAGGCGACGTTAGGTTCCGGTGGCTGCACTGGGTGAGCGGCGAGTGCTGCAACCGGCTCATCATCGATGGAGAAATCAAGATCAAGATCAAAATCTACTGCCGCCGAGGCTGGCTCGTGCTGTGGCAGCACCATCTGCAGCACCGTATCCGCACTCAATGGTGCGGCATTGGCAGGCACATGCTCTGATTGCCTGCCAGCAACGCCAGCAAACTGACCACCGGGCTGGTACAGAACGTTGGCAGGATCCAGCGCGCGACCCATTTCGCCGATGTGAGCCCAATCGGGGCCTTCACCACGCGTCAGGTTGAAAGCCTCCAGGGCGATAACCTCGAAAGCTTTGACATCGCGCCGTTTGGCGTAGATTTCCATCAACTTGGCGTGTATCGCCACCCGGTTAGGGGTGGTACGCATGGCCTCCTTGAGAATTTCCTCTGCCTGCAGGTCGCGGCCGTACGCCAGATAAACATCGGCTTCTGCGACCGGATCCACGTCGCCAGCAGCATCCAGCTGGCTGGGTGAGTACACCAGGGAGGAGCCTGTGGCGCCGCCTTCGTTCGTATCAATACGTTGTCCACCGCTGGCACCAAAAAAGGAGTCAGGCTGCAGGCGGCTCTCAAGAAAGGAGCTGTCAACTTGCGTTGAATTGTTGCGCTGGCGGTAGCGGTAAAACCCAAAACCGCCCAAGAGCAGGAGTAAACCCGCAAAACCGGGCAGCACGAACGGGTTCTCAGTCAGCTCGTCCATCAGGCTTGGCTCAGGTGGCGGCGGTGGCGCTGCCACTACAAGCTTTTTGCCAGGCACGGCTGCCGATGCCGTGGCTGTTTTAGGCACTGCAACAGTCTGTGAAGCCGCTGAGGCGGGCGCGCTGGCCACCGCAGCGGGTGCTGATGCAGCCGTCGCTGCAGCCATCGTGCTGGTAGTGTTTGCAGCGGGCTGAGCAGTCACCGCAACTGCCGCGCTTGCAGGGGTCGTCGGTGTTACAACTACAGCCGGGACGGTGGCGGCGGGCACGGCAACTGGCGCTGGTGGCAAGGCGGCGGGCACTACGCCTGGCTTGGCTACGGCGACGCCTGTTCCTTTGGCTGTACTGGCTGCTGCTGCGCTGCCAGCCGCCGGGGGCACGCCATTGAGTTTGTTCAAATCGCCGATATTTTTGGCCAGCTCGGCAACACGGTCGGAGGCTTCTTTGGCCTGGCGGTCTTTTGCAATCTTGTCTTCTGCTGCGGCTTTGCTTTGCACCGCGCCTTTAGATAGTGTCAGCTTGTCAGGTGTGGCTGCAACCGGTGCCTTGTCTTCGACTTTTGCCTGGACTTTACCGCCCGCCTGACGGTTGGCGCTGCCGACCTGTGTGGCCGGTACGCTTTCGGCCAATTTGCGGCGGAAGTCGTTGAAATCCCTGGATTGCGCGACGATGGTCGTGCTGGCATCTGTGGCTGACAACGCGCTCGCCTCGTCGGCACCGGGTATATCCAGCACAGTGCCAGATTTCAAGCGGTTGATATTGCCGCCTATGAAAGCGTCTGGGTTACTTCTCAGCAACGCCACCAGCATCTGGTCAAGCGAGACGCTGGCTGGTTTGACCTGTGCCGCAATTTTTCCGGCGGTATCGCCTGGCTTGATTGCAAGCTGCTGACCACCAGCGACAGCTGCCTTGGGTGCGGCAGGGGCGACTT
>JANXTM010000217.1 GCA_025352405.1 Polaromonas sp.
GGGTCGGGCGGTGTCAGCGCCGGGCCGACAGAGCTGGAAGGCGTTTATGCCTTGAATTGGGCCAGCAATATCTGGGCGGATACCCTGAGTTAGTGGCCCCCACGGTCGCTCACTGCGTGTAGCTCCCTGGACGTGCCAGCGCAAGATGCGCAGGCCCTTCGCGCTGTCCAAACCCGCGCAGGCGGGTTTGGAGCCGCAGCGCTCAGCCCCGAGGGGGCCGCTGCGCCTGCGGCCCGGCAAAGCCGGTTCCGCGGCCCCAACTTGCAATACGGAGAAAGCTTACAAGTCGTGCGCCGTGGCGCTCCCGGCTGGTCTAATACGGGCCATGCAAGACAACCCGACCCAAGTCCCCCTCTGGCGCCAGCTGCAGGGGGCCGCCTCTTTGTTAATGGCGGTTAGAGACGGCCAGTCCATGACCGCCGCCCTTGAAGATGTAGACGCTGCGCTGCGGCCAGGCGTGCAGTCACTCGGTTTTCACGCGCTGCGCTGGCTGGGCCGCGCAGAAGCGCTGCGCCAGCAACTCGCCAAACGACCCCCACCGCCGGAAGCGGATGCGCTGCTCTGTGTGGCCCTGGCACTGGCCTGGAACGAGGCCGACGCACCTTACACGCCCTATGTTCTTGTTGATCAGGCCGTAGAAGCCGCCAAACGCAGCGAAGCAACCACGCACCAGGCCAGCTTTATCAATGGTTGCCTGCGCCGCTTTCTGCGCGAGCGGGACGAATTGGTCGCGATCACTGACAAAAGCCCCCAGGCAGTGTGGAACCACCCGCAGTGGTGGATAGACCGCGTTCGCAAAGACCACCCAGACAGCTGGCAGGCGATTTTGCGCGCGAACAACAACCGGGCATCCTTGATTCTGCGGATTAATGAAAGAAAAACGACTCCCGGGCAGTATTTGCGGGGGCTAGCTGCTATGAATATAGAAGCATACCCGGTGGGTGAATACGGTGTGGTGCTGGTCAATGCCCAGCCCATACCGTCATTGCCAGGCTTCGCAGAGGGCCATTTTTCAGTGCAGGACGCCGCTGCCCAGCTGGCCGCGCCTTTACTGGTCAAGGGGCTGGCGCCCATGCACGGCCGTGGCCGTTTGAACATACTCGACGCCTGCGCCGCCCCCGGCGGCAAAACGGCACACCTGCTGGAATTGGTCGATGCCGACGTCACCGCCCTTGACATTGACGCCAGGCGCTGTGAGCGCATTGGCCACAACCTGCAGCGGCTCGGCCTGCAGGCTCATATTGTGGTGGGCGACGCCGGGCAACCTGACGGCTGGTGGGACGGTATGCTGTTTGATGCGATTTTGCTCGACGCGCCGTGTACGGCCTCGGGCATCGTGCGCCGCCACCCTGACGTGCGCTGGCTGCGCAGACCGACCGATATTGCCCAGCTGGCCGCCCTGCAGGCCCAGCTGCTTGACACCTTGTGGCCGCTTCTCAAGCCGGGTGGTCGTCTGGTGTACTGCACCTGTTCGGTTTTCAGGGCAGAAGGTGACGTCCAGATACAAACGTTTGTTGCACACCACACCGATGCGATTTTAATGCCCTCGCCGGGCCATTTACTGCCCCAAAATGGCGTCGCAAGCCCGGCGAGCCCGACTTTACCGGACAATTTGGCAGGTGAGCACGACGGTTTTTATTACGCCCTCCTTGAAAAACGCAACGCCTGACCCCGTCGTGAGGCGGTTTTGTGTCTGGTGCCTGTGCGTTTTTCTGCTGCACTTTGGTGCGCCTGCGTCTGCTACCGAGTTGACCCAGCTCAAGGTTGAACGTGCCGACGACGGCGTTTACCTGTCGGCGCTGGTTCAGTTTGACCTTCCCCCCGTCGTGGAAGACGCCCTGACAAAAGGCATTCCGATGTTTTTCGCGGTGGAAGCCGACACGTACCAAAATCGCTGGTACTGGACCGACCGCCGGGTGGCCAGTGCCACGCGTACCATTCGGCTGTCATTTCAGCCACTCACGCGGCGCTGGCGCGTCAATATCGTCGCCGGCTTGATCAACAACACTTCGGGTTTGCGGGCCACGTTAAACCAGAACTACGAGACCTTGCCCGAGGCCCTGTCCGCGGTGCAGCGACTGTCGCGCTGGAAAATCGCCGACAACGCCGAGCTGGATCCCGACATCGTGTACAAGCTCGAATTCAGTTTCAACATGGATTTATCCCAGCTGCCCCGGCCCTTCCAGATCGGTGTGGCTGGACAAAAGGACTGGACGATTTCTGTACAGCAAACCGAGCTTCTGCAGGTCGGGCCGATGCGCCCGTTCAGCCTCGGCACCGACAAATCCAAGGCTTCATCACCATGACTGAGGCCGACCGATGAGCCTTAAAAACAACGTCTCATCGATCAGGAGCAGCCCGGCTTTTCGCTGGACGGTGGGTGTTGGTGTGGGCGCGGTGGTGGCCCTGGGTCTGGTGTTGTTGTTTTTACTCACCCAAGCCACGGGCAACCGCGAGCTGTACGAGCGTAACTATGCCCGCTTGCTGGTACTCAACATCGTCGTAGCGGTTTTGCTGTTGCTGGTGATTGGCTGGATTGTGACGCGCCTGTTGCTGCGGCTGCGGCGCGGGCGCTTTGGCAGTCGGTTGCTGGTGAAGCTGGCCGCTATTTTTGCGCTCGTCGGGCTGATGCCTGGCTTGATGATTTACGTGGTGTCCTACCAGTTTGTATCGCGCTCGATTGAAAGCTGGTTTGACGTCAAGGTAGAAGGCGCACTCGACGCTGGCCTAAATCTGGGCCGGGCCACGCTGGACGCCCTGGCGCTCGATTTGGCCAATAAAACCAAACAGGCCGCCACGCAGATTTCAGAAGCCCCGGATGCCATGGCCGGCGTGGCAATTGAGCGCATGCGTGACCAGATGTCGGCCAGTGACGTGGTGTTGTGGACGGCTTCGGGCCAGGTGATTGCCAGCGTAGGTGCATCGCGGTTTACCCTCAATCCCGAGCGCCCTGCGGCCCAGCAGCTGCGAAATGCCCGGGTGCAGCGCGTGGTCACGCAGATTGAGGGGCTCGATGAAGTAGTGCTCACAGGTACTGGCGAGCTGGCCAGTGGCATCCCCGTGGTGGCGGGTGTACCCATGCCCGCACGCATCAAGGCGATCGCGGTGGTCAACAGTCCCAATATCGGCTTGTTGGGCGAGGCGCGTTTTTTGCAGATTACACAGGTCATTCCGTCGACGATAGTAGCCAACGCCATCGCCGTTCAAGAGGCCAACCGTGAATACCAGGAACGGGCGCTGGCGCGTGGGGGCCTGCGCCAAATGTATATAGGCACACTCACGCTCAGTCTGTTTCTGGCGGTGTTTGGCGCGGTACTGCTGGCAGTGGTGCTGGGCAACCAACTTGCCAAACCGCTGCTGGTATTGGCAGAGGGCGTGCGCCAAGTGGCCCAGGGCGATCTGACCCCCAAAGCCGCCCTGCAAGGCAAAGACGAGCTGGGCGGGCTGACCCGTTCGTTTGCCGACATGACCCAGCAATTGAGTGATGCCCGGTCGGCCGTGCAGCAAAGCATGAGCCAGGTTGATGCCGCGCGCGCCAATCTGCAAACCATTCTGGACAACCTCACGGCAGGCGTGATCGTGCTCGACGATGCGGGCCGCATACAGTCAAGCAACCCCGGCGCGACCCGCATCCTGCGTGCGCCACTGGCGGCCTACCACGGCCAGTCACTGGGCCAGGTACCCAGCCTTGAGCTGTTTGCGAAAGACGTGCAGGCCCAGTTTGACAATTACCTTGGCGACCGCACGGACCATGCAGCACACGGTTCAGAGCAGTGGCAGCAATCGTTCGAGCTGCACGCGGCCCTGCCGGGCGCGCCTGACAACGCCATCACCCTGATAGCACGTGGTGCCAAAATGCCGGGCACTGAAGAGTACTTGCTGGTGTTTGACGATGTGTCTGAAATGGTGTCGGCCCAGCGCGCGCAAGCCTGGGGCGAGGTCGCGCGCAGGCTGGCGCATGAAATCAAAAACCCGCTCACACCCATTCAGCTGTCCGCCGAGCGGCTTGAAATGAAGCTCACCGGCAAGGTGGGCGCGGCTGAGCAGGCGCTGCTTACCAAATCGGTCAAAACCATCGTGGACCAGGTCGACGCCATGAAACGGCTTGTCAACGAGTTCCGCGATTACGCACGGCTGCCTGCTGCAGAGCTCAAACCGGTGGACCTGAATGCGCTGGTCAATGATGTGCTGCAGCTTTATGGCAGCGAAAACGCAGCCGTCCCCATCATTGCAGAGCTTGACGTGAGAGCGCCGCCGATTCAGGGCGACGCCCAGCAACTGCGTCAGGTCATTCACAACCTGCTGCAAAACGCACAAGACGCCCACGAGGGCAGGTCCGATGGCCGCGTCACCCTCAAAACAGAGTTTTCTGACACCTCGCGCAGGGTGCGGTTGACTGTGCGCGATAAGGGCACAGGTTTTCCGGAATACATCCTTAAGCGTGCGTTCGAGCCCTACGTCACCACCAAGGTCAAAGGTACTGGCCTGGGCCTGGCAGTGGTTAAGAAAATAGCTGACGAACATGGTGCGCGGGTAGATATTTCCAACCGCACGGAGGGTGGTGTCGTACAGGGCGCGCAAGTTTCGTTATCATTCGCAGTTGCAGGCTAGCAACACATCTCGTAACAACTTCTTTAGCTATTTCCACATCGACAAACTACTGTCAGGGCAACAATCAAATCATGGCAAATATTCTGGTGGTCGACGACGAGCTGGGCATACGCGACCTTCTTTCAGAAATTCTGAACGATGAAGGGCATCAGGTTGAGCTGGCTGAAAATGCCGCGCAAGCCAGAGCTGCACGTTTGCGTACCAAGCCAGACCTAGTGCTGCTCGACATCTGGATGCCTGACACCGACGGCGTGACGCTGCTCAAGGAATGGTCTTCCAGTGGCTTGCTAAACATGCCCGTCATCATGATGAGCGGGCACGCCACCATTGATACAGCGGTAGAGGCTACGAAAATCGGTGCCATGGCCTTTCTTGAAAAGCCCATCACCCTTCAAAAATTGCTTAAAGCGGTAGAGCAGGGGCTGGTGAAGTCGGTTGGCCGCAAGCCGGTGATTTCGGGTGCAGTCATCAGCCTCGTCGACTTGACAGCAGAAGCCGCCATGACGGGCAGTGCCCCGCCTGTCCCGGTGGAGCTGGGCCCGCTGGCAACGCAAAGTTTTTTGCTTGAGAAACCGTTACGTGAGGCGAGGGATGAATTTGAAAAAGCCTATTTCGAATTTCATCTCGCCAAGGAAGGCGGCTCCATGACCCGCGTGGCAGAAAAAACCGGACTGGAGCGCACCCACCTGTACCGCAAACTTAAACAGCTGGGCGTAGACCTGACCCGCGGCAAGCGCGGCGGTTAACTGGATGCAGGGTTTGCAGGCGGTATAAAAAAACACCCGTTGGCTGGTATATACTTAGAGGCTCAGGCCCGGTAGCTCAGTCGGTAGAGCAGAGGATTGAAAATCCTTGTGTCGGTGGTTCGATTCCGCCCCAGGCCACCAGTGATAAAGCCTTACGGCATATAGAAACCCTGCTATTTAAAACATAGCGGGGTTTTTTGTTTGCGGTTAGTTTTTGGTCATTTACAGACTTTTCACAGACTACGGTACAGCCGTTTGTACCTGCTTGAGCCAGATAGCTTACCGAATGGACCTCCTTCAAGAACTCGCTGCCCTTGGGCTTGAATTGCCCAGCCCCGCCTACCTAATCGGCGCAAGTCTGTTTGGTGTTGTTGGCTGGATTGCTTTTCGCCGTGGTCGCAAGACTTCGATGGGCGCTCTCACCTGGGCGGGGCTAGCGCTGATGCTGTTCCC
>JANXTM010000140.1 GCA_025352405.1 Polaromonas sp.
ATCAGCGCGTCAGAGGCTGCCCGAACCATCGCCCGCTGTGCCCAGGTGCAAAGTGCCCAGCCGCCCTTGATTCGTCTTGCCAGCGTCAGCATGACGCGCGTGTCTGACGGCAAGCCGCTGGACGTTGAAACCATGACCCAATGGCTGGCAGGCCGTGCGGGTCTGAGTTACCTGCGGATTGACCCGCTCAAGGTCGATGTGGGCAAGGTCGCAGACACCATGTCCGCCATGTACGCCGAGCGGCACAAGGTGTTGCCGGTGCAGGTCACGCCTTCAGAGGTGGTCATTGCGACGTCTGAGCCCTTCATCACCGACTGGTTGCCCGAGGTCGAGCGCCAAGCCAAACGCAGCGTGCGTCTGGTGGTGGCCAATCCGCTGGATATTGCGAAGTTCACCGTCGAGTTTTTCGCGTTGGCGAAGTCTGTCAGGGCCGCACTCAAATCTGGCGGCAATGCGGGCGCGGCCAGCTTTGAGCAGCTCGTTGAGCTGGGTAAAACCAGCAAACAGCTCGACGCCAACGATCAGGGCGTGGTGCAGGTCGTTGACTGGCTCTGGCAATACGCCTTTGACCAGCGCGCCAGTGACATCCATCTGGAGCCGCGGCGAGAGCAGGGCGTGATACGGTTTCGCATCGACGGCATGCTGCATCCGGTCTACCAGTTGCCGATGGGCGTGCACAACGCCATGACCGCACGCATCAAGCTGCTGGGCCGCATGGACGTGGTTGAAAAACGCCGACCGCAGGACGGCCGCATCAAGACCCGCAGCCCGCGCGGCGACGAGGTTGAAATGCGGCTGTCTACACTGCCCACCGCTTTCGGTGAAAAAATGGTGATGCGTATTTTTGACCCGGACACGACCGTCAAAAATCTTGACGCGCTGGGGTTTTCAGACCACGACGCTGAGCGTTGGGAACAACTCGTGAAGCGGCCGCATGGCATTGTGCTGGTGACCGGGCCGACCGGCTCGGGTAAAACCACCACGCTTTATTCCACCCTCAAGCGGCTGGCCACCGAAGCGGTCAATGTCAGCACGATCGAAGACCCGATTGAAATGATCGAAGCGTCATTCAACCAGACCCAGGTTCAGCCGCATCTGGACTTTGATTTCCCCGAGGGCCTGCGCGCCCTGATGCGCCAAGACCCAGACATCATCATGGTTGGCGAGATTCGGGACTTGCAAACTGCCGACATGGCGGTTCAGGCAGCACTCACAGGCCACATGGTTTTCAGCACCCTTCACACCAACGATGCGCCATCGGCGGTGTCGCGCCTGATGGAGTTGGGTGTGCCGTCGTACTTGATAAACGCCACGCTGCTCGGGGTGTTGGCCCAGCGGCTGGTACGCACCCTGTGCAGCAATTGCAAAGTCAAAGACGAGAACGCCTCCCGCGAGGCGCTGGCAGAGATGGTCAAGCCTTGGAAAATCAGTGGGAGCTACCGGCCCTTCAAGCCCGTGGGCTGCGTTGACTGTCGGATGACTGGTTTTCGGGGCCGCATGGGGCTCTATGAGCTGCTATCTGTGACAGAAGGCTACAAGGAAAAAGTGACCAAAGAGCCAAATATGGAGGCCCTGCGCCGCCAAGCCATCAGCGATGGCATGCGCCCATTGCGGCTGGCGGGTGCACTCAAGGTGGCCGAAGGCGTCACCACTATTGAAGAAATCCTGGCAGTTACGCCGCCTCTGTCCTGAGGCCCTTTCTTGCAGACTTGTCGCTACTTTGGGCTTTTTCGCGCGGCCACGGCGCTTTTTTTGCTATAAGTGAAAGCCACATGAAAGGTTCAGGCGATTAATCACATAATTCCCTCATTAAATTTTTATTGAGGAGACAAGCTGTGAACATCAAGAGTCAAAAAGACTTTTTTTCCGGCCTCATGTTCATGGGCGTCGGAGCCGCCTTTGCGTGGGGTGCAACCACTTACAACGTCGGCTCAGGTGCCCGCATGGGGCCAGGTTACTTTCCCCTCATGCTCGGTGTTTTGATGGCCATTTTGGGCATTGCGGTGACTTTCAAGTCGCTTGTCGTCGAGACCGAAGGCGGCGACAGAATTGGCAAGTGGGCCTGGAAGCCGTTGGTCTACATCATTGCAGCTAACTTGCTTTTTGGTATTTTTCTTGGCGGTCTGCCAAGCATCAAGTTGCCAGCCATGGGCATGATCGCCGGCATTTACGCGCTGACCTTTGTTGCGAGCATGGCCGAAACTGGCTGGAAGGTTAAAAACACTTTTATTCTGGCGACGATATTGGCTGCTGGCAGCTATGTTGCTTTTGTCCTTGTGCTCAAGCTGCAATTTGCAGTGTGGCCAGCCTTTATCACCGGCTAAGGAGCCATCATGGATCTGATTTCAAATCTTTCGTTGGGCTTTAGTGTGGCGTTCACGCCCATCAACCTGGTCTACGCTTTTGTAGGTTGTATTTTGGGGACCCTGATCGGTGTGCTGCCCGGCATTGGGCCGGTGGCGACCATCGCCATGCTGCTGCCCGCAACGTACGCGCTGCCACCTGTGTCGGCTCTGATCATGCTCGCCGGCATTTATTACGGCGCGCAGTATGGCGGCTCAACCACAGCCATTTTGGTCAACCTGCCGGGTGAATCGTCATCGGTCGTGACCTGTATTGACGGTTACCAGATGGCCCGAAAAGGCCGAGCGGGGCCCGCATTGGCTGCTGCAGGCCTGGGTTCGTTCTTTGCCGGTTGCGTGGGTACGCTGATTCTGGCGGCCTTTGCACCTCCTTTGACAGAATTGGCCTTTAAGTTCGGCCCTGCCGAGTACTTTGCCTTGATGATTTTGGGTCTGATCGGCGCTGTGGTGCTGGCTTCAGGCTCGCTGCTCAAGGCGATTGCCATGATTGTGCTGGGTCTGCTACTCGGCCTGGTTGGCACCGACGTGAATTCGGGCGTGGCCCGTTTCAGCTTTGACATACCTGAACTCACGGACGGCATCGGCTTTGTGGTGATTGCCATGGGCGTGTTTGGCTACGGCGAGATCATCAGCAACCTAGCCCAGCCAGAAGATGACCGCGAAGTGTTCACGGCCAAGGTGACAGGTCTGTGGCCCACCAAGCAGGACTTTAAAGACATGACACCGGCCGTATTGCGCGGTACCTTCCTGGGTTCTGCACTGGGCATTTTGCCCGGTGGTGGTGCCTTGCTGGCAGCCTTTGCAGCCTATGCGCTTGAAAAGAAAATCAAGATGAAGCCGGGCGAAGTGCCTTTTGGCCAGGGCAATATCCGCGGCGTGGCCGCGCCTGAGTCGGCCAACAACGCCGGCGCCCAGACATCGTTTATTCCGCTGCTGACGCTGGGCATTCCACCCAACGCCGTGATGGCGCTAATGGTCGGCGCCATGACGATTCACAATATTCAGCCAGGCCCGCAGGTCATGACCAGCAACCCCGAGTTGTTCTGGGGCCTGATTGCTTCGATGTGGATTGGCAACCTGATGCTGATTATTTTGAACCTGCCGCTGATCGGCATGTGGATCAAGCTGCTCACGGTGCCTTACCGCTATCTGTTCCCTGCCATTGTGCTGTTCTGTGCGATTGGTGTGTACTCAACCAACAACAACACTTTCGATGTGTGGATGGTGGGCGCGTTTGGCGTGATTGGTTATCTGTTTGTCAAACTTGGGTGCGAGCCAGCGCCTTTGCTGTTGGGTTTTATTCTCGGCCCCATGATGGAAGAAAACCTGCGCCGTGCGTTGCTGCTGTCGCGCGGTGACTGGAGCGTTTTTGTGACACGCCCACTATCTGCCGGTTTGCTCGCAGCTGGCGCGCTGATGCTGGTCATTGTTCTTCTGCCTGCCGTCAAGAACAAACGCGAAGAGGCTTTCGTCGAAGAGTAAGCGAGCGGGAATCAGCACACGCACTTTAAAAAACGGCACTTTTGAGTGCCGTTTTTTTCGCTGCCAAAATGAGGCCATTCTTTTTTCGGATGTCATCATTTACATGTCCTCCAGGTTTCAATTCCTTCAGCATCCCGCCCGCGTTGCCCTGCACAACGAAATCCACGCCCGTCCGCCCGAGGCCATGGAAGCGCCGCTGGCCATCTCGCATGTGGTCATGCTTTGTGACGCAGCCGAGCGTGAGGCCAGTCGCCAGCATGTGGCGAGCCTTCTTCGTAGCCACCATTTGCCGCAGCCAGACGCGCAGTCGATCCATGTCCGTATGGATGTCGGGCTGTTTCGTATCCGCTGGGAACTGCACACCGAGTTTGTAAGCTACACCTTCGCCCGCCCGTTGGAGCCGGACGCGCTCGCGCACCTTGCGCATGATCGCGATCCCCTGACCGCCAGCGATGCGGTGCCGCAGGACTGGCTGGCGGCCTTGCCGGGCCAATGCCTGAGCAGCATGCATTTGTGGGTGTTGCCGCAACCGGTAGTCAGCCGCCCGGCCCTGGTCAAACACCTTTTGCTCGAAGACAACCTGGTCGGTGCGTATGTGGCGGACGAGCAGGGAGAGGTGTTCACTGATTTTGCGATCCATGCCGACGGGTTTTCACGCATGGTACTGTTTGCCGTCAATGGAACCAAGGGCATGACACAGCGCCGCCTGGGCCGGCTGGTGCAGCAACTGCTTGAAATCGAAACCTACCGCATGGCCGCTTTGATGGGCCTGCCGGCGGCGCGGGAGGCCTACAGCGTGCTGGCAACTGCCGAGCGTGAACTGGCCGAGCTGGCGCAATCCATTCGCGTTGCCGCGCGCGACGATGAGGCGCAGCTGCTGGACCGCCTGACTAGCCTGGCGGGACAAGTCGAAAGCCAGCACGCCGCCACGCATTCGCGATTTTCTGCCAGTGCGGCCTATTTTGAGCTGGTCGACAAACGCATTGCCGACATCGCCGAATCGCGCCTGAGCGGCCTGCAGACCATAGGTGAGTTCATGGAGCGCCGCCTGACGCCGGCGCGCAGCACCTGCGAATGGGCCACGCGGCGGCAAGATGCACTCAGCCAGCGGGTCTCGCGCATGAGTAATTTATTGCGTACCCGGGTCGAAATCGAACAGCAGCAAAGCAGCCAGGCTTTGCTGGCCTCTATGAATCGCCGGCAAGACCTGCAGCTCAAGTTGCAGTCAACCGTCGAGGGTCTGTCGGTAGCCGCCATCACCTATTACATCGTTGGGCTGGTGGCCTATCTGGCTAAAGGACTGGAAAAGGTTGGCTGGCCGTACAGCCCGGAAAGCAGTGCCGCCCTGGCTATTCCGTGCGTTGTCGTCGGGGTGTGGTGGTTTTTGCGCAGATTGCATCGCAAGATTACCCAGGGACAGGCCCAGACTTAGCGGGCTGGGCGCTTTCAGTTGTGCCCTCGTGTCTATGCTGCAAAACAGCGCATTGCATGCACGGGGCTTGTACGCGGCTTCTGTACGAGGTGTCTGGTCCGCATAGGATATGCTGCGACCCGCATATACAAAAGGCAATAAATCCAATGAAAACAGTGACTTGAAATAAACATTCTGCCACTTTCGGAAACTGGCACATTGCATGCATGTCGGGGTTATCTTTGTTTAACCCTGTGAGGTTTTCCATGCATGTTGTCTTCAAGAAGCTGCGGCGAATCGCGCTCGCCATACCTTTAGCCCTGTCCGTGGGCTTGCCCCTTGCGCTGTCGCTTAGCCATCAAGCCAGGGCAGAGACTGTGGTTCGGTATGGCATTTCAATGGCTGACATTCCCCTCACCAC
>JANXTM010000270.1 GCA_025352405.1 Polaromonas sp.
CGAACCCACAAAGCGCGTGGTTCTCGCTAATCGCGATATCTCGCCCGATGCAGTGTTGCGCCTTGTCGAGTCGCGCACTGGCGGGAAACGCTTCGACAAAATTGAAGACGTGATCTCGAAAGAAGAGCTGGCCGACTGGCAGGAACGTTACCGCCAAATTGCGGGGTTTTCTGTCAAGGAACTCAACGCAACTGGCGCGGATAAGTCTTAAGGAAACACTGAACAAGTCCACGCCAAGCCAGGCCCAAACGTTACAGCATCATGATGAAACAAAGCAGCCTAACAGTCAGCGGATTTGATGCTCACAACAAAGTCACCCGCAAAGCCGTCTTCCTAGCCCGCATGGACAAGCTTGTGCCTTGGACAGCGCTAGAAGAGCTGATCGAGCCCCACTACCCCAAAGCAGGCAACGGCAGACCTCCCAGACAGTTATCGACCATGCTGCGCATGTACTGCGTGGCCAACTGGTTTAACTTGGCCGACGAGGCCTGTGAAGATGCCATGTACGACGTGGCCGCATTCAGAGACTTTTGCGGCATTGACCTAGGCCGCCAAAGCGTGCCCGATGCCACCACACTTTTGAACTTTCGCCACCTGCTGGAGAAGAACAAACTAGGCGCAGCCATCTTTGCCAAGGTAGGCGAGCTTTTGCTGCAAAGCGGCTTCAAACTCTGCGGTGGCAGCATCGTCGATGCCACCATCATTGCCGCGCCCAGCTCGACCAAAAACCAGGGCAAAGCCCGAGACCCTGAGATGGCCTCGACTGCCAAAGGCGGGCATTGGCACTTTGGTATGAAAGCCCACATTGGCACAGACAGCGCTAGCGGCATCGTCCATAGCGCCAGCGTGACAGCAGCCAACGTACACGACAGCCAGCAACTGAGTTGCTTGCTGCACGGCAACGAGACCAGGCTGTACGGCGACAGTGCTTATGCCAACCAGAAGGAGGCACTCAAAGCAACAGCGCCCAAAGCCAAAGACTTCACCAACAAGCGGGCTTACCGAAACAAGCCGCTAACGGAGCTAGACAAAGAAGTCAACCGCACTAAAAGTCAAACCAGAGCCAAGGTAGAGCACCCGTTTTTAACGCTCAAGCGCATCTGGGGCTTTGCCAAGGTGCGTTACCGGGGTTTGGAGAAGAACGCGAACCGAGTGTTTGCGATGCTGGCGCTCATCAACATTAACAAATGGGGTAAGCCGCTAGGTGCGTAGGTGCGCCCAGAATGCGCCAAAGCAGCGCATCGGGCCATGCAGAAGGGTTAAAAGGGTCAAAAGGCACTAAAAACAGACAGAATCGATGAAATCTGAAAACCAAAACACTGAAGTCATAACGCCGCAGCAGTCGCTGCTCTGTGTAGGGGCTTATTCAGCGCTTCCTTAATATTAAGTTTCTGATTTTAATAATAAGATGCGACAGGACGCATGCAGTCCGGCTTTATCTGGGTCAATAATGCAAGGCCGCATTTCCTCGGTGCTGGTGGCGGCGGCTACAAGCAATCCGGCATAGGCCGCGAGGAATCGATTAGGGAACTGTTGTCGTTCACCCAAAAGAAAGAATATCAACATCACGCTTTGAGCGCATCGCCATTTTGCAGATTTGATTTTGAAAGCTTAAACAGGCAGGAGACAAACCCATGAAGCATCCTTTTAATCGGATCGTCGCCAGTACACTGGTTGCGCAGTCACCCACATTCGCCATGACGCAAACCTGGAGCCTCACCAAGGTAATTGCCTGCGTGGGCCCCTTAGCGCCGGGTTCCAGGAACCACCTGATGGCACGTATGCTGTCCGCAAAGCTGCCCGCCAAACTGGGCCAGCCTGTCATCGTGGACAACCACCCCGGCACCAGCGGCCTCGTCGGCGCAGCCAGCGTGGCACGCTCTGCACCCGACGGCCACACCATCGTCATCATGCCGAGCGACGTCTACATGGCGCCTATCCTGACGCCCAAAGCGGGCTGTGCGCGCAACCAGCAGGTTGTCAAGGACCTGAATATCACGGTGGAATGCGGAGCGTCATGAGCAACTTCACGAACGAGGCCGCCAGGCTTGAAACCGCCAGGCAGGACCTGGCAACCGCCAACCGCATCCTCTTCAACCAGGGAGTGGTCGATGCTTTCGGCCACGTCAGCATGCGGCACCCCGAGCGGCCGGACCAGTTCCTGTTGTCGGCTAACATGGCACCGGCCACCGTCACACCGGGCGACGTGCTGGCCTTCGACCTGCAGGGCAATCTGCTCGGCAACGGCGGGCAAAAGGTTTACCTGGAGCGGTTCATCCACGCAGCCATTTATGCCAACCGTCCCGACGTGCTGAGCGTGGTTCACAGCCACGCAGCGGCCGTCGTGCCTTTTACCATCGTCAAAAGCGCGCGCCTGCGGCCGGTCTGCCACATGGGCGGTTTTTTAAGCGGCATCATTCCCAACTTTGAAATCCGCGACCACGCAGGCATGGGCAGCGACCTGCTGATACGCGACATCACGCTTGGCCAGCATCTTGCGCAGAGCCTTGGCCAAAGCGCGGCGGTAATGATGCGCGGGCATGGTGTCACGGTTACGGGCGGCACGCTCCGGCAGGCGGTGTTTCGCGCCGTCTACACGCAGAACAATGCGCAGATCCAGGCGGCCGCCATGGCGCTGGGTGAAGTAACTTACCTTACTGATGCAGAGGCGCTGGCGGCAGACGAAGCCAATACCGGCCAGATCTCACGTGCCTGGGATTTCTGGAGTTCCCAGACGCAGGCCTGAGCCAGAGGCATCCTTCGACACGCTCAGGGCGTACTGGGGCGAAGCGCGCAAGCGTGGGCGCTCAATCTCTTCGAACGAACGGCATCTTCGTCGCCATGATGGTCATCAACTGCGTCAGTACCGCCAGGCGTCACCAACTCTAGCCAATGATTTTGTTATTGCATCGAGCGAGTCTACTGGTTGTAGATGACAATTCGTTTGAACTAGAACTCAAATCCGAGAGAGGCATCCATGTCTTCCAGCCCCGAAACCACCGCCCCACCCGCCCGCAAACGCCGCCCGCCGCGCCGCGTTGAAGTCATCCGGGTAGAGGTGCTCAGCCCGGCCATGCGCCGCATCACCTTAAAGGGTGACGAGCTTGAAGGCTTTACGCCTGAAACTCCTGCCAGCTATATCAAGCTCATTTTTCCGGAGCCCGGCCAGAGCGAACCGCTACGCCCTCTGCCGGATGCGCCTAGGCCCAAAGCAATGCGCACCTACACGCCGCTGGCGGTACGGCCTGAGACGCTGGAAGTTGACGTTGACTTTGTACTGCATGGTGAAGGCCCGGCCTCGACCTGGGCTGCGCAGGCACAAGTCGGTCAGGTGCTGTTTTTAATGGGGCCGGGGCCTGGCTATGCAGTCGACACCACTGCCACGCAGCACCTGCTGCTTGCCGACGACAGCGCCCTCCCCGCCATTGAAACCATATTGGCCGCACTGCCAGCCAGTGCCGCGGCGCAGGTGCTCCTTGAGGTCATCAGCGCGGCTGAAGAGCGCCCCCTGCAAAGCGCCGCCACCCTGGAAGTGCAGTGGCTGCCGCGCGGCACCGACCACCGCGCCGCTGGCCAGCCACTTGAAGCCGCGCTGCGCGCACTGCCAGCGATTGCTGCTGACACCAAAATCTACCTCGCCTGTGAAGCCGCAGCCATGCGCCGTATTCGCGAGTTGCTGGCGGGCGAACTCGGCGTAGACCGAAAGCAGATCGTGAGCCGCGGGTACTGGAAGCTGGACGCCATCAATCACCCAGACCATGACTACGGCGAGGACTGAGCCACGCGCAGCCTGCATCAATTCGAGCAAGGGCCGCGAGGAACCGGCTTTGCCGGGCCTCAGGCGCAGCGGCCCCCTCGGGGCTGGAGCCTGCGGCCCCAAACCTGTTTGAGCAGGTTTGGACAGGTGCCAGAAGCGAAGCCTCTGGCGAGCGGCGGCCTGCAAGGTGCAGCGCAGTACACGCAGTGACAAGCGTGGGGGCTTGTTAGGCAATAGTAGGTCCATGAGTGAAGCACTACTGAAGATTGAAGGCCTGACCAAACGCTACGGCGAGACAACGGTTGTTGACAACCTTTCTTTCACCATCGCTCCCGGTGAGTGCCTCGGGGTCATAGGCCCCAACGGCGCAGGCAAAACCACCACCATCCGCATGTGCCTGGGGCTAATCGCTCCCGATGCGGGCGAGATCACCTTCACGCCTGGCGAGGCTGCCCTGCGCATGCCGCAGGACGCGCTGGCGATCAAAGACAAACTCGGCATCGTCAGCCAGTTTGACAGCCTGGAACCGGATTTTTCATGCGCCGAAAACCTGCTGGTTTTTGGCCGCTACTTTGGCCTGAAGGACGCAGTCATCAAGGAGCGCATCCCCAAGCTGCTGGAGTTTGCAGCGCTGACCAGCAAGGCCGATGCAAAACTGAGCGAACTGTCGGGCGGCATGAAGCGGCGACTCAGCCTGGCGCGTGCCTTGGTCAATGACCCGCAGTTGCTGCTGCTGGACGAGCCCACCACTGGTCTGGACCCACAAGCCCGGCACCTAATGTGGGAGCGCTTGCAGCGCCTGGTGCAGCAAGGCAAATCAATTTTGCTAACCACCCACTTCATGGACGAGGCCGAACGCCTGTGCAACCGCCTGCTGGTGCTGGACCATGGCAAAAAAATGGTGGAAGACACGCCACGCCAGTTGATCAATGACAACCTGGAGCCTGATGTGGTGGAGGTGTATGGGGTGGGGGCGTTGGAATTGCTTGATTTACCGCTCAAGTCGTTGGCGGCTCGGGTTGAAGTCAGTGGGGAGACGGTGTTTTTTTACACACAGGATTCCAAACGACTGATAGAGGCGCTGGCGGCCTACCCGCAGTTGCGCACGCTGCATCGCCCGGCCAATTTGGAAGACCTGTTTTTAAAACTCACGGGCAGGCAGGTCAGGGAGGATGCATGATGACCACCGCAGCGATTCCATCAACGGCCTCCATCTGGTCAGCCCCGCGCATCAGCATGCGCTGGTGGCCGGTGTTCAGGCGCAACTTGCTGGTGTGGCGCAAGCTGGCCATCCCAAGCGTGGTGGGCCATATTGCCGAGCCCCTCATCACGCTGGTGGCGTTTGGCTATGGGCTGGGTGTACTGATTGGCTCTGTTAATTTGAACGGTATCGCCATACCCTACATTTTATTTTTAGCCAGCGGCTCGGTGTGTACCAGTGCCATGAACGCCGCGTCATTTGAGGCGCTGTATTCGGCCTTCTCGCGCATGCATGTGCAGCGCACCTGGGACGGCATCATGAACGCACCGGTGCGGCTTGACGATATTGTGTTTGCAGAAATGCTGTGGGCCGCCTTCAAGTCGCTGTTTACCAGCGTGGTTATTTTGGCGGTCATGCTGGTGCTGGGTATCAGTCACAGCCCCATGCTGTTGCTGGCTTTGCCACTGGTGGGCCTGGTGGGCCTGGTGGGCATCACGTTTTCATGCATTGCGCTGATCTTCAATGCCCTAGCCAAAAGTTACGATTTCTTCACTTACTATGTCACACTTTTTTTAACGCCAACCATGTTTTTAAGCGGCGTATTCTTTCCGCGTGACCAGTTACCTGTGGTGATGCGCGTTGTGTCTGACTGGTTGCCTTTAACGGCGGCAGTTGAGTTGATACGGCCGCTGTTTTTGGGCCAGTGGCCGGCGCAGGGCTTGCAGCATCTGGCGGTATTGGTGGCCTACGCGGTGGTGGGGTTCTGGGTTGCGCTGGCACTGACGCGCAAACGGTTTAAAAGCTGAGCATCCAATTGATTTAGACGCTCAACACGGCCAATTTTTTTCGTTCAATCAGCTCAAAATCTATTTGCGCTCCCAAGCCGGGGCCGTTGGGCGCATGCACCATGCCATCACTGTCGATCTGGATGTCTTGAACTAATCCATACTGCTGCGATTTTGCAGGTAACAGCACTTCAAAAAACTCAGTATTTTGAATCGCCATGATCACGTGAAGATTGGCAAAATTGTTCAGTGAGTTACCGCCGTGGTGCAGCTCGTAGTTCAAGTGAAAGGCCTCGGCCAGGTGGGCGGTTTTAATCAAGGTAGTAATGCCGCCTTTAACGGCAACATCGCCCCGTAAAAAATCCGTAGCCCGCTCGTGAATCCACGGCGCGTATGCGTCAAGCCCCGCCGCTGGATACTCAGTGGCCATGATAGGGATACTCAATTTTTTTCGCAGCTCAACGTAGTTATAAATATCAGCGTCTGCAAGCGGATCTTCATACCAGTAATAGCCCATCGCTTCAATCGCCTGGCCAACACGCAAGGCAGCTGGATAGTCGTAGCTCCATACTGAATCAAGCATCAACAAATAGTCATCGCCCACCGCTTTTCGTACGGCTTCACACACCAGGATATCTTCACGCCAAACTTGCGGTGGGTGTATTTTGTAGGCCGCCATGTTGATCGATTTGTAGTACAGCGCTTCATCGGCGTAGGCTTGGGGACTGGCAAGCACGGCAGAGCTGATGTAGGCTGGTATGCGGTCACGGTAAGATCCCAGTAGCCGGTGAATGGGCAACTGCGCCGTCTTGCCAGCGATGTCCCACAAGGCAATATCAACGGCTCCAATGGCACGTACCGTGGTGGTTCGTACTCGTTTCCACATGGCTTTGTTCAGCCTTTCGCGATCAAGTGGGTGTTGCCCCATAAGAACAGGTTTGAGGTAGCGGATCAGGCTTGGGCCGTCCATGTCGGCGGCATAAAAAGCTGAACCCAAAAACGCATGACCGGTGATGCCTGCATCTGTTGTAATGCTCAACAAACCCAGCTTGCTGCTGCCTGAAAACTTGCCCGTATGGGCGCCGTAGCTTGTGGCCGGGATGTCGTCCCAGGCAAACAACGTGAGCGTGACATCCAGTATTTTCATGTCAATGCTCACTCAACTCGGATGTTGGCATCGCGTATGACCTGAGTCCACTTAGTCACTTCACTTTGCAGGAGCAGGCTGAAAGCAACTGGCGTGCTGGCAATCACCTCCACGCCCTGATCGCGAAATTTTTTGATGACCTCCGGCTCTTTGAGAACGCGAACGATGTCACGGTTCATGCGCTCGACCATTGGCTTGGGTGTTCCCGCAGGCAGTTGCATACCAAACCAGACATTCACCTCATAGCCTGGCACTCCCGATTCCGCGACGGTCGGAACAGACGGGAACAACACCGAGCGCTGCGTTCCTGTGACGGCAATGGCTTTCATTTTCCCGGCTTTGAGCTGGGGTAAGACGTTGGGAATATTGTCAAACAAAGTATCAATCTCACCGCTGAGCATGGCCAGCGTTGCAGGTGCGCTGCCTTTGTAGGGGATGTGCGTCATTTTGGTGTCGGTCATGCGCATCAGCAGTTCCATCGACAAATGGTTCGATGAGCCTGAGCCGGTAGAACCATAGTTTAATTTGCCAGGGTTTTTTCTGGCGTATTCGAGCAGCTCTTTTACGTTGTTAACAGGTAAGTCGTTGCGTACCGTCAGCACATTCTGGGTGTTGGCAGCCAATACCAGTGGGCTAAAGTCTTTCAACGCGTCATAAGGCAACTGCGCACCATACAGACCCGGCAAAGCGGCAAACGGCAGTGGCGTGATGAGTACGGTGTAGCCATCAGGTGGCGCTTTGGCAACCAGGTTGTTACCCAGCGTGGTGTTGCCACCAGGGCGGTTGTCGATCAGCACCGCCTGGCTCCATGTTTTTGACAAGCGTTCGCCCACCACCCTTGCCAGCGTATCGTTAAATCCCCCAGGCGGGTAAGGCACCACGATGCGTACCGTTTTGTCAGGGAACTCCTGGGCAAGCACGGCGGTGCTAAAAGCCAGACCCAGGCCAAGAAGAGTAACAAGCAAACCTTTTTCTAAGATAATTCGCATTCGATGTCTCCGGTTAATCAGCTTGCTTCAAACGTATCGGTTGATCTGACTTTAGACATAACAAGGGCCATCAATCAGCGGATGGTCAGCAATAAAGTCCAGGTTAATGACCAGCCCAATGCCTACGCCATCGTACGCGGTCACGCAGCCATTGCCGTCCAAAGCATACGGCGCTTTGTCGGCAAGGTGATCGCGAAAAGGGTTTAGCGAGGTGACGTCACCTTCAAAATAACCGGGGTTGTCCACTCCGCACAAAAAGTGAATGGTTGTTGCCATGTTGATGGCAGTGGCTGACGTGTGCGGATTCACGGTAAGTTTCTGCGCGCTGGCCATGGCCGCTATTCGCAGGGCTTCCGTCAAGCCGCCGGTTTTAGACAGATCCGGCTGCATGAATTGCACATTCCCGTCTTCAATCAAGGTGGCAAACTCATAGCGCGTGAAATGGTTTTCTCCCGCCGCCATCGGCACGCGCCCCATAGACGCAGCCGTAGCATAGGCGCGGCGGTCTTGTGGCGGAAACGGCTCTTCAAGCCAGCCCACCGCAGCTTCCTCGTAAGCTGGCATCACCTTGCGAACATCATCGAGCGAATAGTTGGTATTGGCATCGACCAAAATATCGATCTCATCGCCCACTGCTTTGCGCACCGCACGCACACGGGCAATATCTTTTGCGGCCGTGTCACCCACCCGCAGCTTGATGGCACGATAGCCGGTTGCAATGTGCCCCAGCGCTTCTTCAACCAGCAGCGCTGGCTCTTGCCAGCCCAGTGCAATACCGCCTGCATACGCCTTGATGGGCCTGGCGGCGCCACCTAGCAGTCGGTAAAGAGGCCAGCCCGCTGCTTGACAGCGCAAGTCCCACAGCGCCATGTCGAGCCCACTCAACGCCATAGCGGCGGCTGCGCCCATGCCGTGACTGGCCAGCTGCATTTTATAAACCTGCGCCCAAACACCGGTTACGTCGTTAGCATCAAGACCGACTACCAGCTCGCGCATGGTGGTGTCCAGCAGCTTGGCAATGGCACCAGGGCAGCGGCCATGATGCGCCTCACCCCAACCGACATGGCCCTCATCAGTTTCTACCCTTACCAGTACCGCGTCGCGCTTCACGCTGCGGCCTATGCCGAGCCGAACTGATTTGTCAGCAGGAACAGGAAATGAAATGGGGACAGCCCGGAGGTCGGCAATACGCATGGTTCGGCTCATTTAATAGAAAATATCAGGGTTTCTTGAAAACTTCTGGGTTCACCACATTGGCTGGCCTGTCACCGCGCAGCAAGGCAATCATGGTGTGAACCGCGCCATCGCTCATGCCGTGCAAACTGGTGGCGGTGATACCCGCCACGTGCGGTGTGATGAGTAAATTCGGGCAGTCGAACAAAGGCTCTTGACCTGTCAGTGGCTGCTGGTCATGCACGTCCAGCGCAGCCCCGCCAAGCGCACCGCTCATTAATGCCGCCAACACAGCGGCTGTATCAATGACTGGCCCACGCGCTACGTTGATCAAAATAGCGGTCGGCTTCATGAGCGCCACGGTTGCCGCATCAACCAGCCCTCTGGTTTGCGCATTCAACGGACAGCACAGCACCACCACGTCAGCTTGCTCAAACAAGGCCTGCTTGCTTGCCGCCTCGACATGCGCTGGCACGGCCTCGGGTCGGCGCGTCAAGCCAATGACCTTCATTCCCAGGCCAGCTGCAACCCCTGCCAGCTGGGTACCTACGGCCCCCATACCAATGACGCCGCAGACACTCTGGCGCAGCTCAGTGCCCTGATCCGCCAACGGTCTGGCAGCGGTCCAGCCCGCACTGCGCAAGCGTGCATCCATCAGTCCGAGGTTACGGCGGAAATGCAGCATGGCAGCAACGCAATACTCAACGACTGCCGTGGTGTTGGAGCCTGGCAAATTGGCTACGGGTATACCGCGTGCCGTAGCCGCCGCCACTGGAATCATGTCCAACCCCACGCCATGGCGCACAACAGCACGCAATTTGGTTGCGTCGTCAAACACGCCTGGCGCGAGTTGGGCACGGACAATCAGCCCGTCAACATCGGTGATCAACTGTGCGATGGTGGCGGGTGATGTGTCTGGCGCAACAATAACGTCGCAGTGAGCCTGTAGCAATGGCAGCAGTTGCGGGTGAATGGGGTTGGTCAGCAAGACTTTGGGTTTATTGGTCAAGAAATGGAACTCCAGTTTGTATGGGGTTGACCAGTCGGCCAAGCCCGTGTGCTTCTATTGAAACCATGGTACCCGCCGCCAACCACGCCGCGGGGTTGTGCATGGCGGCCACCCCTGCAGGCGTGCCAGTAGCGATGATGTCGCCAGGCTCAAGTGGCATACGGTGTGATATCCACGAAATAAGGTCGGCGATGTTGAACAGCATCGTGGCCGTTGAACCGTTTTGCAGCAGCCGTCCGTCAATATCTAGTTTTAAATGAACAGCGTACGGATCTGGCAACGCGTCAGCCGTCAAAAGCCACGGCCCAAGCGGTGCACTGGCCGGCATGTTTTTACCACGCACAAAATTGCCTCCATCGCGCTTGACCAGATCGCTTCCACTGACATCGTTATGCAATGTGTAGCCCGCTACATACTGCATGGCTTGCTCACGATTGACACGCAGCGCGCGGCGCCCTATCACTACGGCCAGTTCAGCTTCGTAGCCGATATTGCCCACATCAGGTGGCAAACAAATAGACGCACCAGGCCCAATCACTGTGCAGCCTGATCGTACAAACGTCACCGGCTCAACTGGATGCGCCATACCGCGTTCGGCCAATGCATCCGTAAAATTAAACGCTGCACCAACAATTTTTCCCGGGCGCGGCAGCGGCGCCAGCAGCGCTATATCGGGCAGCAGACGTAATGCATCTCCATCAATGGTGGCCGCACCCAGACGCTGCACCCAGTGGTCGAGGCCGTGCTCCAGAAGTGCTTGCACGGTGGCGGGTGTGCCCCCCATCAAAGTTTTGCAGGCCGGGTGAGACAGATCAGCAATTTGATCTGTTTCGCCGACCACCATTCCCGCAGTAGCTACACCTTGGGGCCCAACAAAAGAAACAAAACGCATCGTTAAAACCTCTTTGCTCAGGCAACGCGGTAGCGGTCGAGCACTGAGCGATTGATATCAATACCCAAGCCTGCGCCCGTTGGAATTTGTACCTTGCCTGCCTTTTGCAAAATGGGCTCGACTGACAGAAGATCGCGAAACGGGTTTTCACATTGCTCCAACTCCAGCAGTGGCGGCATGGGCTTGAAGCTGGGTGGCTGGTCAGGCAATGCCGCTAAAAAATGTAGCGTAGCGGCAAGGCCAATGGCTGAACCCCAGGCGTGCGGTATGCATTCCACCCCATGCGCGCTGGCCAGTGTGGCAATTTTCCGGCATTCGCTGATGCCACCAGCGGCACAAACGTCTGGTTGGATGATGTCCATCGCTTTGCGCACCACGAGGTCGCGAAAACCCCAGCGGGTGAATTCGTTTTCACCCCCGGCAACCGCCATATCAAGTGAACGCGTGACTTCGACGTAACCATCGATATCTTCAGGTGATATCGGTTCTTCAAACCATTCAACATTTAGCTTTTCCAGCTCGCGACCAATCCGAATCGCCTGCGGTACGGTGAAGCAATGGTTGGCGTCAACCATTAGCCTGACATCATCTCCAATGGCTTTGCGTACCGCCGCGACGCGATCGATATCGAGCTTGGGTGAACCCAGTCCAATCTTCATCTTGATGGCAACAAAACCGTTATCCACAAACTCATTGGCTTCTTCCACGGCTTCTTCAATCAGCCTGTCCATGTCTATAAAGTACAGGCCGGTAGCGTAAGCTGTAACTTCAGTACGGTAAGCACCGCCTATGAGTTTGTGAATCGGTTTGCCACACGATTTGCCCATGATGTCCCACAGCGCAATGTCAATGCCGCTGAGCGCTGAAGTTGCCATGCCCCGGCCGCCGTAATCTTTAATTCGGTTGTACAAGTCCTCCCAGATGACTTCAACGTCAAATGCGTCTCGGCCAATAATGCGCGGTGCAAACTGGGTTTCAATGTAGGCCTTGGCCACCGCCGATGGACCGTAGCATTCACCCCAGCCAACGATGCCATCAGTTGTTTCAATTTCAACGATGCAGGAGCCACGGGTTTTGTACAGCCACCCGCGTGATGAAGTGAAAGGGCGCTCGACAGGCGCGGATACAACGTGACAGGTGACTTTTTTTATAGGGCTCATGGTGATTTTCAAATAGTTTGTGAATGACGTGGAATGACGTGTTTTTTACGAAGGCTTATTTCTTCTCGGCGACAAATACCTTTTTACCCACTTCATTCAAAGATTTTTGAACATTGGTTATTTCGCGACCCAGGTTGACGCCTGTCAGGTCATCGACCACAGCGCCGCTATCTTCTGCTGAACTTTTAAATTTGGCGCTTTGAATGGCCTTGCTGAAAATGGCGATCAAGCGCTCGCGCACAGGTGCCGGTGTTGCCGCTGGCACAACGATGTAAGCCATCTGCACAAGTGGGCCGTAGGGGAAGATATCAAATCCTTTTTCCTTGAAAGTAGGCACATCAGGCAGCGCCTTTAAGCGTTCGCTGGCAAATACGGCAATCGGTTTGACCAAACCGCCGTCAATCAAGGCTTTGCTTTCGGATGGCTTGAGCACCGCAGCATCAATTTGTTTACCCGCTAGGTCTGCGACAACTTTGGAACCACCGGTGTAAGGGACGGCTATGACGTCAACACCGGCAACGCGACCAGTCATGACAGCAAAAATATGGTTCAGGTTATTGCTGCCAGGCGTTCCGATAGAAACTTTGCCCGGATTTTTCTTCAAATGGTTGATGAAGCTTTCCAAAGTGGTAGCTGGTCCGTTACTCGGCACCAGCAACACCAAAGGGTCTGTCGTCACCCTTGCAATCGGCGCGAACTGTTCGTTACGCAACGGGGTCAAGTTTTGGGCAATCAAGGCCAGGGTTGAGCTCGTGCCCATGCCGATCATGTAGCCGTCCGGCTCTGCATTGGCCACTTTGCTCATCCCTATGGAGCCAGTAGCACCCGGCACATTCTCAACAATGACGCGTACGCCTTGCTCTGCGGCAAGCTGAGCCAAAGCGCGCGCAGCGATATCGTTGGAACCGCCCGCATTCCAGGGCACCACAAAGCGAATCTCTTTGTTGGGGAATTTAGGGGGAAGATCTGCCGCCCAAAGCGGTGTGCTTACTGAGACGGCAGCCATTAAGCTGGAAGCCAGCAAAGCGGGAACATAGCGCGAAGCCATCAAGTCTCTTTCTGTTGACAGTCATCAACAATTCATTGTTATAACAAACAACAATCATAGGTGACGAATCCATCTGGGTCAAGGCCAGTTCTTTTTTTGCAGCTTAAATGTCCGGAAATGTATCGATGGATGATGCAGCGAATTATTTTTGATTCGCCTTTTCAAGCAACAGGCCAATATCAACTCGAGCACTTTCGATGTCGGCGCGAATAGCCGTTGCTGCCTGCTCCGGATCGCCACGCCGAAGTGCGGCCAAAGCGGCCACATGAAACTCATAGCGCTTGAGTCCTGGAATGTATTCAGGCAGCGATAGCGTCAAGGTTGGGGCGCACCGCAGCCATGCGTTTTCAATGATCTCGAGCACGATGGGCATCTTGCAGGCGGCGTAAATACCAAAGTGAAAGCGGTAGTGCTCAGCCAGGTATTGCTGTTTGTGATGCGCACGTACAGATCGCTTCATCGCCATCAAGGATGCCTCAACAGCGTCCAGCTGCAAAACGCTGGCATGCTGCGCCGCCGCTGCGCAAGCCACGGGCTCCAGGCAGCTGCGTACCGTCATCAATTGCATGAACTGACCCGCATTTAACCGGGGAACCGTGGCGCCGCCACCGTTGCCCACGCCGCCCCGATCAAGGATTTTTTCCGCTGTCAGACGGTTAACAGCATCACGCACTGGCGTCAAACTGATACCCAGCTCTTCTGCCACGTCGCGCAGCACAATGCGGTCGCCTGGCGCGTAACGCCCTTCCAACAATGCCGCTTTGAGGGCCAGATAAGCACGATCCCACAGTGTGGTTTTTGCCAAGGTCGTTAAACGCGCGAAAGCTGTCATTGAAAGTTTAGGCAAAAGCCAAGTTTGGGTAAATCCTGCCAACACGCATGAGCGCGATAGCGGCAAACCTTCAGGCGTGCCATCTTTTTTGCATTATCGTTGCGCTGACTGAAATCAAAGCGGCATTGCTACCCAGGATAATTTGCCATGGAACAATTAAATGCCAAATCACTGGTCGCACTTAGCCGACTATCCACGCCCATAGCGTGTACTTGTGCGCTGCGCCCTTGCGCGGGCTGGGAAAGCTTCACCGAAGACCGCTGGCCCAAAGCGCACATGCAGCCTGTAGGCACGCTGCGCGACCCCGACTTGTATCAGCCAGGCACTGAAGAACATCACCCAGACGGCACACACTACTCGTCAGCCAATGCGCCAATTGCTATCAACTTTTTTCCGTATAACTTGTGTGATGTGTTTGCCTGCGGCAAGTGTGACAAGTTTCTGCTGCGCTACACCGAGTTTGGTGGCTACTACGTGGACCACCGCGTGCGCGAGGTGAATGCAACTTTGGTGGTATGAAGGATAAAACCGTTTTTCTAGTGTTTTTACTCATAAAAGTTGCCTATGCCCAGTAAATGCGTGCGCAATCAGCTATATTTTAGATAGCACTTAACATTCAAACCCGTGCAAAGCGCTGCGTCAGTTCATCCAAGTCCAGCTCGCCCAACACCTGCTTCAAGCGCTCCTCTGCAGCGCTGGTTTTTTTTGCACTCGGCGTCTGCGGCTTGCTGGCCAGAATCAATTCGTTCTTCATTGAGTGTTCCCAGCCCACCAACTCGGTAACCGTGACGTTGTAGCCATTGGCTTCCAGTTGCAAACAGCGCAATACATTGGTGATCTGGCTGCCAAACTCGCGCGTGTGCAACGGGTGCCGCCAAAGTTCAGCCAGCGGGCTTTTGGCCAGACTCAACACCCTGTTTTTCTTCAACACGCCCGCCACCTCGGCCTGGCAACAAGGCACCAGCACCATGTGCCTGGCGCGTTTGGCCAGACCAAAGGCGATCGCGTCGTCCGTCGCCGTATCGCAGGCATGCAGTGCTGTCACGATGTCTATGGTGGGCGGCAAGCCTGGAGACGTGGTGGCCTGCTGCACCGACAGGTTTAAAAAAGACATGCGCTCAAACCCCAGGCGCGCTGCCAGTGTGCGGGACTTTTCAACCAGCTCGGCACGGGTTTCAATGCCATAGATATGCCCGGCTGTTTTTTGGGCCATAAGCACATTTCGCGCCACATTGAAAAACAGGTCATAAAGAATAAAACCCAGATAAGACTTGCCAGCGCCGTGGTCAGCCAGCGTGGGGGCCGGGTTTGTCTTTGAGACTTCGTCGAGCAGGGGTTCTATGAACTGGTACAGGTGATAGACCTGCTTGAGCTTGCGCCGGGTGTCTTGGTTGAGCTTGCCCTCACGCGTGAGGATGTGCAGCTCCTTGAGCAGTTCTATCGACTGGCCGGGACGAATCTCTTCAATCACCTGCGCGGCTTTTGGCTGGGCCGGCACGGGAACATTGGGTTGGGATTTTTTTTGCATGGACCTGCAGTTTAGCGGGCGTACCACGCGGGCTGTTTTTGTAAAACCAGCCTGAATCACATAAACATTGCACACAATTTAATTGTTCGATATAATTCAGGCATGTCAAACAAATCTAACGCCATGCTTGAACTGGACAACCAGCTGTGCTTTGCGCTGTACTCCACTTCGCTGGCCATGACGCGGGTGTACAAGCCACTGCTCGACGAGCTGGGGCTCACCTACCCGCAATACCTGGCCATGCTGGTGCTCTGGGAGCGCGATGGCCTGATGGTCTCCGAGCTTGGCGAGCGCCTGTACCTTGACTCCGGCACGCTTACCCCCCTGCTCAAGCGGCTGGAGGCGTCCGGCCTCATTACACGCATTCGCGCCGTAGAAGATGAGCGCCGCGTTCACATCACCTTGAGCGCTGCAGGCCGCAAGCTCAAAACCAGAGCAGCCAAAATTCCGGACTGCATTTTGAGCGCCAGCCAGTGCTCCATCCCGGAGCTGATTCTGCTCACGCAGCAGGTACAAGCCTTGCGCGAACGCCTGGTGGCGTAACCATTTCAAACTGCCTTTTCAAATTGGATTACAGGCTTTTTTAACCCGCCTCAATTTCGGGGCATTTCATCCCAAGAAGGAAACACCATGACCAAACCAACAAAAATCGTTTATACCGCCCACGCCAGCGCCACCGGCGGCCGTGAAGGCCAGGCCAAGTCAGACGACGGCCTGCTGGATGTCAAGTTGATCACGCCAAAGGAAATGGGCGGCGCCGGCGGCGGCGTGAACCCGGAACAGCTGTTTGCAGCCGGCTACTCAGCCTGCTTTCTGGGCGCCATGAAATTTGTCGGTGGCCTTGAAAAAATCACCATTCCAGCCGATACCAAAATCGAAGGTTTGGTCGGCATTGGTCCTTTTGGTGCAGGTGCTACGCCTGAAGGCTTCAACATTGCTGTTGAACTGAAAATCAGCGTACCCGGCATGGACAAAGCCGCCGTTCAGGCACTGGTCGAAAAAACCCACAAGGTTTGCCCTTACTCCAATGCCACACGCGGCAACATCGACGTGACCTTGACAGTGGTGTAAGGCGCGGGTGGCAACAACGCCGCCTCAAACAGCCAGACCTCAGAAAGCGGCAGGCCTCCAGCAGGTTTTGCCGCTTTTTTATTGCCATGTTTTTTTGCTACATATTTAATAGCGCACTGCCCCCAAAATACTGCCGCAGGGCATTATTTTCTTAACAATTTATCGCCTTGAAGTCTGCACCGACAATCAGGCATGACCGAACACACACCGCTCGTTGCCCGTCAGGCCCTGCATGCCTACGAACCCCTGACACCCGACGTCGTGCTGGATGCGCTGGCCAGCGTGGGTTTGCCGGGCGACGGGCGTTTGATGGCGCTGTCGAGCTATGAAAACCGGGTCTACCAGGTGCACCTTGAAAGCCCGGTGGGCAGCGCGGCGTCCCGAGGCGACATTGTTGTGGTCAAGTTCTACCGGCCTGACCGCTGGAGTGATGCCCAGATCATTGAAGAGCACGCTTTTGCGGCCGAGCTGATGGCGGCAGAAATCCCGGTGGTGGGCGCCCTGGTGCTCAATGGCCGTACGCTCAACCACTTTGGCGGCTTCAGCTTCAGCGTGTCGCCCAGCCGCGGTGGCCGCCGGCCCGAGCTCGACAACCCCGATGTGCTGGCGTGGATAGGCCGTTTTCTGGCGCGCATTCATACCGTGGGCAGCGCCAAACCATTCCAGCACCGCCCGGCGCTCAATATGCAGACCTTTGGCTTTGAGTCCCGCGACATTTTGCTCGCCGGCGACTATTTGCCGCTGGACATGGCCTCGCGCTGGCACAAGGCGTTTGATGCGGCCATGCAGACAGCGCGCGCCGTGTTTGAAAGCGTCGCGCATGGCGCAAGCGGTGTCCAGCATCTGCGGCTGCACGGCGACTGCCACCCCGGCAACATTTTGTGGACACCCGAGGGCACGCCGGGTGCAGGCCCGCACTTTGTTGACCTCGACGATGCGCGCAGCGGCCCTGCGGTGCAGGACCTGTGGATGCTGCTGTCGGGTGACCGTGCGCAATGCACGTACCAGCTGGGCGCGCTGGTAGATGGCTACGAAGAATTTCGCGAGTTCGACAGACGCGAACTGGCACTGATTGAGCCCCTGCGTACCTTGCGCCTGGTGCACTACAGCGCCTGGCTGGCGCAGCGCTGGCATGACCCGATCTTTCCGATCAACTTTCCGTGGTTTGGCTCCAGCGATTACTGGAAAGGCCAGGTGGACATGCTGGAAGAGCAGACAGAGGCCATGCAGGAAGCGCCACTGGTGGCTTGAAAAGACCCCGCGTACTGCTGCGGCTAGGGATTGCGATGACGCGCAAAACGCGCGCGCCCGTTAGCATGAAGCTGCATGCACAGCTCCGACTTATCGGTGGCCGCCGATGAAAAATCAGGAGACAACCATGCAACGTCGGTCCATGCTGCTGGCCAGCCTACTCATGTCTGCGGCCAGCTGGTGCGCAGCCCCGGGGCGTCTGGCCCGCCAAACCCATCACCATGATTGTTCCCTTCCCGCCAGGCGGGCTGGCAGACCTGGTGGCGCGGCCTGTGGCAGAAGCCATGTCTCGCGACCTGGGGCAAACCGTGGTGATTGAAAACAAGGCAGGCGCGGGCGGCGGTATCGGCATGTCGCTGGCAGCCAGGTCCAAGCCCGATGGCTACACCGTGCTGATGGCGCTGTCGTCGCTGACGGTGCTGCCAGAGGCCGACTTGGTACTGGCCCGCCCCGCCATGTTTGCCCTCAATGACCTGCGGCCGATTGCCCGCTTCACCGCTGACCCTACCGTGCTGGCCGTACGCGCCGACGCCCCCTGGAAAACCGTGCAGCAATTTGTGGCCGACGCCAAAAACCGCCCCGGCGCCATCAACTACGGCTCATCGGGCAACTACGGCACCATGCATGTGCCGATGGAAATACTGGCGCAAACTGCAGGTGTCAAGCTGACGCACATTCCCTTCACAGGCGCTGGCCCAGCCGTGGTGGCGCTGCTGGGCGGCCAGATTGATGCCGTCTCGTCCGGCCCGGCCATGGTGCTGCAGCAGGTCAAGGCGGGCAAGCTGCGCGTGCTGGCGCACTGGGGCAACGGCGCGCTGGGTGCATTGCCTGACGTGCCCAGCCTGAAAGACGCCGGCTTCAACGCCGAGTATGCGCAGTGGTCTGGCCTGTTCATTCCCAAAGACACCCCGGAACCCATTGCCCAGCGCCTGCGCAGCGCGGCCCGTGCGGCAGCGCAGGATGCCCGGGTCAAAGAGGTCATCCTTGGTGCGGGCAGCCCGGAGTTTGAAAAGTATGTGCAGGCGGACGCCAGGCGCATGGTGGATGTTGTCAAACGCATAGGAAAGGTAGAGTAAATCACTGGTTTAAAAACATTCCTGATCGCGGCCCTGGGCCTGGCGACAGCATTTTTGAGCACCCCTTCTGCCGCACAAACCTACCCCGCCAACCCGGTGCGCATTGTTGTGCCGTTTGCCGCTGGCGGACCGGCCGATGTGTATGCGCGCTTCATGGCACAACGCCTGCAGGACGCGCTGGGCCAGCCCTTCGTGGTTGACAACCGGCCCGGCGCGGGCTCGGTGATTGGCACCGATGCGGCAGCCAAAGCGGCGCCAGACGGCTACACCCTGCTTTTGATGTCCAACGCCCACACCGTCAATGAGTCGCTGATCCCCAACAAGCCGTTTCAGCTGATGCGTGACTTTGTAGCCATTGCACCCATCAACTACTCTGACCTGGTGCTGGTGGCCAACCCGGCCGTGCCCGCAGCCAGCCTCAAGGAGCTGATCGCGCAGGCCAAGGCCAGACCTGGCAAGATCAACTACGCCTCATCCGGCCCCGGAACGCTGTACCACATGGCCGGTGAGTTGTTTAAAACCATGGCTGGCGTCTACCTGGTGCACATCCCTTACCGGGGCAGCAGCGGTGCACGCACCGACGTGATTGGCGGCCAGGTTGATGTGATGTTTGATGCGGTGACCACCATGGCCGAGCAGGTCAAGTCGGGCCGGGTCAAGGCGCTGGCGACCACTGGCAAAGTGCGCTCTGACGTACTGCCCGACGTGCCCACCCTGAACGAGGCGGGCGTGCCAGGCTATGAGGCGACCCTCTGGCTGGGCCTGATGGCACCGCGTGGCACGCCCAAAGCGGTGGTCGACAAACTCAACGACGCCATCATCAAAATCGTGGGCCAGCCCGAGGTCAAACAACTTTGGGCGAAACAAGGCGCGGTGCCCCTGCTGATGTCGCCTGAAGTGTTTGACAAATACACCCGGGACGACATCACCAAATGGGCGCGCGTGATCAAAACCGCCAATATCCAGATTGATTAAAAATTTAAACTCATGACTGCATCAAATTCAAACAAGCCGTTGAACTTGCTCAGTGGCGGCGCGGCCCAGGGCCTGGTCGGCCAACTGATGGCGCAGTTTAAGGCGCATCATGTGGGCAACATAGCGGCCACTTTCGGCGCGGTGGGCATGATGAAAGACAAGCTGCTGACCGGTGCGCCCTGCGATGTGCTCATACTGACGGATGCACTGATCGCGCAGCTCACAACCAGTGGTGAACTGGTGCCCGGCAGCGCGCAGGCACTCGGCGTGGTGAAAACCGGCATTGCGGTCAAAACCAATGCTGCCGCAGTAGACGTACACAGCCCGGCAGCACTCAAAACCGCGCTACAGGCCGCTCGCGGCATTTACTTCCCAGACCCCGTCAAGGCGACGGCGGGTATTCACGTTCTGCACATACTCCGCCAGATGGGTCTTGAAGCCGAGCTGGCAGACCGGCTGCGCCCCTTCCCCAACGGTGCCACCGCCATGAAAGCCATGGCCGACAGCAGCGAGCAGGGTTTGATAGGTTGCACCCAGATCACTGAAATATTGTTTACCCAGGGCATCACGCTGGTAGCACCCCTGCCCCAAGCGTTTGAGCTGGCCACCGTGTACACCGCCGCGGTGTGCAGCCGGGCAACACAAGCGCAGGCGGCGAAAGAACTGATTGACCTGCTCACCCACGCCAACACCTTACAGTTACGACTGGCCTGCGGTTTCGAGGCCTGAGGTTGCGCCGCTGGCCGCTGCTGCATGGCGTTTCAATTACAGTCACGGGTTCGCCAACTTATGAGCTGTGAAAGACCATGCACCCTGAATCATGCGGCCTCGACTTCGGGACCTCCAACTCTACCGTCGGCTGGAGCCGTCCCGGTCTGCCCGCCTTGCTGCCGCTGGAAGACGGCAAAGTCACGCTGCCATCGGTGGTCTTCTTTCATGCAGAAGACCTGAACGCCAGCTATGGCCGCGCAGCGCTGGCTGACTATTTGAGCGGCCATGAGGGGCGCCTGATGCGCTCCCTCAAAAGTCTGCTGGGCACCGCCATGATTGACGAGCACACCGAGCTGATGGGCCAAGCCCTGCCGTTTCGCCGGCTGCTGGAGCAATTTATTGGGGAGCTCAAACGCCGGGCAGAGCACGCTGCAGGCAAGCCATTCAGCCGCGCCGTTGTGGGCAGGCCGGTCTTTTTTGTCGATGACAACCCCAAAGCCGACCAACTGGCCGAGCAAACCCTGCGCGAGATCGCACACGCGGTGGGTTTCAAGGACGTGGCTTTTCAGTTCGAACCCATCGCAGCGGCGTTTGACTACGAGTCCCAAATAACGAGGGAAGAGCTGGTGCTGGTGGTCGACATTGGCGGCGGTACGTCCGACTTCTCGCTGGTCCGCCTGTCGCCCGAGCGCGCCACCAAAACCGACCGCCGCGAAGACATCCTGGCCAACGGCGGCATCCACATAGGCGGTACCGACTTTGACAAATACCTGAGCCTTGCCAGCGTCATGCCCATGCTGGGCATGGGCAGCGAATTGATCAGCGGCCGGCAAATGCCTTCAGCGCAGTTTTTCAACCTCGCGACCTGGCACACCATCAATTTTGCCTACACCCGCAAGTCGTGGGCTGAAATCCAGGACATGCGTCGTCACGCGCTCGACAAAGACAAACTCGCCCGCCTGATGAACTTGGTACAGCAGCGCTCTGGGCACTGGCTGGCATTGCAGGTCGAAGCCGCCAAGATTGCGCTTTCAGAAACCGACACCACCACCATCGAGCTGGGCCGCATCGAACCAGGCCAGACCTTCCTTCTGAACCGGGCCGACTTTGACAGTGCCATCGGCCACCTTGTCACCGGTATTGAAACCACTGTTCAAAACCTGCTGCGCGACGCAGGTGTGCACACGACCGATATAGATACCGTGTTTTTTACCGGCGGCTCCAGCAGCGTGCCCTTGCTGCGTGAGCGCATTTCGGCGCTGCTGCCCGACGCAAGGCGCGTCGAGGGCGATCTGTTTGGCAGCATTGGTGCGGGTTTGGCGCTTGATGCAAAGCGCAAGTTTGGCTGAATTGACGAAAACACCCGTTTTCATGCATGAAATGAGCTTTTTAGGCTGCGTTTACGGGGGTTATAAGCTATTTAATTTATAGCAAATGCAGAATGGAGGGATCACCCTGACAGTATGCGCATCCGCTGCTGGCGGCAACGTCTGCTGTATGCCACTACCGCTTGACCCAGCCCGTTCGCAGCAACGTTTTTGACACCCAGCCGATCGACAAGATGGTGGCGATCACACGAAAAAAGTGAAACGCTGTGACGATGGGTGCGCCTATGCCAAAGGTTTTGGCGATGATGGCCATCTCTGCTGTGCCGCCGGGCGCTACGGCCAGAAAAGCCGTCAGCAGCGAGATACTGCCGGTTTTGCTGAGGCTCCAGGCCAGCAGCACACAAATAGCCAGCATGCTCAGCGTCACCAATGCGGCGGATGCCAGCATGCGGGGCGACTTGACAAAAAACTTGCGGGTCATGTGCTGGCCCAGGCTCCAGCCAATCAGGATTTGTGCCGCTACCAATGCGGCTGGAAACATTCTTGTCGTGATGCCGGATGCCGCAAAACTCCCGGCCATCAACACCGGCCCGAGCAGCCAGGCATTGGGCATGCGTACCCGGTCGGCGAGCCAGCCGCACACGGGGGCCAACAGCACAAACAGCAGTGCCAGTTGCCATGACAGAGCTGGTGTGGCGGCCGAAATGTAGTTACCAGCCTTTTCGCCGCCGTAATGCGCCACCACCGACGCCAGGCTGACGACCAGGATGATGCGAATCGCATGCGCAGACGCGACCTGCGCGCCGTCGGCACCAGCTTTTTGCGCCTGCAAGGCCATTTCTGCCGATGCGCCCACTGCTACGGCGTAAATCGCGGTCGGTCCGTCCAGCCCGGCCAGCCGCTGTATGACCCTTGAAAACAGCATGGTCAGGGCAATAGAAAATGCGGCGCCCAGCAGCATCCAGTGGCCCAGCGAGGCGACCTGGCGAATGATCTCTTGGGTAAATGTCAGCCCCAGCGCGGTGCCGATGGTGATTTGCGCAATGCGCCGCCCCTGGATCGGCTGCTTAGCCCCCACGCCCAGCAGCATCACGATGGCCGTGCCCAGCATGGCGCCCAGCACCCAGGGCAAGGGAATCGCCAGCCAGAAGGCCGCGTAGCCGCCAAGGCTGGCCGCAGCCAGGGTCAGCAGCCTGCGGGCAACCGATGGCTTATCCGCCTGAAGGGCTGGCTTTTCAGCCACCATCACCCCCCCAAATACGTGCCGCCATTGACGTGAATGGTTTGTCCGGTGATAAAACGCGCACCCGGGCTGGCCAGCCAGACGACGGAGGCCGCAATTTCAGCGGCCGTACCACGCCTGCCCAACAAAGGGTGGTGTTTGGCGTGGTGGTTGGGCGCGGCGGTAGAACTGCTGGTGCCTCGTTTGGTTTCCACCATGCCGGGGGAAATGCAGTTGACGGTGATGCCTTCGGGCGACAGGTCATGGGCCAGCGCGCGTGTCATGCCCTCCAGCCCGGCTTTGGCGGTGACAACGTGTACACGCTGCGCCGCACCGGTATGCGCCGTCATGCCGCCTATGTTGACGATGGCGCCGCGTGGTGACTGCCGCAGCATCGGCAAGGCGGCCTGGCTGCAGAAAAAAGCACCGTCCAGAATGACGGCCAGAGTGTCATGCCAGTCACGCGCTGTGATGTCGTCAATTTTGGCTTCGCGCCGGATGGCGGCATTGTTGATGACGACATCCAGACGGCCCCAGGCTTGGCTGATTTGGGTCATGACGGCCCTGACGGTCTGCTGGTCAGTGACATCCGCCACGCACAGCAAAGCCTGCCCGCCGCTTGCGGTGATTTCATCGACCACTGCCTGACCTTCCTCGACTGAAGAGCGCACATTGACGGCAACGGCAAAGCCAGAGGCCGCCAGGCCGAGCGCGATTTCACGGCCGATATTGCGGCCAGCGCCGGTGACCAGCGCGACCAAAGCAGCTTGGGTGTCGGGTTGGGTATTTCTTTGCATCAACAATTTCTTTCAGGTCTTGACTCAAACCGGCAGCTTTGAGAGATCAACCCGCGCCGCATCAATCAAACCAGCAAGTGCCACCTCCATCTGCGCGGCCTGCGCTGTCGTCATGCCGCCGTATTCACAGTTCGCATAAAACTTGCGCTGGATGTCGTCATCACTGAGCGGATTTTCGGCGCCGCCCTTAAAAAAGCCCTGACGATGCTCAAACACCTCGCCGTTTTTCATGGTCACGCGAATGTGCCCCGTGAACTGGTTGGGGTAGGGGTTGGCCGGGTCAATGATGTAAGACACCTTGGCGGCTAACTGCCTCAAAGCCGGGTCTTTGACGGCTGCTTCGTCGTACTCGACCAGTCCCGCATCACCGCGCAAAATACCAGCTGCAATCGCATACGGCGTGCTGAATTTGGCCGCATAGCCATTCGGCGGCGACTGCTTCATGGCCAGCGGCTCCCACAGGCGGTGAACAATGCCCTCGGCCGTTTCAGCTTCGATTTTTTCGATCTGTTCAATGTCCAAACCGCGCGCCCTGAAGGCCCTGGCGCAGTCGATGTAGGGGTGCGACATGGTGCCGCAGGCATAGGGTTTGAAAGCAATGGTTTGCCACAGCCACTGCTCGCCAAAACCGTGCAGCATAGCTTCAAAATTGCCGTCCAGCGTATTGGCAAAACCGTGAAACAAGCCGTGGTGCCCTTCAAACACGGTACGTGGCCCCTCAAAACCACCGAGTGCCAACCGCACCGCACGGTAGCCTGACTGCGCAGCCCAGCCAGGGTGCATGCGCTTGGTCCACGAGCCATCAGCCAAGTATTCAATGATGCCGCCGGCCATGCTGCCGGCAATGCCAAAAGCGTTGACCAGCTGTTTTTCAGTCAAACGCAGGGCCGCGCCGATGCCGGCAACTGCGCCCATCACACCCAGAACCGCCGTGGGATGAAACCCGGCCTTGTGTATCCGCATGGGCGCGACCTTGCACAGGCGGCACATCACCTCGGCACCTACGGCGATGCCGCGAAAAAAATCTGCGCCAGACAACTGGTGGCGCTCTGCAGCGGCCAGCAAGGCCGGAACAATCACCACACCGGCATGCACCGGCCCGCCCTCGTAGGTATCGTCAAAGTCCTCACCGTGCGAGGCCATGCCGTTGACAAAAGCCGCGTCCTCGGTCCCCAGCTTCCGGTCAAAACCGATGACTGTGCAGGGGCCGTCGCCGTCAACCGAGGCCAGCGCCGCCTTGACGTACAGCTCGTCACGCGCAGCCACGCACAGGCCTGAAATGTCGAGCAACAGGCGATCGGCAATGGCGCGGGCACCAGCGCTTTTTTCAGGGCTGCAGGCCAGGATGTGTTGAGCCAGGCGTTCGGATATGGTCGCTTCACTGGCTGGTTTGCTGTCTGACATGTGTTTTTGCCTTGTTGATCTGATTGGATTAATTGGATTAATTGGATTAATTGGATTAATGGGCTTGATTTACAGGCCCTGTGTCTCAACACGCGCCGGGCAGTCACCAAACCCGGCGGCGCGCAACACATCTTTCTGGGCGGTTAACTGGTGTATGAACTGCCGCGCGCGTTCGGGCGATCTGGCGTGCGTTGCCACAGCCGCCGAATAAATGACGGTGCTTTGCAACTCGTCGGGCAAAGGGCCGACCAGCAGCACAGCCCGGCTGGCGATGATTTCGGTCATCTGCATCACGCCAATTTCATGCTGGCCGGTGCCGCGCGCCAGCTGCGCCATGGCGTCATAACCACTGCTGCAGAAATGCAGGCGCGGTAGCAGTTGCGCACTGATGTCGAGTTGCGCCAGCACCTGCAGCAGCACTTTGCCAGCGGTAGCGGTGGCCGGGTCGGGGCAAACCACACGGCTGCACGCCAGCAAGGAAGCCCTCAGCGACTGCGCACTACACACCATGGGCAGTGGTAAACCGGGGCGAACCGCCATGCCCGTACCCACGACCCCCAACTCCCGGCAGGAGCCGCTCAGAATGAGGTTTTTTTCTGTAAGCTCGTCGATCAGGCGGTCGGTCAAAACCACTACATCAGCGTCTTCACCCGCCAGAATGCAGGCCTTCATGGCCTGAACAGCACCGTAGCGCGACCTGACCACCACGCCTGAATTCTCCCGCTGCAAGCTCTGCACGACCGACTCAACCACAGCCTGCGCAGCACCAGCGCCGTAGATATTAAAAACGTCCAAACATCTCTCCCAAAAATGAGCGCTCTTGATCGGCACCGGTTGCCACACTATTTGCTATTTGCTATTTGCTATTTGCTATTTGCTATTAAAAACATAGCGCATAGCGCCCGTAAATGCTGCCAAAATGCCTTTTTTATATGTGAAACATGAAACTTAACCGCCCTCAGCGCACCAGCTTCATGCCAGCCACCTGGAACTGGGCACGCATGTCTTTTTCAATCTGGGTGATCGATTTGCCCAGATCTGCGCCGGTGGAATAGCTGTCTTCGAGCTGATAGTCTTCAACGTACTTTTTCCATGAGGCGGTCTTGCTGAGCTTTAAAAACAGGTCTTCGTAATAGGCCAGCGCCTCTTTGGGTATGCCCGGAGGCGCGACCACAGCGCGGATTTGCGGCGTGGCGACCACGTCAAAACCGGCCTGCTTGAGCGTTGGCACATTTGGGTAGGAAGCCAACGGCTTGTCAGCAATCTGGGCCAATACGCGCAGCTTGCCAGCGCGGATCTGCTCGCCAGCTTCCTGCGGCTCAATCACCATCATGTCAACGTGCCCCCCCAGCAGCGCAGCCAGGCGCTCACCGCCCCCCTGAAACGAGACAAAAGCCCATTTGGCCCCCGTGCTTGACTGCAAGGTCTGGCGGATGATGTTGTCACGCGAGGTGACCGAACCACCAGACTGCTTGAGCTCGCCGGGCTTGGCCTTGGCGGCG
>JANXTM010000284.1 GCA_025352405.1 Polaromonas sp.
CGGCATTAAAAAATTGGTCATGCGCGGGCGAGACTTTGTACCGGTTCCAAAATTTGCCCGCCAGCGCTGGATGTTTGCGGCCCTGCAACCTTATTTGCCTTTTTTGACCGCTGATGCGGTGTTCAGCAATGCGCGCCTGCAAGCTGAAATTGGAACCTTGGCCGACGCACCGGCTCCAATCAGCTACCTCGGCGATTTGCTGGGTACTTTTAGCCTCTCCGACGCTGTAAGGCAGATGTATGCACCTTAATCTACATGGTATTTTGATGTGTCGCGGCTTGGCAATCTGCTGCGTACTGCTTCCTGATGGCGTCGCAGCGCCAGGTAAAGAAATGTTAAGCTTATGAGGCTATTGGCACAATGTGATCTTTAGGTCCGCTTTGATAGTTTTGCTCTGATGAATTCTGATTTGATTAACCTTTTTTCCGAAACATTCGGTATCGCTGAAGAAAAGCTGCAGCCCGGTGCCACGCTGGAAAGCCTGGGGCTTGACTCGCTAGCGGTAATTGAGTTTCTGTTTCAGATTGAAGACCAGTTCGGTATCCAGATTCCGGACCAGGCCAATCCGCCGCGCACACTCGATGAGATGGTCCAGCTGATTGAACCGTTGATGCCCAAAACCCGTAGCGTCGATACCGGCCCTGCAGCCTGATATCAAGCCCGCAGGACCCGGATCACCGCATGCGCCGCGTTGCAATCACAGGTTTTGGAATTGTTTCTCCGTCAAAAATCGGATGTGAAGCTTTTTTCTCTGCCCTGCTGTCAGCCAAGTCAGGTATTCGTTTACTTGACGTAGCGTTTCCCACAGGGGTCGAAAGCGTCATTGCAGGCCACGTAGATTTCAACCCCGACACGCATTTTTCGCGTGCCCGATTAATGACCATGGACCGCGTCAGCCAGTTCGCGCTGGTGGCAGCGCGCGAAGCCCTGGCGCAAGCTGGCCTGGCTGACTTTGCCAGTCGTGCAGGCTCGCCGCCAGAGCGGTTTGGCGTGTCCATAGGCACCGGTAGCGGGGGCAGCGGCTCCACTGAAGCTGCGTACACCGCACTGTTGGAGCAAAAGGTGGCCCGGTTGAGACCCCTGACCGTCGTGTTGGCCATGAACAATGCGATTGCTGCACACTTGTCGATGGAGTTTGGCTTGAGGGGCCCGAGCAGCACAGTGTCGAACGCCTGCGCATCGTCGGCAACCGCCATAGGTGATGCCTTCCGCCAAATTCGCCATGGCTACGCCGATGCCATGCTGGTGGGCGGCTCTGAAGCGCTGCTCAACCGCGGCACGATCAAAGCCTGGCAGGCCATGCACACGCTGGCCAAACCACATGCTGACGGCGCGCATGCGTCATGCCGACCCTTCTCAAAAGACCGGACCGGATTGGTGCTGTCTGAAGGCGCCGCCATGCTGGTTCTGGAGGACTGGGCTACTGCCGAGCGCCGTGGCGCCCATATCCTGGCTGAACTCGCCGGGTACGCGTCAACCACCGACGCCCACCACCTGACGCAACCGGATGCATCAGGGCAAGCCAGAGCCATGACGCTAAGTCTGATGGATGCAGGCCTCAATGTAGACGACATCGCCTACCTGAATGCACACGGTACCGCTACCGATGTCGGTGATGTGGTCGAGACAAATGCTATCAAACTGGCATTCCAAAACGCCGCAGCGACCTTGCCCATCAGTTCTACCAAGGCAGTGCATGGGCACACCATGGGCGCGGCAGGCGCGATGGAATTTATAGCGAGTGTGATGGCCTTGCGCAGCGGGAAACTGCCTCCCACAGCGTTTCTTGAAACACCGGATACCCGCTGCGACCTGGACTACATCCCATTGCAGGCGCGCGAGCGCAAAGACATGCGCGCCGTGATGTCGAATTCATTTGCGTTTGGTGGCTCAAATGCAGTGCTGATCGCCAAAGCGGCGTGAACTAATCTGTACTGCGTATTTTCTTGACCAGCGCTGTCGTTGAATAGCCATCGACAAACGGGATGGCCAGCGCTTTGCCACCATAGCTCTCAACCACCGCAGTCTCGGCCAATTTGCACATGTCGTAATCGCCGCCTTTGACCAGAATATCGGGCCTGAGCGCACGGATCAATTCAATGGGAGTGTCTTCGTCAAACCAGGTCACCAGACTGCTCGATGCGAGCGCCGCCATGATCACTGCCCGGTCCTGCTGGTTGTTCAGGGGCCGGTCAGGGCCTTTTCCCAGACGCCTGGCAGACGCATCGGTGTTGAGGGCCACCACCAGACTGCCGCCCAGTGCGCGTGCCTGCGCCAGATAAGTCGCATGCCCGCGGTGCAGCACGTCAAAAACGCCATTGGTGAATACCACCGGTTTCGGCAAGGTGGCCATGCGCGCCATGGCCTCCTCACGAGAAGCTATTTTCCCCAGAAAATCCGGATCGCTCACGCCACGTGTGGCTTGGCATCCAGCGCAATGGTGCCGGCGATTTCACGGCCCAGCTCTTTGCGGTAGCGGTTGAGTTCCTGCACGGTTTTAAAGCTCTGGTTCATGAGCAGGCTCATGTTGTGCAGGATGCGCTCCACCACCTTGCCTTCCCACACGGCGTCAAACTTGATTTGCGTGTCGAGCCAGTGCTCCAGCCACTCCGGGTTGGGCAGGCGCGACTGGATGGTGTCGCGCGGAAACAGCGCCTTGTTCACGTGCAGATTGGTCGGGTGCAGTGCCTGCGCCGTACGGCGGGCGCTGGCCATCAATACGCCGACTTTGGTGAAAGCCGCCCGCGCATCGTTGCCGAAGTTGTTGATGGCGCGCTTCATATAGCGGAGGTACGCACCGCCATGGCGGGCTTCGTCCTGGCTGAGCTGGGTGTAAATCTGCTTGATGACGGGTTCGGTGTGCCATTCGCTGGCACGCCGGTACCAATGGTTGAGTCGGATTTCACCGCAAAAATGAAGCATCAGGGTTTCAAGCGCCGGTGCGGGCTCAAACTCGAAGCGCACCTCATGCAATTCTTTTTCAGTTGGCGCCAGCTCGGGGCGAAAGCGTTTGAGGT
>JANXTM010000321.1 GCA_025352405.1 Polaromonas sp.
GGATGGTCAACGGCGCTGGACCTGGCAGCAACTTTTCGCTACCTGTAACCGGGTCGCGGGCGGACTGCAACAGCTTGGCGTGCAACAAGGCGACCGGGTAGCGTTGTTGCTGGGCAACCAGGCGGAGTTTGTGCTGGCGCTCTATGCGATTGCCATCATGGGCGGGGTGGCGGTACCCATCAGCACCCGTGACTCGGCCAAAGGCATTGAATTTGCACTGAACCAGTGTGGCGCGTGCGCGGCCATCGCACAGGCTGACATGTTGCAACGGGTACCGCCCCAGCTGGCGAACGGGGCACCCATTCTTCAGGTAATATGCGACAGCGCGTCGGTAGATTGCGCGGCTGACAAGGCCGTGCGCTGGGAACAGTTGCTGACAAAGGCCGACGCGTCACACGCGGTACACGCCAGCTTTAACGAAGAGTCGCCGGCGATCGTTTTGTACACGTCCGGCACCACAGGCCAGCCCAAAGGCGCGGTCATCACCCACTTTAATTTAAGCCATTCCGCACTCCATTTGCAAGTCACCTTGAATCTGCAAGCAGGCGAACGCGCCATGCTGGCGGTGCCTGGCTCACATGTGACGGGCCTGATTGCAATTGTGGCAACCATGGGCGCCGTAGCTGGTTGCGTGATCGTTTTGCAGGAATTCAAAGCAGCTGCATTTTTGCACCTTGCTGCCCGAGAGCGCATGAGTTACACCTTGATGGTGCCCGCCATGTACGCACTTTGCTTGCGTGAACCCACCCTGGCTTCGTTCGATTTAAGTGCCTGGCGACTGGGCGGATTTGGTGGTTCGCCCATGCCGGTCAGCACCATCGCCCAGCTTGCGCTGCACTGCCCCACCGTGCAGCTTTTCAATGCCTACGGAGCAACTGAAACCACATCGCCCGCTACGTTGTCACCGTTGGGCTCTGACTCGCTTGATGCCGTAGGCGTCGCCCTGCCCTGTGCGGATATTCGCATCATGGACGACGACGGGCTTGAGGTACCCATCGGGCAAAGCGGTGAAGTCTGGATTGGCGGGCCCATGGTCGTACCCTACTACTGGAACAACCCGCAAGCCACAGCGGCGTCTTTTTGCGGCGGCTATTGGAAATCTGGCGACATCGGCACGCTGGACGCTTCTGGTTTTTTGCGCGTGCACGACCGCAAAAAAGACATGATCAATCGCGGCGGATACAAGGTTTTTTCTGTTGAAGTTGAAAATTGTCTGGTAGCCCACCCGAGCGTGGTGGAGGCGGCCGCTGTCGGCATGCCTTGCCCGGTGCTCGGCGAACGGGTTCGCGTGTTTGTCTACCTCGCCGAAGGTTCTGTGGGCGATGAGGCGCTTGCACAAGTGCTCAAAGCGCTCTGCCGCCACGACCTTGCTGACTACAAAGTACCCGACGTTATCAGTTTCAGCTTGACGCCTTTGCCGCGCAATGCCAACGGCAAGCTGATTAAGCGCGCGCTGCGGGAACGCGCACTTTAATAGGTCCAAGCGTCAGCGGTTCAAGCCGTTCCGCCAACCGTCAACCCATCAATGCGCAATGTTGGCTGACCCACGCCGACTGGCACGCTCTGGCCTTCTTTACCGCAGGTGCCGACGCCGCTGTCCAGCGCCATGTCGTTGCCCATCATGCTGACTCTTTTCAAGCATTCGGGGCCGCTGCCGACAATCGTTGCGCCCTTGACAGGATAAAGGATTTTGCCGTTTTCAACCCAATACGCTTCGCTGGCTGAAAACACAAATTTACCAGACGTGATGTCCACCTGGCCACCAGCAAAGTTGGTCGCATACAGACCTTTTTTGATACTGGCCACGATTTCCTGCGGGTCTTTGTCACCCCCCAACATGTAAGTGTTGGTCATGCGCGGCATGGGCGTGTGGGCATAGCTTTCGCGGCGGCCGTTGCCGGTGGGCTTGACCTTCATCAGGCGCGCGTTGAGCGAGTCCTGGATGTAGCCCTTCAAAATACCGTCTTCAATCAGCACATTGCGCTGGCTGGCGTTGCCCTCATCGTCCACATTGAGTGAGCCGCGGCGGTCGGCAATGGTGCCGTCATCCAAAACGGTCACGCCCTTGGCTGCCACGCGCTGGCCGATCTTGCCAGCAAAGGCGCTTGATCCCTTGCGGTTGAAGTCACCTTCCAGTCCGTGGCCAATTGCTTCGTGCAGCAAGATGCCTGGCCAGCCGGAACCGAGTACCACGGTCATTTCACCAGCAGGCGCCGGACGGGCTTCAAGATTGGTCAACGCGGCCTTGACGGCATCGTCAACATACTGGCTGATTTGTGTGTCGTTAAAGTACGCCAGTCCAAAACGTCCGCCGCCACCGCCGGAACCGACTTCTCGGCGACCTTTTTGCTCGGCAATCACGGTGACGCTCAAACGCACCAGCGGCCGAACATCGGCGGCCAGTGTCCCATCGGCCCGCGCGACCATGACAACATCGTATTCACTGGCCAGCCCGGCCATGACTTGCACGATACGTGGGTCTTTGGCCTTGGCCAGCTTTTCCACTTTTTCGAGCAGCTTGACCTTGGCAGTGCTACCCAGCGTGGCGATCGGGTCCAGGTCGTTGTAAAGCGAGCGGCTGCTGGCAATTTTGCGGGTCGGTGTTTTCACCCGCGCGCTCTTGCTGGCAGCAGAAATACTGCGCACAGTGCGCGCCGCGTCCAGCAATGAGGCGTCCGAAATATCGTCGGAGTACGCGAACGCGGTTTTTTCACCACTCACAGCGCGCACACCGACGCCCTGGTCAATACTGAAAGAACCGGTTTTGACAATGCCCTCTTCCAGGCTCCAGCCTTCACTGCGGGTGTACTGGAAATACAAATCGGCGTCGTCCGCACCGTGAGACGTGATCTCGCCCAGTGCACGTCTCAAGTGCGCTTCGGTCAAGCCAAAGGGCGCCAGCAGTAGCTTTTGGGCAATCTCCAGCCGCTCAGAGGTAGAAGCGGCGTTAGGCCGTGCCGTCGAAGAGCTTATGGACGCGTTGAGGGCAGAGGCAGGAGATGAGCGAAGAGAGGTCATCTTGTTATTGTAGGCAGTCTGACGCTAGCCCTTGCCTCATGGGGTTAAGGCCGCACCAGTGCTGTACGACCGCATTATCACGATTGCACAAGCCGCTTGGCTTTGGCAATTGACATCAAAATACCGACCGCCAGCCCCAGCGTCACCATGGCCGTGCCGCCATAGCTGATAAACGGCAGAGGCACACCCACCACCGGCAAAATACCACTGACCATGCCCATATTGACGAAGGCGTAAGTGAAAAAAATCATGGTGACGGCCCCCGCCAGCAGCCGCGAAAACAAGGTGGGCGCTTCCATTGCAATCGCCAGGCCACGCAAGATGAGAAAAATAAACCCACTGATCAGCAGCAACGTGCCAATCAAGCCAAACTCTTCAGAGAACGCGGCAAAAATAAAGTCGGTCGTTCGTTCGGGGATGAACTCCAGGTGCGTCTGCGTGCCCGCCATAAATCCTTTGCCAAACACCCCCCCGGAACCAATCGCGATCATCCCCTGGATAATGTGAAACCCTTTGCCCAGAGGGTCGCGCGACGGGTCCAGCAGGGTACAAATGCGTTGTTGCTGGTAATCGTGAAGAACAGGCCAACGTACGCCGTCTGCACACAACTGCGGTTCAAACCAGACCACCAGAAAAACGCCCAACAGGCCCAGCAATACCGGCGGCAGAATCAATTTCCAGCTCAAACCAGCAAAGAAAATAACCGCCATGCCGGCCGCGAGCACCAACAGCGAGGTTCCAAGATCGGGTTGTCTCATGATCAGGCCTACAGGTACGATCAGTAAAATTCCAGCGACCAGAAAATCCAGCGGACGCAACTGGCCCTCGCGCTTTTGAAACCACCAGGCCAGCATCAGGGGCATGGCGATTTTCAAGATCTCGCTGGGCTGAATCACCACGCCCACGTTGAGCCATCGCCTGGCACCTTTTTTGGTGATACCAAAAACCGCCACGGCAACTAAAAGCGTCACCCCAAACAGATACAGCGGCACCGCCAGCGCCATCAGACGCTGCGGCGGAATTTGCGCCACCACAAACATGATGGCACCTGCGATCAACATGTTGCGTCCATGGTCCGCAAAACGCGTGCCATGGTCATAACCGGACGAATACATGATGAGCAAGCCCGCGCTGGCCAACAAGAAAACCGCAAACGCCAAGAGGCCGTCAAAGCCTTCAAACAAGGGCACAGCGCGCCGAAAAAGGGAGGGTTTATCAAAAACTGCAGCCATTCCCTGATTATCAGCCAGCTCGAGAGACGGCAAGGGTGGACGGAGATGCCACTGAGAACATTTACCATCCAGTCATGCGTACCACCCATTTGCTGTATTTGCACGGTTTTCGTTCGTCGCCCGCATCGGCCAAAGCCCAAAAAATGGCAGCGGTCGTCCAGCGCGATTACCCCGGCGTGACCTGGTGGTGCCCGCAGTTGCCGCCCTCGCCCAGACTAGCCATGGCGCAAGTCATGGCGGGCGTTTCTGCATGGCCCAGTGCCACAGAATTTCAGCGCATGGCCGTGGTCGGATCCTCATTGGGCGGCTTTTATGCCACCTGGGTAGCTGAGAAAATGGCCTGTAAAGCTGTAGTACTGAACCCGGCTGTGTGCCCGGCCCGTGATCTGGGTCGTCATATTGGCGAACAAAGCAACTGGCACAACCCCGGCGAAAAATTTTTCTTTCAACCTGAATTTATTGACGAATTACACGCACTGGAGGCCGGACCACTCAAACAGATACAGCACTGCCTGGCGGTTATTGCCATGGGCGATGAAGTGCTGGATTGGCGAGAAATGACCGCCCGCTATGCAGGGGCACGCGTCCGCCTGCTGGAAGGTGGCGACCATGCATTGAGCGATTTCGACGAGCACTTGGCCGATATCCTCGATTTTCTTGAACTGGGCGGCTGATTACACTTAGCGACCGCAACTAAAGGATCCACGTTTTGTTTGTATTGTTTGAAGAAGCTGGTAAATTTTTGGCTGGGCGGGTTTTGTCCGAGGCAGACAGCTCGCTGCAGGTCGAACTCGACTCGGGCAAGCGCGTCAAGGTTAAGGCCGTCAACGCGTTGATGCGGTTTGAAAAACCAGCACCCGCGGAGTTCATTGCCGCTGGCCAAAAACTCAGCGAAGACATTGAGCTGGAACTGGCCTGGGAATTCGCCAGTGAAGACGAGTTTGCCTTCGCTGACCTGGCACGCGATTACTTCAGTGCCGACCCGAAAAAACCAGCGACGTTAGAGCAACAAGCTGCCGCCTTGTTCTGCTTGTTCAATGCACCGCACTACTTCAGGCGCGCTGGCAAAGGCCGCTTCAGGAAAGCCCCTGCCGAAATTTTGCAGCTAGCCCTTGCCGCCATTGAAAAGAAAAAAGGGGTCGTGTTGCAAATCACCGCTTGGGCTGAAGCGCTGGCGCAGGGACAATGCCCTGCGCCGATCCGCGAGCAGCTTTACAAAATCCTCTTCAAACCTGACAAAAACAGCGCCGAGTACAAGGCCGTGGTCGAGGCATCGCGCAGCAGCCACACCGCGCCACTCGATTTGCTCCAAAAAGCCGGCGCGATTGCGTCGCCCTACCAGTTTCATTACAAACGCTTTTTGTTTGAAAACTTTCCCAAGGGAACGGGTTTTCCGGCACTGCAAGCGCCTCCGCACACCGAAGCTTTGCCGCTGGCAACGGTACGCGCCTTCTCGATTGATGACTCCAGCACGACCGAAATTGACGATGCCTTGTCGGTGAGTGGCCTGGGCACCGGGTCGGTCACGCTGGGCATTCACATTGCAGCGCCTGGCCTGGCCGTGTTGCCCGGCAGCCCAATTGACGCGCTGGGCCGAGCACGCTTGTCCACCGTGTACATGCCGGGCTACAAGCTCACCATGCTGCCCGATGAAGTGGTGCAAAACTACACCCTGCAAGCCGGGCGCGACTGCCCAGCCGTGTCGCTTTACGTGACACTTGATGAAGCCACGCTGGAAATCAGAGGCACCGTGACCCGGCTGGAACTGGTTCATATCGCCAGCAACCTGCGCCACGACGTGCTGGACAGCACCTTCACCGAAGCTTTTTTTGAGGCCGCACATGCGGGCACACCTGCCCACGCCGCCGATGTGGACTGGGCTGTGGAGCTGACGTTTTTGCACCGCCTGGCCAGACACCTGAAGGCCGGGCGCGAAGTGGCGCGTGGCAAGCCTGAAAACTTCAACCGTCCCGACTACAACTTCAAGCTCGACAACCCCAGCGGACAAGCACCCGAAGGGCATGAAAAAGTCAACATCAGCATTCGCCAGCGCGGTGCACCGCTTGATTTGATCGTGGCCGAAGCCATGATTCTGGCCAACAGCACCTGGGGTTTGTGGCTGGCCGAACACGGCGTGCCCGGCATTTACCGCAGCCAGGCCAGCCTGGCCCCGGGTGTGAAGGTGCGCATGGGCACCAAGGCGCTGCCGCATGCGGGCCTGGGTGTCAAAAGCTACGCCTGGAGCACCTCACCGCTGCGCCGCTACACCGATCTGGTCAACCAGTGGCAAATCATCGCTTGTGCCAAGCATGGCCACACCGCCGCGCTGGTCGCGCCCTTCAAACCCAAAGACGCGGCGCTGTTCGCCATCATCTCGGGGTTTGACGAAGCCTACAGCGCCTACAACGGCTTCCAGTCCGGCATCGAGCGTTATTGGACGCTCAAATACCTGCAACAAAACGGCATCACTGAATTGACGGCCACAGCTTTTAAAGACAACCTGGTGCGGGCCGACGATCTGCCGCTGGTATTGCCCGCCGTCGGCGCGATGGGCTTGCCGCGCGGTGCCCGGGTGCGGGTGCGCCTGGGCGAAATTGATGAAATTACACTGGACATTACCGGCGCCGTGATTGAGCGGCTGGACCTGGTGGCCGAAGCATCTCTGGCGGGCGCTGACGAAGAAGACGACGGCGAAGAGGTTGCTGCCGGCCCGATCTCTATTGCAGTGGACGTCGACGAGCCCGCTGCCGATCTGGCTGGCCAAGTTATTGCCGCGGCGTAGAAATCGAAAACCCGTATCAGCTGGATAATTTTTACCGGTGAAATCCTTCAGCACACTGCAAATTGCCCTGGGCGCGTCGGTATTGGTCCACGCGGTGGCACTAACCACGCGTTTTGTGGATCCGGAGCGTTTCAACCGGGTGTTTCAGGACACACCGCTGGAGGTGATTCTGGTCAATGCCAAGTCCAACGATAAACCCGATATCGCCAAAGCCATTGCGCAAGCCTCGCTTGCTGGCGGCGGCGAGCTTGAAAAAGGTCGGGCCACGTCGCCCCTGCCGCCTTCAGCACTGACAGATCTTGGCGACACCGCCGAAGACGCGCAGCGCAAGGTCGACGCCATGCAGGAGCAGCAAACCCAGCTGTTGGCGCAACTCAAAAAGCAACTGGCAAGCCTGCCACCGCCTGACCCCAAATCGCCCACAAATGATCCAGTTCAGGCAGAGCGCGAGCAAAAGCGCAGGCAGCTTTTTAAAAGTCTGGCGGAAATTGACAAGCGCATCAACGAAGAAAGCGCCCGACCCAAAAAGCGTTACATCAGCCCCGCGACACGCGAAGAGGTTTACGCGCTGTACTACGACAGTCTTCGCCGAAAAATTGAAGACAAGGGCACCACCAACTTCCCGGAGCAGGCGGGGAAAAAACTCTATGGTCAACTCACCATGATCGTGACCGTTAACTTTGACGGCCGCATACTTGACACTGAAGTGGTGGAGTCATCGGGCAACCTGAC
>JANXTM010000331.1 GCA_025352405.1 Polaromonas sp.
GGGTCGCGCACGCCGGGCGCATAGCCAAAAAAGCCCAGCAGCGGCAGCGCCAGACCGGCGGCTAGCGCCAGGTTGAGCTTGGTCGCAAAGTTCCACCAGCCAAAGTAAGCGCCTTCGGCCTGGCCGGATTGCCCATTGGCCTGAATCACGCCTGCCAACAGGGCACCGGGCAAGGCGAGGTCTGTGCCCAGCGCCACGCCCGACAGCGCGCAGATTGCCACAAACGCGCCTGTCTGGCCTGCACCGATCTGTGTCGCCCAGCCAAATACGGCAATCGCCAGAACCATGCCGCAAAGCCAGGCGCTGGCCAGCCCGAGCCGCTTGACCACGGCTAGCCACAGCGGGATCGACAGCGCAGCAGACAAAAAATAGCTGCCCAAAAACAGCGGCTCCAGCGCGGGCGGGGCTTGCAGCAAGTCCTGAATAAAAAATAGCACCAGCGTGGCCGGTACCGCACTGGCAATACCGTTGAGCATGAACACCAGCAGCAGACGGCGAAAATTGACATGCTGGAAGGGCAGCCAGATGTTGACCGCTGGTGTGGCTTGCAGCGACGCCAAGCCAGCTGGTCTGACCACCGGCCTGACGGCGCGCGTCCAGGCCAGCCAGCCGGCCAGAAGCGCTACAAAAAACAGAGCGGTGGTGGCTGGCAAACCCAGCACGACGGGGGTAATGGATGCCACTACCACACCCACCAGACCCAAACCCTCACGCCACGCGACAATGCGGCTGCGCTGGGCCTCGTTGCCGCCCAGCATGGCGCCCCACGACTGGTGCGACACGCTGAGCGCGCTGTAGGCGGCGTAAGTCATCATCAGCATCACGCTGGCCCAAACGATGAGCGCGCCCGGCGCCTGGACCAGCGGAAAAAATAACAGTGTGAATCCTGCAGCAAGCACCACCGCGGCACCCCCCCCCAGCTTGAGCACAGCGGCTGGCGAGCGCGCAAACAAACGGTCGCTGACACGGCCCAACAACGGGTCAATGAAGGCGTCAAACAGCCGTGCGCCCAGCAAAATTGCCCCCAGCGTGGCCAGCGGCATACCAAAGGCCCGGGCGTAGTGGTTGGGCAAAATAACATACAGCGGCAGCGCCACAAACGCCAGCGGCAAACCCAGCAGGCCATAGGCCAGCCCGTTACGCCAGCTGAATGCCGCAGCGTTCACGCCACGCCTGCCAGCAAGGCGCTGCGCACTTTGGGCTCAGATGTTTTTGGGGAGAGCCAGATGCCGAAAAAAAGACGCGCAAATTCGGCGTCTTTAATCTCGCCAGACGCTTTACCGTTGACCAGGAACGCAGCGCCTGAGCCGGGCCGGTAAACACCTATGATGCGGTCGTTTTTTTTGACGTTGGGGATCACGCGCAGCATGGCGGCGGTCCAGGCTTCGGCTTGCGCATCTGAAACCGTGGCCGAGCGACGCATCTCGGCTATCGAGCGCTTTGCAATGTCGCTGTTGGTGAAGTCGCGCAGATAGGCGAGCTCCAGCGCGAAAGGCAAGGCCGTCAGATTGTCGACCCTGAAACCAGGCGAAACCCACAGGCTGGCGTCATACACCTCAAACCCCCACACCGTCAGTCGGCCACGCCCCGCCAGCTTGTGCTGCGGCAGCAGGTCACGCAGTTCGGCATGCGTGGTGCTGTCAGAGCTGCTGGTTGTTGCGGTTTCTCTGCTGGCATCGGGCGTTTGCGCCTGGCTCAAGCTGGCCAAGAACAGCCAGACCGCACACAGCACGGCTCTGGCGAATGCGGTGGAAAAAAAACTGGGGTTGGTGCTGCGCATGGCGGTCCGGCTCAGGCTTTGCGAAGGGTGTACTGCACGACATCGGTGTTGGCTTCGGTAAAGGCGGCCTCGCAGTAAGCCAAGTAAAACTCCCAGATACGGATAAAGCGCTTGTCAAAACCTAGCTGCAATACATGCGACTCTTGGGCCATGAAATCGTCGCGCCACAGCTGCAGCGTGCGGGCGTAATCCTGGCCGAATGAGAATTCGTCCACCACCTCAAAACCAGCTGCCGTGGCCTGGGCGCGAAATTCTTTGGGGCATGGCAGACAGCCGCCGGGGAAAATGTACTGCTGGATAAAGTCTGTCGAGCCGATGTAGCGTTCAAACAAATCGTCTGCAATCACGATGCTTTGAATGCACGCATAGCCACCCGGCTTGAGCAGGCGCGCCACCGTCTGGAAATACTCGGGCCAATATTCCCGCCCGACCGCCTCGACCATTTCAATCGAGCAGATGGCGTCAAATGGCGCATCCGCTGTGGTTTTACCGATGTCGCGGTAGTCCTGCAGGCGCAAGTCGGCCCGCTCTGCAACTCCTTCGCGCTGCATGCGTTTTTGCGCCCATTCAAGTTGCTCTGTGCTAAGCGTCACGCCGACGATGGACGCGTCAAATTCTTTAGTGGCTTTTTCTGCCAGAGCGCCCCAGCCGCAACCAATCTCCAACACGCGGTCGCCGGCTTTGACGCGCGCCATGCGCAAGGCGCGTCGCACCTTGGCATGCTGAGCGTCGTTCATGGACGTTTCAGGCGTTTCAAAAATTGCCGACGAGTAATTCATCGTGCCATCCAGCCACAACTCGTAAAACGCGTTGCCGAGGTCGTAGTGCGCGTGGATGTTTTTCTGGCTGTTGGCTTTGGTGTTGCGGTTGAGCAGGTGCTTGATGCGGTAGGCAAAACGGCCCAACCAGGTGCCGTAAATCACGTCCTCAACTTCTTTGCGGTTGATGATGAGGACGCGCAGCAACTCGGTGAGGTGCGGCGTGGTCCAGTCATCGGCGATAAAGCTTTCAGCAAAACCTATGTCGCCTGATTTAAGTGCGGCACTGCAGACATTCCAGTTCAGCAAATGCAGACTGGCCATGGGACTCTCGCCGTTGCCAAAGCGCTGCACAGAACCATCGGGCAGCTTGACGGTGAGCGTGCCGTGCTTTAGTCGAAGCAGCAGTTTGAGGGTCGCCCGCGCTGCTGATGGGGCATCTATGGGCATCGCCAGCACGGCGCTGGAAGGCGAGATATTTGAAGTGGAATTAGAAGTGTTCATCGCGTCACAAATATTTCAGGGGGTTTGGGTTTGGTGATAAACGGCACACGCTTGCGCCACAGCTTGAAGGCTTGCCAGTGGATGCGGGCCATCACACCAAAAGTCATGGCCGGGTAGCGCCACAAGGCCCTGCGCAAAGCGTCAGCAGTTACGGGCTCCAGCGTGCCGCTGACGCTGGTTTCCAGCAGCGGACCGACCGCGTCGTCATAATCAATGCGGGCCACGGTTTTGTTGGTGCCGGCGTGCGTTGTGCGCATGAAACGAAAGCGGTAGCCGCCTTCAAGCGTGCAAAACGGCGACACATGAAACACCTTGTCTGCTGTGAGCTCCTGGCCATAGCGCGGGTTGTTCAGCAGATAGCAATGGCGCTCACCAAATGTATTGTTAACTTCCACCACGATGGCGCGCAGCTTGCCGCTGGTGGTGTGGCAATACCAAAAACTCACTGGTTTGAAGGTGTAGCCGAGCACGCGTGGATAAGTGTGTAGCCAAACCTCGCCCAGCGCGTCTTCAATGCCTTCGCGTCTTAACAGCTCATCTATCCAGGCCAGTGCGCTGTCACGCCCGTCGCCATGGTCATGGTCAAAAAAACTTAGCAGGGCACGGCGGTTGTGGGCTAGCGGGCCGCTGCCGTGCAATCGCATGGCGCGCAGCGGCAGCATTAAAAAGTAGGTCGGGTAGACAAAGGCATTGTGCGCTGGTTTGAGCCGCGTATGCCTGACCTGGCCGAAACCAAGCAGGGGCACGTCCGTAAAGACAGATTCACTCATGCTGCGCTTTCAGCGGTCTCAAGCAACAACTGCCGCGCCGCCTGCAACCCCGATTTAAGACCGTCTTCATGAAAGCCATAACCTGTCCATGCACCGCAAAAATAAGTGTTCTGCTGCCCTTGCAGGTGCACCAGCTCACCCTGCGCCCGGATGGCAGCAAGGTCAAACACCGGATGCGCGTAGTCAAATTCACCCATGATGAGATTACGCGCGATTTCACGCACTGGATTCAGCGACACCACCACCGGCTGGGAAAATGGCAGGGGCTGCAGCATGTTGAGCAGATAGTGCAGGCAGACCTGTGCTGATTCTCGGTCGGTGTGTTGTGCACGCTCGTAGTTCCAGGCGGCCCAGGCAAGTTTTTTGGTGGGCAACACGGACGCATCGAGGTGCAGCACAGCGCGGTTGGGCTGGTAACGTATGGCACCCAGTACGCGCTGTTCGGCGGTGGTGGGGTCTCGTAACATGGCCAGTGACTGGTCAGAGTGCGCTGCCAGTACCACCTTGTCAAAGCGCTCGACACCGCCATCAGTAACGATGCATACGCCTTCAGCGTCACGCTCCACCAGTCGCACTGGGGTGCTCAAGCGCTTGTCTGAAATGCCGGCGATGATCTTGTCGACGTAGTTTCTGGCACCCCCCGCTACCGTCCACCACTGGGGCCGGTTGGCGACCTGAATCAGGCCGTGGTTGTAGCAAAAGCGGATCATGGTGGCCACAGGAAACTGCAACATCTGGTCCGTCGGGCATGACCAGATACACCCCATCATGGGCAGAAAGTACCAGTCGCGGAACTCATCCGAGAATTTTTGTTCACGTAAAAAATCACCCAGTGGCTGTGCCATGGCGGTTTCCGCGTCGGCGCTGGCCAAGGCGGTGGTGATGCGGTTAAAACGCATGATGTCCCGCAACATGCGCAAAAACCTCCAGCGCATCAGGTTGCCGCGCTGGGCAAACACGCTGTTGAGGCTGGAGCCACTCCACTCCAAGGCTTGCCCTGCATACTGGTCACCGCCTTGGAATGCGCCCGGCACCTTGACTGAAAACGACATGTCTGATTTGGCAGTGGCGACGCCCAGCTCTGCGAACAGCTCAATAAGGTTGGGGTAGGTGCGCTCATTGAAGACCAAAAACCCGGTGTCCACGCCGTGTGTCACGGGCCCTAGCGCGGTGGGCAGGGTGACGTCAACTGTATGCGTGTGGCCGCCAAAATAGTCGCCCGCCTCGAACAACGTGACTTCAGCCAGGCCGGAGAGCTTGTGCGCAACAGCCAGCCCGGAAATGCCGGAGCCGACGACAGCGACCCGGGGAGGCCGGGAAATTTCAACTGAAGTGACGGGGTGGCTGCGCATGGTCAGCCGCCGAAAGATAAAAATGTTGCGAAGCGCCCCGGTGCGAACAAGGGAGGGAGGGAGGAGGAAAACCGCCCCGGGATTTCAGCTGGGCGCAAAAGGCTCAGCCGGCTTCGCAACAATGAAACTGTTTTCTTGCCCGTACTGAATGCAGTCACAAACTGTGCGAACGAAAATCTGACTCCGCATCGGCACAGGTAGTTCCCCATTTTGGCAAACCCGTGCCGGTAAAGATTTTGTAACAAAAAAAGGCACATGGGTGATTTGCAGACTTGACAAAAGGAATTCAAAACAAGGTGGCTTGGTAAACGCCGCTGTTGGATGCACCATCTCATCGAAAAAACTTGTTTATCCCATCATAAATGAAAAATTACCAATTGGTCAAATAATGACTAATCGGTAATTTAATTAGAAAAAAAGCATGCTCATGTCATGGGTTGGCCAACTGTCTTTCGATCTCTTTGAGAAACTGGCGGCTTGTAGGGTCGGCCATGGAGTTAAAGCTGACCACGCTTTGGCCATCACGCGCAATGACGTACTTGTAGAAATTCCAGCGCGGCGTGGCGCCGGTTTTGGCAGACAGCTGCTTGAACAAGGGATTGGCGTCTTTGCCAGCCACGCTGGATTTTGCAAACATTGGAAATTTCACGCCAAAAGTGTTTTCGCAAAAATCAGCAATGTCTTTGTTGCTGCCGGTTTCTTGCGCAAAATCATTCGATGGAAAGCCCAGCACTACCAGGCCCTTGTCCTTGTATTTGGCATAAAGCGCTTCCAAGCCCTGGTACTGGGACGTGAAACCACAAAAACTGGCGGTGTTGACCACCACCACCACCTTGCCGGTGTATTGGCAAAGCGACTGTGGCTTTTCATCTTGCAATCGCAGGAAACTTTGTTGCAGCAGGCCGGTGCAACTGGTGGGTGTCGGGGCTGGCGTGGCTGGCGTGGCTGCATGCAACCCGGGGCTGGACAAGCCCATGATGGCGGCGGCTACGCCCATCCGCTGAATTGCGATAAGCCGGGCTTTGAATGTGACAAAACGCATGGAGTACTCACCTGGTTGGACGGATAACGCTTTATGGCGCAGAAAGCTGCGGAGGATGCCGCGTGGAAAGCCGCTTCAAGGCACCGAAAGGAGTGCAATCAATCGAAAACCCGTGAAACGCAGCTTGTTATATTTATACGCTTTTTAGCGTATGCCAGATTCATGCGGGGCAATAACAGCGCTGCATTTCTTGACCAAAAGTGAGCGTATTGAAGGTTTTATGCGGCTTAAACCGACTGAATAGTCTTTAAAAGGCCCCAAAGTGCCGACTTGTCACATTCACAGCCTAAAATTGCGGCGGTACCCAGATGCGGTGTGATTGCATCCGAGGCAGTTCTTTACGCGTACCCGTATATGCGTTGACTGATGCTTTAATGATTGCAAAGGAGTTCACATGCTTTACCCCGAACTGTTCAAACAACTTGAGTCCGTCCGCTGGGACATGGACAAAGACATTCCATGGGCCAGCTTTGATGCGTCCAAGCTTTCGGATGAGCAGGCCCAAACCATCAAGATGAACGCGATTACCGAGTGGTCGGCCCTGCCTGCCACTGAAATGTTTTTGCGTGACAACAAGGACGACAGCGATTTTTCAGCCTTCATGTCGATCTGGTTCTTTGAAGAGCAGAAGCACTCGCTGGTGCTGATGGAATACCTCAAACGCTTCCGTCCCGAGCTGGCACCGACTGAAAAAGAGCTGCATGAGGTGCGCTTCGAGTTCGAGCCCGCACCGGCGCTTGAAACCCTGATGCTGCATTTTTGCGGTGAAATCCGCCTCAACCACTGGTACCGTCGTGCCAGCGAGTGGCACACCGAGCCCGTTATCAAGCAAATTTACACGCAACTGAGTCAGGACGAAGCCCGCCATGGCGGTGCATACCTGCGCTACATGAAGCGCGCCATCAATAATTTTGGCAACGACGCGCGGGCTGCGTTCACCAAGGTCGGCGTGTTGATGGCCAGCGCCCGCCGCACGGCCCAGGCGCTGCACCCGACCAATCTGCACGTGAACAAAGCGCTGTTCCCGCGCGACACCATCCAGTCGCGCCTGCCCAACCCCGAATGGCTGGAGCACTGGCTCGACACGCAGATCAAGTTTGATGCCGTATGGGAAGGCAAGGTGGTGGAGCGCATCCTGCACAACATGAGCCTGCTCATGAACCAGAGTTTTAAAACCGTGCAGGAGCTCAACCGTTACCGCAAAGAGTTGGGCCGCGAAATCGCCGGAACTATTGCGCTGGATGGCAAGCCACACGTGGCGTGAGCGAGCCGGACTTTCTTGGAAAAATAGCCTCGCGTGAGGACGCTGTGGTGCGCATGGCCACATTGCCGAAGCCGGTGGTGTTTACCAATGGCGTTTTTGATGT
>JANXTM010000016.1 GCA_025352405.1 Polaromonas sp.
GACGAAGACCACCCCTACGGCCACCAGCGTTTTGAAACCGCCGCTTCGCTGGCGCTTGGTCTTCTGTTGCTTGCAGTGGGTGTGGGGATGTTGTGGTCCGCTGTCGGCAAACTCGAATCGCCAGAAACCGTGCAAAAGGTGCATGTGTTGGCACTGTGGGTCGCAGGTGGCGCACTGGTCTCCAAAGAGTTGCTGTTTCGCTACATGCTGTCAGTGGCTAAACGCGTCAAGTCCAGCATGTTGGTGGCCAATGCCTGGCACGCCCGCTCCGACGCTGCATCGTCATTGGTGGTCGGCTTGGGTATCGTCGGCAATCTGGCCGGATACCCGATTCTTGATCCGATCGCCGCACTCATCGTTGGTTTCATGGTGGGAAAAATGGGTTGGAACTTTTCGTGGAATGCACTGCATGACCTGATGGACCGAGCAGTCGACGAGCAGGAGGTGCAAGCGATTCGCCAAACCCTGATTGAAACCCTGGGGGTGCGCAACGTGCACGATGTGCGCACCCGAAAAATGGGCGACATGATTGTGGTGGATGCACACCTTGAAGTCGACGCAGACATCACCGTTGAAGCCGGCCATACGATTGCTGTGCTCGCCAGACAACGCGTACTCCAGCGCCACCGCGTGCTTAATTTGATGACGCATATCGACCCGTGGCGACGGCCCGACCTGGACCATGAGGCGCCGTCCCTGCAAGCCAAAAGCCTGATCCCGCCCGATAGCCTGATTGCTGCGCCACAAATCCGTCAAACGCCTTGAGCAAGGGTTCACACTTGTCGGGGTCACCTTCAAGTTGCGCCAGCGCAGCGCAGGTCGCCTCGAATGTTGAAAGCTGCCCGGGTCGGTGCGCCTTGCGGATCATGTACTGCGAGGCAGGCAAGCCCTGCAGCGACAGGCGCGGCAGCTGTTGCAACGGCGGGTTGAGGTAGAGCATCTTGCGACTTTTGCGCCAGGTGCCGTCGAGCACGATGAGGCGTAGTTGTGAAGGCGCTTGCAGGCCAGCGGACACCAGCGGAGGCGGGATTGACGTGTCATATGTCTGGCCCGATTCGGGGCTCGGGTAAAGCAGTATGTTGTGCCTGGGAAGTCGGGGGTTCTGACTTTGAATACCACCTTCAAGCGCCGCATCCATCTGCGCCAGGCACGCGTGTACATCAAACACTTCGCCGGTCACGAGGCGGCTATGCGGCAGGCTAAGGTGCAGCAAGCGGGCACTGCCTTTGGACTGCGCCACCTCCCGCGGGTGTTGCAGGATCAGCACCTCTACCGCATGTGTTACCGGTGTCACCCATTGGCAAATGCACGTGCTTTGTGGCCGCAAACAGCGGGTACAGTTGGGCCTTTTAACAATCCCGGCGGACTCGGTGGACTCGATTGACAATGACGTTTTCACTGGCGCAGGGCGCTGCCCGTCACGACACAATCAGGGCGCTGTAGGCCTCGCGGGTCTCGGGCAAAACTGCACCAACCAGCTGTGCGTACGATGTTTTGTGCCGGGCCAGCAAGCGGGCAGAAGCCACCGTTTTGGACCGGCAAAACCAATGGCAGGTGTGCTGCATCAAAAACAGCTCTGCCGAAATATGAAAAGCCCGGTTTTTGGGGCTCAAGCCCAGGGGGTTACTGACGGCCAGCGCTATGCCCTGCGCATGAATAGCCAGGGCTTTGCGTAAATCGAATGTGCTGCCGGGGAAAATTTTGTCTGCATACGGAATGGCAAAACCGATTTTGCTCACGCGTGCGTCAAGCGCATCAACGTTTGAAAACTCGGCCATGAAGCGGTTGAACTGCTCGCTCAAGGCCAGCTCGGTGGTATTTTGCAAACTCAGAATTTGTGTCTGGCGGACTGCATCCAGCTCACTCAAAGCCCGGTTATAGCCCGAAGTCAGGTTCTCCATCATTTTTTCAATCTGCTGCTTGCCAAGATACCTTCCCAACAAACAAATGCGCCTTTTTTGATCTCTTGATTTAAGGATGTAAAGGCCAACGACCATCAGCAGGAGCAGCGTAAATATTTCCATCGGGAGTAGCTTGTGGCGTTCGCGGTTAGATAAAACTACAAGTGTAGTGACCATACGCCCATACCTGGCTGCAATTCATGTCCAATATGGGGATGGAACCTACCTACGACAAAGCAGCGCACCTCGCCACGGAGCAGGCCATGGCACAGCGCCTGACCGATCTGGAGATCAAGGCGACTTTTACCGAAGACCTGCTTGAGCAACTCGACCAGGTCATCGTGCGGCAGCAGCAACAAATCGGCGCGCTGGTACGGGAGGTCACTGAACTTCGCCAGCCATCAACTGACGGTGGCATGCGCCCGGCGCGCAGCCTGCACGATGATTTGCCGCCACATTTTTAGACACGTAGCATAGCCGGTCGCTTCAGCGTATGCTGCATGCACTTTATGCAACACAAGGCCGACATGACCACCCATTCCCTGCGCACCGGGCTTCAACTACGCTCTCTGGTTTTACCCCGTGGGGAACTGGAGCTGTCGCTGGTGAGCGACACAATTGCCGACCTGGCGCCTGACGATGTGCTGGTGCGCATTGAGGCCGCGCCTGTAAATCCGTCTGACATTGGCTTGTTGTTTGGTGCTGCAGACATGCGCACCGCTAGGCAGACAGGCACACCAACCCAGCCGGTGGTAACCGCAACTATTCCAGACAAATTCATGCCCAGCATGGCGGCGCGGCTGGGTCAGTCCATGCCTGTGGGCAATGAAGGCGCGGGTGTGGTGGTCGACGCCGGTTCATCTGCGGCTGCACGCGCCCTGCTGGGCAAAACAGTGGCAGTGCTGGGCGGAGCCATGTACTCACAGTTGCGGTGTGTCAAGGCCGGGCAATGCCTGATTTTGCCGGACGGCACAACGTCGGCTGAAGGCGCGTCGTGCTTTGTCAATCCGCTGACCTCTCTTGGCATGGTCGAAACCATGCGGCGCGAGGGCCACACGGCTTTGGTACACACCGCAGCAGCGTCCAACCTGGGCCAGATGCTCAATAAGATTTGCATCAAGGACAACATTGACTTGGTCAACATTGTGCGCAAGCCCGAGCAAAAGGCGCTGCTGCGGGCGCTGGGCGCACGCTACGTATGCGACACCAGCGCACCCTCATTCATGGATGACCTGACCGCCGCACTGGTCGCCACGGGTGCGACCATTGCCTTTGACGCCACGGGCGGTGGCAAGCTGGCCGGG
>JANXTM010000046.1 GCA_025352405.1 Polaromonas sp.
CAGCCGTTTTGCAGGCTGTCAGCCAGGCTCAGGCCGGTGTAGGCAAGCCATTTCTCGTTGAAGTAGGTATAGCTGCCGTCGGCCTGCATCGTCCAGACGATATGCGGCATAGCGTCTGTCATGCGGCGAAACTGTGCGTCACTCACACCTGAACCTCCCGACGCAGGCCGCACTCCCTCCGCCCGCCAGGCTGTGATGCCTGCGGGTCAATGCCCTGCTGAATCTCCCTGCCTGCATGTGATGACTTTCAATTTTCATGACACCCCCTCGGGACCATGCGACAGCACACTGGCGGCCATGGGTCCCCTGGTCGTTACACATCAATACAGTTCTCATAATTAGTTTACCGCCTGACGGGGCCAATCTGCCAGTTTTTACTCAGTCCTGAAATTATTTTCAAAGGCTATCGGTCCCCTCATGGACCATACTCTCCGGCTAACCATGCACCCCGCCCGTCCGTCCCTTCCACCTCCCACAACAGCGTTGCCGCAGAGCCTGCTGCGTTTTAACAAACCCTACGGTGTCTTGAGCCAGTTCACGCCTGAGGGGCGCTGGCGCGGGCTCAAGGACTTCATCGCCATTCCTGGCGTGTATGCGGCCGGGCGACTTGATGCCGACAGCGAGGGACTGCTGCTGCTGACGAACGATGGCAAGCTGCAGGCGCGCATTGCCGACCCGCGCTTCAAGCTTGAAAAGACCTATTGGGTGCAGGTAGAAGGCACGCCAAACGAGGCTGCGCTGGAGGCTTTGCGGCGCGGCGTGCAGCTCAATGACGGCCTCACCCGACCGGCCAGAGCCAGCCTGATGCTGCCGTCGCCCGCGCTCTGGGCGCGTGACCCACCCATTCGGCACCGCCTGGCCAGCCCGACCGCCTGGCTGGAGCTGGCCATCACCGAGGGCCGCAACCGCCAGGTGCGGCGCATGACGGCGGCCGTCGGCCACCCGTGCCTGCGTCTGGTTCGCGCGGCCATCGGGCCGTACACACTGGACGGACTGGCCCCTGGAACGTACGAGGCCCTGGACGCCGCTGGGTTGGGCATTAAATAGGCTTCGGCGGTAGCAAAAACGAGGGCCATTTGCTATTAAAAACGTAGCGCTCGAAGTGCCTGCCACGGCTAGACATGAAATTCTAGCCGGCTAGGTCGTGCTCACTAGGGAAAACCCTGAACATCGATGATGTGTCAATTTTGACCTTCACCTTTAACCCGACCCGAAAGAAACACCATGAGCGCTAAAAATCTGTCTACCGTTGCCAGCAACCTCATAGGTTCTTATGGCAACACCGCCAAGAACCTGATTGATGCCTACCGCGCCGGTGGTGAGCGCGTGGTCAACCTTCTGGAAAAGCGCTGGAACACGGCTTTAAAGCACTCGCGCACCGACCTGACGGCAGAGACCACGAAAAACGCTTCGGCCGCACAACTGGCTTTCAGCGTGTATTACACCAAAGGCCTGATGCTGACTACCAACGGTGCCCAGCACGTGGTCAACCAGCTGGTCAAAGTGGCAGAAGCAGGCGTTGAACGGGTGGCCGCCAACGCCAGCCGGTTTGAAGAGAAAACCGGCGTGACCACCCTGAACACACTGGCCAAAGCCACCGCCCCCGCCGCGCTGGTACTGAGCAAGCTCGCCGGACAAATCGAACACAAGTCAGCCCAACTGGCTAGCAAGATTACAGCAGATGACGTGGCAACAGCGAGCGTCAAACGCACGTCCGCTTTCAGCCAGAAACGCACTGCCAAAACCGCCTGAACCAGCGGCCTGAACTAGCGGGCCGGAACCAGCACAGGTTGGGGCACGGAAAAACTCAGATTGCCCCACAGGCTGTCCCAGTCGATGTCTTTGACGCCGGCCGCCGGAACCATGTGCACCACGCTGACCATCCACTGGCCAGCGTAGGGCAGATTGACTGTCACCTGACCGTCCGCTGACGTGGTGGCACGAACAATCACAGTTTGCCCTTCGCGCTGGCCGCCAGCGCCACCTTTATTCCAGGCCTTGACCAGCGCACCGGCCAGCGGCGCGCCTTCAAACAGCACCTGTACACCGAGCGCATCGCCAGGTGCCATCGTTAGCGGATCAGACAGCGGCACCAGTTCCAGCCGTTGGCCCGCCCGAACGGCATAGGTCGTGTCTTTGACGGCAGGCTCTGCGGCGTTGTCTGGCTGCGCTGTAGCATCCACCCGCACCAGGGTTTTAACAAAGCGCCGATAGCGCTCGCGGCCGGGTTTGGCGGCGGTGCCTGCGGCAATGCGTGTGGCCTTGATGAAATCAAGGCCCTCGTCATGCAGGTAGGCATGAAACGTGTCGGCGGGCAGAGAAATAAAGTTGGGCTGGCTGTCAAAAATGACCATGTGCGTACCGACCGTGGCCAGCGGCAGTGCCAGTACCGGCAGCGCGGCGCGCATGGCCAAAAATGGTGCCAGGTCACGCACACCAGCCGCCGAGTAGTGCCGCAGAGCCACCGTCTGTGGCCCGGCAAACGGCAGCGTGTCACCGTGGAAAAACTCACCGACCTGCAGCGTCAGCCGGGCGGTATCGCCCACCTGCAGGGGGTTGGGTACAGGGTTAATCCAGAACTCATGCGCCTGGGCGGGCAACAGGCAAAACAGTGAAAACGTCAGGGCCAGGCGGGCTGCAAAAGAGGTCATGGGCGGTGGAAAATCAGGCATAAAGTGTCAAAAATAAACTGATTGCTACTAAATACATAGCAATTAGTCTCCGTATTTACTTCCGCGCAGGCCTTTTTTATCATTATCAACCAGCGTCTGTCTCAAGCCACTACCGCAGCATCAGCGTACTCGACCGGGGCATGCGCCAGTGCCATCACCTCGCGTGGGTGCTGGCCTTTAAGGCGGTGGTCGCTCCAGACCTGACGCCAGCGGCGGCTGCCTGGCTGGCCATGGCGCAGGCCCAGCATGTGGCGGGCAATGGCGCTCCACGGCGTGCCGTGGGCAGCGGCATCACGTGCCATGTAGTCGACCATCTGCGCCTCGACCGATTCGCGGCTGATTTGAAGTGGGGCAGCGCCGAAAAAATCGGCATCCCAGGAGGCCAGCCAGAAAGGGTTGTGGTAGGCCTCGCGGCCGACCATGACGCCATCGACGAGCTGCAGTTGCGTAGCGACTTGCCCGCCCGTGGTGACGCCGCCGTTGATGGCGATGGTGAGGTGCGGGAATTCACGCTTGAGCTGGTGCACCAGTTCGTAGCGCAGCGGCGGTATGTCGCGGTTTTCCTTGGGGCTGAGGCCTTTAAGCCAGGCGGCTCTAGCATGCACGATGAATACCCGGCAACCCGCCTCGCTCACGGTGCCTACAAAGTCGCGGACAAAACCATAATTTTCGGTTTTGTCAATGCCAATGCGGTGCTTGACGGTTACCGGCACGCTGACCACATCGACCATTGCTTTGACGCAGTCAGCCACCAGCGACGCTTCTGCCATCAGGCAAGCCCCAAAAGCGCCGCGCTGCACGCGCTCGCTGGGGCAACCGCAATTTAGGTTGATCTCGTCATAACCCCATTGCTCGCCCAGATTGGCGCAGTGCGCCAAATCAGCAGGCTCACTTCCGCCCAGTTGCAGCGCCAACGGATGCTCTTCAGCGTTAAAGCGAAGATGGCGCTCAACGTCACCATGGATCAGCGCACCCGTGGTGACCATTTCTGTGTACAGCAACACATGGCGCGACAGCAACCGGTGAAAGTAGCGGCAGTGGCGATCAGACCAATCCATCATCGGGGCGACAGACAAACGCCACGGTGACGATACAGCGGGTAAAACAGGTGTAGGCAAGGCGATATTGCAGGATGCGTTGAGGTGTGGCAGGTGTGGCAGGTGTGAAGGAAGGGAAGGCGCGAACATAGCTTTATTTTCCCAGAACGGCTAACCACCGCAGATTTAACGGCATTTTGGTGAAAATCTCTTTGTGCTCAGGTGATCCGGCAGTAGACCTGACGGGTAACATGGCGGCGAGTGTAGCCAGTGCCACCACCGAATCAATAGTAGGGGCAAAGATGAAGATGATCATAAAGATGACCAACACAACATTCAAAACTGACGCATCTACCCGCTGGTTGGGAGGCCGTAGCACGGCGGCTGGCGGGGCGGCACCAGCGCTGGCAATGCTGGGGGCCTGTGCTTTGCTGGTGGCCTGTGCATCTGTACCCCTGCCCGATTGGAAAGCGGTGATTTCAGGTACAGCTACTGCTCCTGCACCGGCCGTCCCGATACCTGTCGCGACACCCGTTACACGGCCAATTGTGAGGCCCATCGGTACCGCTGTAGCCCCGCCAGCCGAGCCGTCCCGGCCTGGTGATGCGGCAGCGCCTTACAACGCGGCGGTGGCAGCGCGCTTTCCGCCGCCATCTATCACTTACACCACGCCAGGCCTGCAGGGCAGCCGCGTCAACTTCACTACGCAGGCGGAAATTCAGGCTTGGCTGCGCGAGCAGGCTGCTGCGGCATCGCGCACGCCAGGCCTGGTGGCCTCGGTGCTACCGATTGGTCGAACGCAGCGCGGTGCGGCGCTCGAAGCGCTGGTGTTGACCCGCAGCGCCAACACGGATACGGGCACGCTGGTAGCGTCGGGCAAACCCACTGTGCTGCTGATTGGACAGCAGCACGGCAACGAGCCGGCGGGTAGCGAAGCCTTACTGGTCATTGCGCGCGAGCTTGCACAGGGCTTATTGCAGCCGCTGCTTGAAAAAATCAACGTCGTGATTGTTCCGCGCGCCAACCCAGACGGTGCCAACAGCGACCAGCGCGCGACATATGGCGGGCTGGACATGAACCGCGACCATTTGCTGCTCAACACGCGCGAAGCCCAAGCGCTGGTCAAGCTGGCGCAGGGCTACCAGCCCACGGTGGTGGTGGACGCGCACGAGTACACGGTGGTGGGACGCTACCTTGAAAAATTTGGCACAGTACAAAAATTTGACGCCCTGCTGCAGTACGCCACCACGGCCAACCTGCCAGAATTTTTAACCAAGGCGGCCGAAGAGTGGTACCGCCGCCCCTTGCTGGCAGCACTCAAAAACGAAGGCTTGAGCGCCGAGTGGTACTACACCACGTCAAATGACATGCAAGATAAAAAAATCTCCATGGGTGGCGCACAACCCGACACGGGCCGCAACGTCAATGGGCTTAAAAATGCCGTCAGCCTGCTGATTGAAACCCGCGGTGTGGGCATCGGTCGCCTGCACATTCAGCGGCGGGTGCATACCCATGTGGTGGCGATGTCCAGCGTGCTGGCCAGCACGGCCCAGCGCGCTTCCGAGCTCACCCAGCTGCGTCCCTACCTGGATAAAGAAGTCAGTCTGCAGGCCTGCAAGGACGAAGCCATTGTTGACGCCGCTCCCACGCCCGGGAAATATGAGTTGATGATGCTGGATGCAAGCAGCGGTGCCGACAAATCCGTGACAGTTGACTGGGACTCGGCCCTGGTGTTGCGCAAGGTCAAGGCGCGTGCCCGCCCCTGCGGTTACTGGCTGTCGGCCGCTTCAAGCACGGCTGTTGAGCGGCTGCGGCTGCATGGTGTGCAGGTGCTGCGGGTGGCCGAGGCCGGCGGGCTACTGGGCGACCGCTATCAGGAGACTGCACGCAGCACCGGGGAGCGGCAAGATGCGCGCGGCGCAATTGCGGACGGCAACGCCATCATCCAGGTGCAGGTCAGCCTGAGCCGAGGTCTGGTGGATGTCCCACGCGGCAGCTACTATGTGCCGCTCAACCAGCCGCTAGGCAACCTTGTGGTGGCCGCACTGGAGCCCGACACGCAAAGCAGCTACTTTGCCAACCACCTCGTACCCGACGTGCAAAGTATCGTGCGCGTGATGGCTCCGCCCTCCATCAAACTCGAAGACCTGCCTTGAGGGGTGCGGCTCGGCGTGCAGGTCGCGCAAATGTCTGACATCATTTGCCGCCCGCAACCGATGGCAAGCCCTCTGTTTGTACGCGTTAATGAATAATTAATAACAACAGAGGATTGACCATGAAAAGCTTTGAACTTACGCCCGACATGCTGACCATGGGCGGCGTTTTCTACCCAAAAGGCTGCGCGTTCATCATGTTCCCCAACGCCAGCGCTGCGGAACAGGTGGCGCGCGCCATAGAAAGCAACCCGGGCACTACAAGTGAGGTCATGCTGCTGAGCCCAACAACAGTTTTGACAAAGATAGGCAAGGTTGAAGGCGAATCTGACGTGACTTTGCCTTCGGTCGGAACTGAAGGAGCAACAGTACGGCGGTACGTTGATCTGGCACGCAGGGGCAACTCTGCGTTGATGGTGAAGCTGGACTCCGACGAGGATGCTGCGCTTGTCATGGTGGCCGCACGCAAGGTAACTTTCTCATACGGCCAGCGCTACCATTTACTGGCGATGGAAGACCTGGAATAGCCTGCAGGTTAGGATGCCGCGATGGCTTGGCGGCAGGCCGGTGGGGAGTTGTGGTGATTTCAGGCAAACTGCTGCTTAAGGCTTACGACAGCAGCCTCATCAAAACCCAACACATACCACCCATGATCGACCTGCATTACTGGCCCACACCCAACGGATGGAAGATTTCCATCATGCTTGAGGAGTGCGATCTACCCTACACCCTGGTGCCCGTCAATATTGGCAAGGGAGAGCAGTTCACGCCGAATTTTCTGGCCATCAGCCCGAACAACCGCATGCCCGCCATCGTCGACCATGCACCCCAGGGCGGTGGCGCGCCGGTAGCGGTGTTTGAAAGCGGCGCGATCTTGCAATACCTGGCCGAAAAAGCCGGGCGTTTTTTACCCACCTCCCTACGCGAGCGCTACCAGGTGCTGCAGTGGCTGATGTGGCAGATGGGCGGGCTGGGTCCCATGGCCGGACAAAACGGCCATTTCTTGTTGTACGCTCCCGAAAAATTACCCTACGCTATTGCGCGTTACGGCAAGGAAGTTGATCGCCTGTACGGCGTGCTGGATACGCAACTGGCACGCACCGGTGCGTACGTGGCCGGCCTGGAGTACAGCATTGCCGACATGGCCATTTTTCCGTGGGTACGCACGCACAAGGCGCAGCAGGTGGACCTCGGGAAATTCAGCCATGTGCAGCGCTGGTACAACGCCTTGTTTGAGCGGCCTGCCGTGAAGCGTGGGCTGGATCTGGGCAAAGAGTTGCGCGCGCCTGTCCTGACAGACGACGCACGCAAAGCGCTGTTCGGCCAGACGGCTGACAGCGTCCGCCAGGGCAGCCAGCAACACAAGGAACAAAAATGAAACAGGAAACGCCCGTTATTGAATTTTTCTTTGACTGTTCCAGCCCCTGGACCTACCTGGCTTTTCGGGCTATTCAGCCGCTAGCGGCAAAGCTGCAGGCCAGCATCAGCTGGCGGCCTGTGCTGGTGGGCGGCATCTTCAACAGCGTCAACAAAGGCATGTACACCGCCCGTGAAGACATGAATTCGCCCAAAAACCGCTACGTACTCAAAGACCTCCAAGATTGCGCCCGTGAGGCCGGTGTAGCGATTTTTTTCCCGCCAAAAGTGTTTCCCGTTAACAGCGTCAAGGCCATGCGCGGGTGTCTGTGGATGGCCCGGGATGCCGAAGCCAGAGGCGTTCAAAACCCTTGCCTGGATTTTGTAGAAGCCACCTTTGCTGCCTACTTCACGCGGCAAGAGGACATTTCACAAGACGACGTGCTGGCAGCGATTTGCGCCCAGTCGGGCGTGGACGCTGCGGCCTTTATGGCGGGCATCGCACAGCCCGAGATCAAGGATGCCCTGAAGGCCAACACTGAAGAGGCGATTGCACGCGGC
>JANXTM010000073.1 GCA_025352405.1 Polaromonas sp.
GCCGATGGGCTCCAGCTTGGCGTTAAGCAACACTGCTGCGTTGCCGTCGAATTTAACCAGCGAACCATCGCCACGGCGAATGCCCTTGGCGGTGCGAACGACCACAGCACTGTAAACCTCGCCTTTTTTGACGCGGCCACGAGGAGCGGCTTCTTTGATGCTGACTTTGATGACGTCACCAACGCTGGCATAGCGGCGTTTGGAGCCGCCCAGCACTTTGATGCACATCACGGATTTGGCGCCCGTGTTGTCAGCAACATCGAGTTTGGATTGTGTTTGAATCATTTAATTTGTTCCCAACTTGCACCGGTTGACCCGCCTTTCTCAAGCAGACCTACCAATCAGTCTTGGGCCCGTCGTCCGCACCACAAACCACTTGCAGTGCTTTCAATTGGGCTATTAAGTCAGAATTCTCCGCTTTTTCTAGCGAAGCCCTCGATTATTACCCAGTGCAAGTGCACTGTCAACACCTATTAATGAAAAAACGCTACAAATTTCAGATGATTACGGCGGCACTCAGTCTGGTAGGTGCCGGTATTGGTCGCAAAGCGCTAAAAACTCGTCCAAAGCAGGGTCCGCTCCGGTTTCTTGCTGCAGCAACTCAGACACCTCTACAGCCAGTGACTTTGCAAGAGCAGCATCAAGAAACAACATCCGGGAACGGCGCGCCAGCACGTCTTCGGTCGTACGGGCGTACTCCTGCCTTGCGGCAAACCGGACCATGGCCTCTGTTAACCCTCCCCCCAGCATCCGGTCTGCGCCCGGCAAGGCCTGAACCGCTGCTGCTTCGCTGCCATACAGGTGAATCCCCGGTGCATCGCTGATTTTTTGAGTCATCGCCTGCGCCCCCACCAGCCGCAATTCAGTGGTTACGCCGCCGGCTTGCGCCGGCAGCAAATGGGCAGCAAAACAGTTCTCGAGCACATCTTCGGCCATCGCACGGTAGGTCGTCCATTTGCCCCCTGTCACCGTGACCAGGCCGCTCTTACTCACCAGAACTGTGTGTTCACGCGACAGACCCTGCGTGGCTCCAGGCGAGTCGACGTTGCTGTCTTGCGGTTTGACCAGGGGACGCAGGCCAACCCAAATGCTCTTGATGTCAGCCGGCCCAGGCGCTTTGGTCAGGTAGCGGGCTGATTCACCCAGGATGAAGTCAACTTCGTCCTTGAATGCAAGTGGTTCGCGTACCAGATCGTGGCGCGGCGTATCGGTCGTACCCAAAATCGTTTTGCCCAGCCACGGCACCGCGAAAAGCACCCGTCCATCTGTGGTTTTGGGGATCAACATGGCGTGGTTGCCCGGCAAAAAAGCACGGTCGACCACAATATGGACACCCTGGCTGGGCGCTACTATGGCGTCGACATCGCGGCCGAGCGCCTGGCCGTCTTGCAGGCGGAACTGGTCAACCCAGACGCCTGTCGCGTTCACAATACATTTAGCGCTGATGTCGTAGCGCAAGCCAGTTTCTTCGTCTTTGACCTGTAGACCGACCAGCTTGCCCTGGTCGTGGCTCAAACTGGTTGCAGCGCAGTAGTTGACCAGCAGCGCACCCCGGCTGGCGGCCGTGCGGGCCAGCGCCAGTGCCAGGCGCGCATCGTCAAACTGGCCATCCCAATACTTCACGCCGCCTTTAAGCGTGCCGCCTGGTCCGCTCCGCCGTGTATTGGGCAGCAAGCCCAGGGTTTCGTCGCGGTTTAAAAATTCGGTGGCGCCCAGTCCGGCTTTGCCGGCCAGCGCGTCGTACATTTTGAGCCCCACGCCATAAAAAGGCGCCTCCCAGAACTTGTAAGACGGCATCACAAACGCCAGCGGCTGGGCCAGATGCGGCGCGTTGGCCAGCAGGGTGGAGCGTTCATGCAAGGCCTCACGCACCAGTGCGATGTTGCCCTGCGCAAGGTAACGCACACCGCCATGCACCAGCTTTGTAGCCCGCGACGAGGTGCCCTTGGCAAAGTCATGAGACTCGACCAGCACCACTGAAAAACCACGCGCGGCGGCGTCCAGCGCCACGCCCAAGCCGGTAGCACCACCGCCAATCACCGCCATGTCGTAGGTTTTTGGCGCGGCAAGTTGTTGAATTAAATCTGCACGATTCATTTAGAAAACACCCTTAAAAAATCAAAGCGCGCACCGCATCCGCGACCAATCGCGGACGCCGGTTCAGGGACGTGGTTCGACCCACTGGCCCGAACGCGTCACGGCCTTGTGCCAGCGCACCAGTTTGTCGGCGCGCGCATCCAGGCTCATGTGTGGCTCAAACCGGCGGCCCACCCGCCACTGGGACACGATTTCGTCAAGCCCGGTCCAAAACCCAATGGCCAACCCCGCCAGATAAGCCGCGCCCAGGGCGGTGGTTTCTGTCACGAGGGGTCGCACCACAGGCACGCCAGAAAAATCGGCCTGCATCTGCATCAGCAGGTCATTGCGGCTGGCACCGCCGTCTACGCGCAATTCTTGCAGTGGCAGGTCGGCGTCTTTGCTCATGGCGGTGAATACATCGGCGCTCTGCAGCGCAATAGCTTCCAGCGCCGCCCGGGCAATGTGCGCGCGCGTGGTGCCGCGTGTGAGCCCCAACAGCGCGCCCCGCGCATACGGGTCCCAGTTGGGAGTTCCCAGCCCGGTAAATGCAGGCACCAGGTATACATCGCCGCTGTCGGGCACGCTGGCGGCCAGCGCCTGCACCTGTTCGGCCGAGTCGATGATTTGCAGGCCGTCGCGCAGCCACTGGATGGTTGCGCCGCCCATGAAAACGCTGCCTTCCAGGCAATACGTGTCCGTGTTGCGGCTTGCGCCAACGGCTGCCCCGATGCGCCAACCCACCGTGCTTAAGAGCTGGTTTTGGGAGGTGACGGGTTGACTGCCAGTGTTCATCAGCATGAAGCAGCCCGTGCCATAGGTATTTTTGGCCATGCCCGGCTGCAGGCAGGCCTGGCCGAAAGTAGCCGCCTGCTGGTCACCGGCCAGGCCAGCGATGTTGATGGCTGCGCCCAGCAGCGCGGCATCGGTTTGCGCCACCACGCCGCTGCTTGCAACCACCGTCGGCAGCACGGACACCGGGATGTTGAAGAGCGCCAAGAGAGCGTCGTCCCACTGCATGGTGTGCAGGTTGAACAGCATCGTGCGCGACGCATTGCTGACGTCGGTGACGTGCACGCGCCCACCCGTCAGGTTCCAGACCAGCCAGGCGTCGATGGTGCCAAAAGCCAGTTCGCCGCGTTCAGCTCTGGCCCGCACGCCGGGGACTTTATTGAGCAGCCATTCGAGCTTGGCGCCGGAAAAGTAGGCATCCAGCACCAGCCCGGTTTTTTGCTGAATCAGTTCAGCATGACCTTGGCTGCGCAACTCGTCGCAGCGGTCAGCTGTGCGGCGGTCTTGCCAGACGATGGCGTTGGCCACGGGCTGGCCGGTTTTGCGGTCCCACAAGACTGTGGTTTCGCGTTGGTTGGTGATGCCAATGGCGGCGATACTGCCCGCATCAGGGGCCAATTTTGCTATTGAATTTATAGCTAATGGCCCCGGTATTTCTTGCCGAATAGGCGTTTTTTGTATGCAGTCACGGGCGACGGCGAGCTGCGTTGACCAGATCTCCAGCGCATCATGCTCGACCCAGCCTGGCTGGGGAAATATCTGGCGAAACTCCTGCTGGGACGCTGCGACCACGCAGCCAGCGTGGTCAAACAGGATGGCCCGCGAAGAGGTGGTGCCCTGGTCGAGTGCAAGGATGTAGCGCATGGCTGCAGAGCGTAACGCATAGTCGCGGGGATAACATGAGCGCCTGCGCTGAAGTATTTCCGCAGGGGCCGAAATATCTCGCCACCCCGGCCACAGCAAACAAGAACTCCCAGACCTCACCATGACAAATTCAGACAGCGACACCCCGACCCCTAACAACATCGCCTTTATCGGCGGCGGCAACATGGCCAGCGCCATCATTAGCGGCCTGCTCAAGCGCGGCATGGCGGCCAGCAACATCCAGGTGGTTGAGCCTTTGGAAGCACAGCGTATCAAGCTCAAGCAACAGTTCGATGTGCAACCCACGGAGACCCCCGGTCCCAGCCTGGCAAGCGCCGCCATGGTGGTTTGGGCCGTCAAGCCCCAGACCTTTAGAGACGCAGCAATGCAGGCCCGCTTTCACACCAAAACAGCCCTTCACCTGAGCGTGGCGGCAGGCATTCGCTCTGACAGCATCGCGCACTGGCTAGACACCGAGCGCGTGGTGCGCTCCATGCCGAACACGCCCGCGCTGATCGGCCAGGGTATGACCGCGCTGTTTGCGCGTTCAACCGTCACGCCAACGGACAAAGTACTGGTGGACGGCGTCATCAAAACTACCGGCGACTACGTCTGGCTCGATGACGAATCCCAGCTGGACGCCGTCACGGCGCTGTCTGGCTCTGGCCCGGCCTATGTTTTTTACTTTATCGAGGCCATGATTGAGGCTGGTGTGGCGATGGGGCTGAGCCGGGAGCAAGCCCACCAGCTGGCGGTGGGTACCTTTGTGGGCGCTTCAGCGCTGGCTAAAACGTCGAGCGAGCCGCCCGAAATATTGCGCGCCCGCGTCACCTCCAAAGGCGGTACAACTTACGCCGCCCTGGCGTCGATGGAGCAGGACGACATCAAGACGCTTTTCGTACATGCCATGCACGCTGCCCGACAACGGGCGCGTGAACTGGGCGACGAATTTGGTTCGGCGTAAATGTCGGGAACTTGCTGTCGGGTCAACCGGAGTTTGTCAGCGTGCGTTATTGAGGTGTCCTGCTGTCGTCGTTAGCCGTTGAAGTTAGCGGCAGGGGCAATCGGGCTGTCCTTTTCACCATCACTGAAACATTGGAGTCACCATGAAAAAATTATTGTCCATCCTCGCAAGTGCTGTTGTTCTGGCCATGCCTTTGGCTATTGCGACCACCGCACAAGCCGCTTCGCACACTGGCGCACCGATGGCAGCTCCGATGGGCGCTGCTTCAGCACCAAAAGCGACGCCTGCTGTCAAGGCTACGCCGGCCGTAAAAGCCCGCGCCCAGCGTGCAAAGCAAAGGGCTCAACGCGCAAACAACCGGGCTAAAAACAAGGCCAAGGCCAAAGCCAAAGCGTCTGCGACTGCGCCCGCCAAGCAGCCGGTCTAAATTACAGAATCGTCCTTCTCATTTCAGACGCCCTGCAATCTTGCAGTAATTGCGGTTCGGTTGATAAAGGAAACAAAAAGCCCGCTGAATGCGGGCTTTTTGTTTAAACCACAGCGTACGACAATGCGACTCCACAAAATACCGTAAACCCGAGCCAGTGGTTAAGGCGAAACGCCTTGAAACAGTCATCTCGCTCACGCTTGCGGATCAGCCAGCCGTGCCACAAGGCCTGCAACAGCGCCAGCCCAATCGCTATCAAATAAATAGCTGACGGCGCTTGATTTATATGGGCAAAAGCCCAAATTGACAGGTACATCAGGTAACAGAGCATGACCACGGCCACGTCATAACGCCCCAGCGTGATGGCCGAGCTTTTCATGCCGATGCGCAGGTCGTCGTCACGGTCGACCATGGCGTACTGGGTGTCGTAGGCAATTACCCAAAACAGGTTTCCCAGCAACAAAACCCAGGCCAGAAGCGGCACGCGTGACTGCACTGCGGCAAACGCCATTGGAATGCCAAAACTGAAAGCCACGCCCAGCACGGCCTGCGGCATAGACGCGTAGCGCTTGGCATACGGGTAAATCACCGCGACGGCCAACGCAGCAAACGACCAGGCGATGGTCGTGGTGTTGGTGGTCAGCACCAACCCAAACGCCAGTAGCGCCAGCACAGCACCCAAAGCCAAGGCCTGCTGACTCGACAACTTGCCGCTTGTCACCGGCCGCTGCGCCGTGCGCTTGACGTGACGGTCAAAGTCACGGTCAGCTACATCGTTGAGGCAACAGCCTGCACTGCGCATTAAAAAAGTACCCAGCGTGAATACCGCCATTAAATGCCAGCCCGGAAAGCCATGCGAGGCAATCCACAGTGCAGACAGCGTGGGCCAGAGCAGCAGCAGCCAACCCGCCGGACGATCCCAGCGAATCAGGGCCAGATACAGACTGACTTTACTCTTCAAGCAGCGATCTCAGCATCCACGCAGTTTGCTCATGCACCGTCAAACGCTGGGTCAGCAAATCAGCCGTTGGCTCATCACTGGCCTTGTCTGCCACCGGAAACAGCTCCCGCGCAGTGCGTGCAACGGCTTCGTGGCCCTGCACCAGAATACGCACCATTTCCAGAGCCTTCGGTGGGCTCGCGGGTGCGTCCGGCACGGTGGCCAACTTGCTGAACTGGGCGTAGGAGCCCGGTGCCGGGTGACCCAGCGATCGAATACGCTCCGCCACCGGGTCCACCGCAGCCCACAGCTCGGTGTACTGCACCATGAACATCTGGTGAAGGGTATTGAACATGGGCCCTGTCACATTCCAGTGGAAGTTGTGGGTGGTGAGATAGAGCGTATAGGTGTCAGCCAACAAACGGCTCAGACCCTTGGCGATTGCTGCGCGATCTTTCTCATTGATGCCGATATTGATCGCTGGTGCCTTCGCACTTGTGCTGATGTTGGTTTTAGCCATGGTTTTCCTTTTGCAATGTGTAGCTCTGACTTAACGAAAAATGTATCACGACAGCCGCGTCACGCCGGGCAGTTCACAGGCGTAAATGGCGTTACGCAGCGCCGCAATGGCTTCGTAGCGGGTAAAGCTGCGTCGCCAGGCCAGCACCACGCGGCGGCTCGGTATGTGCCCCTCAAATGGCAGGTACTTGATAAATGATGGCTGCTCGGCAGGCAACTTGAGCTTGCTTTTAGCGCCCGTTTGAGCTGCTTCCTGTTCGGCCAGCGCCTCTTTGGGCACACCCAGGCGAGGCACCAGCGTGATGCCCATGCCAGCAGCCACCATGTGCTTGATTGTTTCCAGGGAAGAGCCCTCAAAACTTTTCCGTATGCCATCGGAGTTGCTCGAAAACCGTGCAAATTCAGGACACACTTCCAGTACATGGTCGCGAAAACAGTGGCCATTGCCCAGCAACAGCATGGTTTCCTGCTTGATCTCTTCAGCTGTGATGCCGCTGCGTACCGCCAGGGCGTGGGAGCTTGGCACAGCCGCCATAAACGGCTCGTCATACAGCGGGGCAATCGCCAGATTGGCATCGGGAAATGGCTCCGCCAGAATCGCACAATCAATCTCGCCGTTGCGCAGCTCTTCGAGAAGTTTGGCGGTGAAATTTTCTTGCAGCATCAAGGGCATTTGCGGTGTGTTCGCAATCATTTGCCGCACCAGATCAGGCAATAAATAGGGACCGATGGTGTAGATCACACCCAAGCGCAGCGGGCCAGCCAGGGGGTCTTTGCCGCGCCTGGCAATCTCGCGGATATTTTCAGCCTGCTCTAGAACGCTTTGCGCCTGGCGAATGATTTCTTCACCCAGCGGCGTGACAGTGATCTCATTGGCGTTGCGCTCAAACAGTTTGACCTGCAGTTCCTCTTCAAGCTTTTTGATGGCCACGCTGAGCGTCGGCTGTGACACATGACAAGCCTCGGCGCCTTTGCCGAAGTGCTTTTCACGCGCTACAGCGACGATGTATTTAAGTTCGGTGAGCGTCATGGGGTGATTGTCTGCTTTTTGGTTTTCTACCCGTAGATATTGGGTCTATCTGGCGAGCCTCGCTTTAAAGACTTGCACTGCCGCGACGGACTGCTTACTTTTGATGGCATTTCAAGCCTTCAAAAACTCAGCCTTGCCCCCCAGCCAACGCAAAATATGCCGATGCGCCAACGCTGCATATTGATCCAACATCTGCGGAGCCACACCTCGCGCCCAGGCCAGCCATTCAGCGTCCGTCTCAAGATCAGCAAATCGCAGCAAAGGCGCGCCCGACTGCCGGGCACCCAAAAATTCACCCGGCCCCCGAATCTCCAGGTCTCGCCGGGCAATCTCAAAGCCGTCATTGGTTTCGACCATTGCCTTGAGGCGTGCCCGCGCCGTCTCGCCCAGCCGTGGCGCATCGCCCGTTGAATACAGCAACACGCAGGCCGATGCCGCAGCACCCCGCCCGACGCGACCCCGCAGCTGGTGCAGCTGGCTCAGTCCAAAACGCTCGGCATGCTCAATCACCATCAACGACGCATTGGGCACATCCACCCCCACCTCAATCACCGTGGTGCTGACAAGTACGCCTATCAGGCCGTCGTTGAACAAACCCATGACGGCTTTTTTCTCCAGCACCGACATGCGCGAATGCAGCAGGCCAACCAGCGTATCAGGCAGCGCCGCGCTCAGGGCCTCGTACGTTTCGGTCGCGTTGACCAGATCAATCGACTCGCTTTCTTCAATCAGTGGGCATACCCAGTAGACCTGCCGGCCCTCGGCGATCTGGCTGCGAATACGTTCGATCACTTCGTCCCGCCTGGCTTCGTTAACGACTTTAGTCACTATGGCGGTCCGACCGGGCGGTAGTTCATCAATGGTTGAAACGTCCAGATCGGCGTAGTAGCTCATGGCCAGAGTGCGGGGAATGGGCGTGGCGGTCATCATGAGCAGATGCGGCTCTTGCCCGCCGTCAGTCATCTTGCTGCCTTCATGACCCATTTTTCTTCGCAGTGCCAGGCGTTGCGCCACGCCAAAACGATGCTGCTCGTCAATGATGGCCAGGGCCAAATTTTTGAAAATCACCTTGTCCTGAATCACGGCGTGGGTGCCAACAACAAGCAGCGCCTCGCCGCTGGCGATCATGGCCAGCGCTTCACGCCGCTCTTTGGCTTTCTGGCTGCCGGTGAGCCACGCGATTTTGACACCTAGCGGCTCCAGCCAGGTGATGAGCTTGCGGAAATGCTGCTCGGCCAAAATTTCCGTTGGTGCCATCAGCGCACATTGCCAGCCTGCATCCATGCAACGTGCGGCGGCCAGCGCGGCGACCACGGTTTTGCCGGAGCCCACGTCGCCTTGCAGCAGACGGTGCATGGGAATGCTTTTTTGCAGGTCAGCAGCAATCTCGCTGCCCACGCGTTGCTGCGCTGCAGTCAGGTGAAAAGGCAGGCGTTCAAGCAACTGGTCGTGCAGGCTGCACTGCGTGTTTTGCACGCCATTGCTGAACAGCGGCGGCGCGCGCATGGCGGCACGCACGCGCCTGGCCTGAAGTTGGGACAGCTGCTGGGCCAGCAGCTCCTCAGCCTTCAGGCGCTGCCAGGCCGGATGGGTGTGGTCTTCGAGGGTGGCCAGTGCGACATCTGGCGTTGGATGGTGCAAAAAATATAGCGCCTCCCCCAGGCTTTGTATGCCGCAGGGCGTGTTTTTGCCTATAAAAATCGGGGGAATGGTCTCACTCAGGTCGGCCCGTGCCAGCCCGCCCAGCACAGCTTTGCGCAAGTACACCTGCGGCAAACCGGCAACGGTTGAATACACCGGCGTCAGCGCGCCTGGCAGTTCACCGCCCGCCAGTTTGAAGCTGGGGTGCACCATTTCGCGGTGAATAAACCCGCCCCGAATCTCGCCGCGCGCGCGCACAAGGGCGCCCACACTGAGCGTTTTTTGATGCGACGGGTAAAAGTTGAGAAAACGCAGCACACAAGTGTCCGTGCCATCGCTAAGGGTCGCGCGCAGCTGACGACGCGGCTGAAAGGTGACTTCACTGTGGGTAATTTGCCCTTCAATTTGCACCATGTCACCGTCACGGGCATCTTCGAGCCGCACGATGCGGGTTTCGTCCTCATAGCGCAGAGGCAAGTGCAAGGCCAGATCAATGTCGCGGCGCAAGCCGAGCTTTTCGAGGGCTTTTTGGGCTAGGGATTTAGCCACCACTTTGGCCACTGGCGCAACCACGGCCTGGTCCGGAGCCAGCACTTTGGATGCAGCAGCTTTTTTGACAGAGACACCGATGAAGAGCATGGGACAATTGTGCTTCATGAAGACGAATTTCAGCCTCAGTGATTTTGATTTCACACTTCCCCCCGAGCTTATTGCCCAGCACCCGCCCGCGCAGCGCAGCGGCTCGCGCCTGCTTGATGGCCGAGCAGCTGCTGTAGACCGCCAATTTACCGACCTGCCGGGTTTGTTGATGCCCGGTGACCTGCTGGTGTTTAACGACACCAAAGTGGTCAAGGCCCGGCTGTTTGGGCAAAAGGCCAGCGGCGGCCGGCTGGAGCTGTTGATTGAGCGCGTGCTGTCGCCAGATGCCAACTCCGGCCATGAAGTGGCGGCGCACATGAAGGTCAGCAAAAAACCTTTGCCCGGTGCGGTCATGCAGATGGATGGCGGCTTTACCGCGACCTTGCTGAGCCGCTGGCCCAACGCTGACGGCCCGCTCTACCGCTTCAAGCTCAGCAGCGACCCGTATGCGCTGATGGCCCAGCATGGCCATGTGCCGCTGCCGCCCTACATTACGCACACTGATTCACAAGACGACGAGCAGCGCTACCAGACGGTGTTCGCCAAACACCCCGGCGCAGTGGCCGCACCTACGGCCGCACTGCATTTTGATGACGGCGTACTGGCGCAGCTTGAAGCACGCGGCGTGCAGCGCGCCAGCGTCACGCTGCATGTAGGCGCAGGTACCTTCCAGCCCGTGAAGGCTGGAAACATTGCTGATCACATCATGCATTTCGA
>JANXTM010000181.1 GCA_025352405.1 Polaromonas sp.
GTAGGTATGGAAATGATCATCGTGGTGATGCCAAAGAAGGCATTCACGCTAGCACCCGACCCCATGGTGAAAAAGTGGTGCAGCCAGACGACGTACGACAAGATAGTAATCACTACCGTGGCGTACACCATGGACGCGTAACCAAACAAGCGCTTGTGGCTAAACGTCGACACGATCTCGGAAAATATGCCGAAGGCAGGCAAAATTAAAATGTAAACCTCTGGATGACCCCAGATCCAGATCAGGTTGACGTACATCATGGCGTTACCGCCGAGGTCGTTGGTGAAGAAGTTTGTGCCCACAGTACGATCAAGCATCAGCAAGGTCAACACCGCGGTCAAGACTGGAAAGGCCGCGACGATCAGCACATTGGTGCACAAAGCCGTCCAGGTGAAGATTGGCATCTTCATCATGGTCATGCCGGGCGCGCGCATTTTGATGATGGTGGCGATCAGGTTAATCCCCGACAGTGACGTACCGACCCCAGCAATCTGCAATGCCCAGATGTAGTAGTCAACACCCACCCCCGGACTTTGCAAGATACCGGACAAGGGTGGGTAAGCCAGCCAGCCGGTGGCAGCAAATTCACCGACAAACAAAGACACCATCATCAGCACGGCGCCGCTCGCGGTCATCCAGAAACTGAAATTATTTAAAAACGGGAAAGAGACGTCGCGTGCACCAATTTGCAAAGGAACCACGTAGTTCATGAAGCCGGTCACCAGTGGCATGGCGACGAAAAATATCATCAACACGCCGTGCGCTGTAAAAATTTGATCGTAGTGGTGCGGTGGCAAGAAGCCGGTGTTGTCGCCAAAGGCCATCGCCTGGTGTGCGCGCATCAACAGGGCGTCAGCAAAACCGCGCAGCAACATCACGATCCCGAGGATGATGTACATGATGCCGATTTTTTTGTGGTCGATGCTGGTGATCCAGTTGTGCCACAACGGCCCCCATGCGCGATAGTAGGTCAGGGCTGCCAGCAAAGCTATGCCGCCCAATATCACCATCGCCAGTGTAGAAAGAACAATCGGGTCACGCGGTATGGCATCCAGACCAAGGCGGCCGAATACGAGCTGAGAAATAGCTTGAAGGTTGAACATTTGATTTGTAGCTTTTAATAAGATCGCCGTGAGACTGTCAGGGCTGTGGGCGCGTCGCTAGCAGCGGGCCGCCACTTAGGTTATTCGGGGTACACAGCGCGGCCACATAGGTGCGTTGTGTATCTCGCCAGGGCCTGGCGGACAAGCCGTCAATGCCGCCCTTACCCAAACCGCCCGCAGCGTCAATCGCCATCATTTGACCCATACACATCTTGCTGCTGTCAACGCAACGATTCAAAATAGCTTCATACAAGCCAGCGTCGACTGCGGCATAGCGACGCACCGGCTCCTTCTCGCTCGGTTGCTCCAGCTTGAGGTAATCAGTACGACCGAGCGAATTGCCGGCACCTTTATTCGATTGCACCCACTTCTCAAAATCACTCGGCGACAAACCTAGAAATTTGAAGCGCATGTGCGAGAAACCCCTGCCGCTGTAATTGGCAGAAAAACCGTCATACACGCCCGCAGTGTTGATCACGGCATGCAATTTGGTTTGCATCCCGGGCATGGCATAGATCTGACCTGCCAACGCTGGAATGTAAAAAGAATTCATGACCGTCGATGCCGTAATTTTGAATTCGATCGGGCGGTCCACCGGTGCAGCCAACTCGTTAACCGTGGCAATGCCGAGCTCAGGATAGACAAACAACCACTTCCAGTCCAAAGCCACAACTTCGACTACAAAAGGTTTTACGCCTGCAACCAGCGGTCTTTTTGCGTCAATCCGCTCAAGCGGGCGGTAGGGATCCAACTTGTGAGTGCTGATCCATGTCACCGCGCCTAACGCGATGATGATAAGCAAGGGCGCACCCCAAATCAGCAGCTCCAGGCGTGTCGAATGGTCCCACTGCGGGGTGTAGATTGCGTCTTTGTTAGCGCTCCTGTAGCGCCACGCAAACCACAGTGTCAGCACGATTACCGGCACAACAATCAGTAACATCAACACCATTGCAGTGATGATCAATTGAGACTGCTGTTGTGCAATGTCGCCGAACGGCTTCATTACAATTGTGCTGCAGGCCGTCAAGGGCAGGGGCGCCGTCAGCAGAAGGGATTGTCTTAAAAACTGGAAACTGCGGGATGCGGGTAACATTTTGGCCACCAGAAACAAAGGGTTTACGCGAATTGCGTCTTTGAGGCTACTGTAGCTTCATTGACCTAGATCAACGATTGGACATATTGTCCCAGGCCGCTCCTTCAAACCATACGCTTTTCACTATGTCAAACCCACTCAGGCCCATAGCGGCACCCTACCCAGCACATCCATCTGACACCCGTAAACCTCTGCGCTCCAGCCGGGAAAACACTGCCCACACAACGGGTGCCGTCGCACCGGGCGATATTGCTGTAGGCGTGGTTATAGGCCGAGCCTCGGAATATTTCGATTTTTTCGTTTTTGGCATTGCCTCTGTCCTGGTTTTTCCTGCGGTGTTCTTTCCATTTGTCGACCGATTGCAAGGCACGCTCTACGCATTCATGTTGTTTTCGCTGGCCTTTTTGGTGCGCCCGCTGGGCACCGTCGCTGGCATGTGGCTGCAACGCCGTTATGGTCGCAGCGCCAAGCTTGGTCTTGCCTTGCTCTTGCTCGGATGCGCCACTGTAAGCATGGCCTTGTTACCCGGCTATCAGGTCCTGGGCGCTGGCGCTATCGTCTTGCTGGCCGTGTGCCGTATTGGTCAGGGGCTGGCAATCGGCGGCTCCTGGGATGGACTGCCATCGCTGCTGGCTTTGAGTGCGCCAGTAAATCGGAGAGGCTGGTATGCCATGCTAAGCCAGCTGGGGGCACCACTGGGGTTTTTGATCGCTTGCAGTTTGTTTGCATGCCTTTGGGGCCACCTGAGCAGCCAGGAGTTCCTCGACTGGGGATGGCGCTATCCATTTTTTGCCGCTTTCGCCATCAATGTGGTGGCCTTGTTTGCGCGATTGCGCCTAGTAGTTACACCTGAATACGAGCGTGAGCTTGATGCCAACCAACTGCAACCCTGCAACATCCGGGAACTGCTCAGCACCCAGGGCAATAATCTGTTCATTGGCGCCTTTGCAGCGCTGGCGAGTTTTGCGTTGTTTCACATCGTCACGGTCTTCCCGCTGTCCTGGGTGATGCTTTACTCACAGCAGGTGATCGGTGAGTTTCTGGCAGTGCAGATGGTTGGCGCGTTGCTTGCTGCTGCCGCCATGCCGCTGTCCGGCTTGCTTGCAGACCGTATAGGACGGCGAAGCACGCTTGGCTTGCTGGCGATCCTGATTGGCGTTTTCGGATTGTTCGCTCCCCTGTTGCTTGGTGGTGGAACGCTGGGCCAGGACACCTTCATTTTGGTCGGATTTGTCTTGCTCGGCTTCTCCTACGGCCAGGCGGCAGGCGCCGTGACGGCCAATTTTTTACCCCACTTCCGCTATACCGGCGCCGCACTATCGGCTGACCTGGCATGGTTGACAGGCGCCGCTTTCGCGCCATTGGTCGCGCTAGGCTTGTCTGCGCGTTTTGGCCTGGTGTCAGTCAGCATCTACCTGCTTTCCGGCGCAGCGTGCACTCTGCTGGCCCTGCGCGCCAACCGGGCCATGTCTGTACACGATTGATCCAGCAGGCTGCTCTGTAGCCGCCGATCGGGCTGTCCGGCTTTTGCAGCGCCCCTCAAAGGCCGCTGACCACTCCAGGCAGACCGTGCATGCCACCAGCGACTTCTTCATACCCCTGCAATTGGGCTTTCAGGAACCTGACACTCATCAGTGGCGGAAAGCGCTGGAAAACTGACGCCAGTATCAATCTGGCGACCCCACCATCCGGTCTCGATGCGCCAACGCTGGAAACCACTTGAACCACAGCGCCGCAACTAAAAGCGTGCCCACGCCGCCTGCCACCACTGAGCCCAGCGGCCCCATTAGCGCTGCTGTTGCGCCCGACTCGAACTCGCCCAGCTGGTTAGATGCACCGATAAACACCGAGTTGACAGCACTGACGCGGCCCCGCATCTCATTCGGCGTTTCCAGCTGTACGAGTGTCTGGCGCACCACCACGCTCACCATGTCGGCACCACCAGATATCGCCAGGACTATTAACGACAGTACGAAATGGGTAGACAGACCAAACACCACCATGCACACGCCGTACAGCGCAATCGAGGCCAGCATGGTGTGGCCGACGCGCCGCGACAAAGGCCAGCGCGTCAGTACCACTGACATCAGCAATGCACCAACAGCCGGAGCCGCGCGCAGCAAGCCCAGCCCCCATGGCCCAACGTGCAAGATGTCTTTTGCGAATATGGGAAGCAACGCGGTAGCCCCGCCCAACAGCACCGCAAACAAATCCAGAGAAACGGCACCCAGCAGCGCCTTGCGCTGCCACACAAACTCGGCACCGGCCAGCAGGGAACGTACCGACACGGGCTCGCGAGGTGGGGGCACATGCTCGTATTTAACGCCTAAAACTAGCACACAGCCCATGACAAAAAGCGCCGTACAGGTGCCATAGACCGCCGTGGCACCAGCCACAAAAATCACGCCCCCCAGAGCAGGACCGCCAATCACGGCAGCCTGCATGCCGGCAGAGCTAAAGGCCATGGCGCGCGGCAGCATGAGCGGTGGTACCAGCATCGGGGTAAGGGCCTGCTGCGCAGGCATCTGAAAAGCCCGTGCCACGCCGAGCATGACCGACACGCCCAACAGCAACTCACGCGATGCCCAGCCTCTTGAGGCACCCCAGCCCTGCGTGGCCGAAACCAAAATCAGCGCGACCATCGCCTGCGTGACAAGGCAGGCAGCAATAATGCGGCCCCGGTGCACCCGGTCAGCCACATGGCCCGCCACCAGGGTCAGCAGCAGCGCGGGCAGAAACTGGTAAAGCCCCACCAGCCCCAGATCCCAGGCGCTGCCTGTTAGCTCATACATTTGCCAGCCCACCGCCACCATCAGCATCTGGTTACCAGTAGTGCCAAATAATCTTGCAAACCACATGCGCATGAATGCGCGCTGGTGGGTCAGCTCTTTAAAAGTATGGGTTGCCATGGGTGGCTGGGAGCTTAACAGCGGCCTTGCCTGCGGGCCGCTTGTTCCTACCAGCGTGAGCAGCTAGACGATTTTTAGAAATGCAATAGTTGCTATATTATTCATAGCGTATAGTGCCTGTATTTGCTGCCGCAGAGGGTTAAAATACGCCCAAAAAAAAAGCCCGCAGCAGGCTTGAGCGTATCCCGTGCAGTTACCATCACTAGGTAGCTTATTCCATGGGATTATCAACGCCGGGAGCGAAGGAGAAGTCATATGCAACGCATCGTCATCGTCGGAGGAGGCGCAGGTGGTCTGGCACTGGCTACCCAGCTGGGCAAGCGCCTGGGTAAAAAACGGCTGGCAGAGATCACACTGGTAGACGCCGCACGCACCCATGTCTGGAAGCCCCTGCTGCACCAGTTGGCCGCAGGCAGTTTTGACACGCATGCCGAAGAAATCGAATATTTGGCGCAAGCCCGCTGGAACCATTTCAAGTTTCGTCTTGGCAGCCTGGTGGGCGTCAACCGCAGCCAGAAAACCGTGCAGCTCGCCGCCAGTTTCGACAGCGCAGGCCGCGAAATCACGCCCGCCCAGACGCTGGCCTACGACACGCTGGTGATTGCTGTGGGCAGCCAGACCAATGACTTTGGCACGCTGGGCGCGGAAGAGCACACCATCAAGCTTGACAGCCCGCAAGCGGCCAAGCACTTTAATGACCGCCTCATCAACGCCTGCATACGCGCACAAACCGTCACTCGGGCGGCTGGCAGCGGGCGCCTGACGGTCGCGATTGTGGGCGGCGGTGCCACCGGCGTGGAGCTGGCGGCCGAGCTGCATGCCTCGGCGCGGGTGCTGGGCCACTACGGCTTTGACCACATCAACCCCGAAAAAGACCTGCAGATTGTGCTAGTCGAAGCCGGGCCGCGCCTGCTGGCACAACTGCCCGAACGCCTGGGGGAATCGGCGCTGCGCGAGCTGCGCAAACTGGCCATTGAGGTGCACACCAACGAGAAGGTCATTGAAGTCACCGAAGGCAGCCTGAAAATGGCCAGCGGCAAAGTCATTTCATCGAGCATCACGGTGTGGGCGGCCGGCGTTAAAGCCGCAGATTTTCTGAAAACTTTTGGCGCCGCTGAAGATGGTTCGGGCGCGCTGGAAACCAGCAAGCTGAACCAGTTGCTGGTCAATGACAACCTGCAAACCACGCACGATGCCAGCATTTACGCTTTTGGCGACTGCGCCGCCTGCCAGCAACCCGACGGCACATGGGTGCCGCCGCGTGCACAGGCCGCCTATCAGCAGGCGATGTATCTGGCCCGGGCGCTGCCGCAATTGATGGCCGGCAAGCGTGTGGCACCGTTTGTGTTTACCGATCAGGGCTCGCTGGTGTCGCTGGCCGAATACTCGTCGGTTGGCAGCTTGATGGGCAGCCTGACCAAGGGCAGTTTTTTCATTGAGGGGCAGCTGGCCAAAATCATGTACTGGGCTCTGCACAAGCAGCACCAGCTGGCGCTTGGCGGTATCCGTAAAACAGCGTTGATCACCCTTTCAGAAATGATTGACCGCACGCACCGTCCACGCATCAAGTTGCACTGATAATTAAGCGTCGTCTTACCGTATTAACCAACAGGAGAAAACCATGGCAAAAGGTCAGCAAAACACCAGCAAGATGGTCAAAAAACCAAAAAAAGACACGTCCCCACCAAAATCAGTGTCACCCGATGCAGTTCGCCCCACCGTCGTCACACAGGTGCCGGTACGGGGCAAGCTGAAAAACAAGTGATAGGCGAATGACTGCGGACATGGCTGCTGAAGGCGGTGACACCGACCAGCAAGCGGGCAATCCGTTGCACGGCGTCACATTAGAGGCCATTGTCACCGCTCTGGTCGGGCACTACGGCTGGGAAGAACTCGGGCAGCGCATTGCGATTCGTTGCTTTCAAAGCGAACCCAGCGTGGCGTCCAGCCTGAAGTTTTTGCGCAAAACCCCGTGGGCGCGCGACAAGGTCGAAAGCCTTTACCTCTTCATGCTGCGCGAGATACGGCGCAATGGCCCGACAGTGCACAACTTTCCCCCGCCGCGTGCCTAGTGACGATTTAAACAGCCCGGGCTTTCAAACCATTTACGCTGACGACAGCCTGCTGGTGCTGAACAAGCCCCACGGCTTGCTCTCGGTCCCCGGACGTGGTGAAGACAAACAGGACTGCCTGAGCCGCCGTGTGCAGCAGCAGCACCCCGACGCACTGGTGGTGCACAGGTTGGACATGGCTACTTCCGGCCTCATGCTGATGGCGCGCGGGCCCGCCATGCAACGCGCATTGGGGAAACTGTTTGAAGCCCGCGCCATTCAAAAACGTTACGTCGCCGTGGTGGACGGCCACCTGAACCACAGTCCGGACTGGCAGCTGATTGACCTGCCGATTGCGCTGGACTGGCCGAATCGCCCGCTGCGCATCATTGATACCGACAACGGCCAACCCAGCCAGACCCGCTGGCGCGCGCTGCTGTTTGACGAGCGTACAAACAGCACGCGGGTTGAACTGGAGCCCCTGAGTGGCCGCTCGCACCAATTGCGGGTACACCTACAGGCAGTTGGCCATCCAATTCTGGGCGACGCCCTGTATGCACCACCAGAGGCGCAAGCCAAAGCACCGTGCTTGCTGCTACATGCCTGCGCGCTGGCTTTCAGACACCCAGCTAACACTCTTTCACAGCAAGTTAATGAGTTGCTCCACTTTGAGTCCGCGCCTGCGTTCTAACCCAACACATTTGCAGCACAACAGATACGATGGATGCATGAACCCATCACCACTTCCCCACCTCACCATCATCACGGGCGCTTCGCGCGGGATGGGTTTGGCCATGGCCCGGCAACTGCTTAGACCTAGCGGCACCGTACTGTGTATTTCACGCACGATTCAAACGACACTGGCGCAGCAGGCAGAGCATACCGACACGACACTGTTGCAGTGGACGCATGATCTCGCCGATGGTGCGTCGCTCAGTGCCCGGCTGGAAGCCTGGCTCCGCGAGATGGCCCGCACGGCGTGGGCCAGTGCCAGCCTGATCAACAACGCGGGCATGATTCCCCATATCGGCCCGATCAGTGCCTCTGACCCTATCGATCTGGCGCGGGCACTTCGCGTAGGGCTGGAGGCACCGATGCAGCTGACTGCTGCATTTTTGCGTGCAACCGAGGGCTGGCCAGGCCAGCGCAAGGTACTGAATATTTCGTCAGGTCTCGGGCGGCGGGCAATGGCTTCGCAAGCGGGCTACTGCGCTGCCAAGGCCGGTATGGACCATTTCACCCGCTGCGTGGCACTGGAAGAAGCTCTGAAACCGCAGGGCGCCAAACTGTGTTCGCTGGCGCCAGGCGTGATTGACACCGACATGCAGGTACAGCTGCGCGCCGCAAACCGCGCAGATTTCCCTGATCAGGACAGTTTTCTGGGCCTCAAAGCCAGCGGGTCGCTGACCTCACCCGAAGAAGCGGCTACGCGCATTCTGGCTTTTTTGATACGAGCAGACTTTGGCGTCAATCCAGTCGCAGATGTTCGAGAATAAGTATTAGCGCACCTCCGTTGACCGCTATCCCTTCGAGCAGGGGCGGCGGAACTGGCTCTGCCAAGCCGCAGGCGCGGCGGCCCCCTCGAGGCTGAGCGCTGCGGCTCCAAACCCGCCTGCGCGAGTTTGGACATCGAGAAGGGCTTGCGCATCTGGTGCTTGCACGTCGAGGGCGGTACACGCAGTGAGTAACCGTGGGGGCCATTCAATAAATTTCGGGCACCACGATGTCTTGCGGCACCGGGTTGCGCACGTAGTTGTCATGCCGAACGCGTTCTGGCAACACGATGGCCGGATGCTCTGTTGCACCGTAAGGCATTTGTTCGAGCAGATGATGAATGCAATTCAAACGCGCTTTCTTCTTGTCGTCAGCATGTACCACCCACCAGGGTGCCTCAGGGATGTGGGTGCGCTCCAGCATGATTTCCTTAACCTTGGTGTACTCCTCCCAGCGACGGCGAGACTCCAGGTCCATGGGGCTGAGCTTCCACTGCTTGAGCGGGTCATGGATGCGGCCCAAAAAGCGCAGGTGCTGCTCTTCATCTGAAATCGAAAACCAGTATTTGATGAGCTGAATACCCGAGCTAACCAGCATTTTTTCAAACTCGGGCACGGTCCGAAAAAACTCTTCGTACTGCTCATCAGTGCAAAAACCCATGACGCGCTCAACACCTGCGCGGTTGTACCAGCTGCGGTCAAACAGCACGATTTCTCCGGCGGCGGGCAGATGCGATATGTAGCGCTGAAAGTACCACTGCGTTCGCTCCCGTTCGTTCGGTGCAGGTAAGGCGGCCACGCGGCAAATGCGCGGGTTCAGGCGTTGGGTGATGCGCTTGATCACGCCGCCCTTGCCTGCCGCGTCCCGACCTTCAAATAAAATCACGACTTTGTGGCCGGTAGTAACAATCCAGTCCTGCAGTTTGACAAGTTCGCCCTGCAACCGGAAAAGCTCACGAAAGTAATGGCGGCGGTTTTCCTTGTCCTGAGCCGTCTGGGTGAGTGACGTGTCGTCTGTGAGTTCCTCACCAGTACGGTCTTCAAGCTCCATTTCCAGCTCCTCGTCATAGCTGTCTATCAGGTCGTTGCGAATACGCCGTATCAGGTCTTCTTTACTTGAGTTCAAGGGCACTCCTGCTGATGTTGACAAATTTGTACATCTTCAGCTTAGACAAGCTATGTTTCAACGGAGTGAAAGCGCCCAACTTTGGAGCAAAATTTTAAAAGTATTTTTCAAGACCCAAAGCGCTGCAAACATGAAGCCATCAGGACATCAAAAGCCTTTGGTAAATTTCGTCCTTGGTTCTGAGTCGTTTTTTTTTCAGGTCTTCCAACGCATCGTCACTGATGACGGCGGCACCCAGTTCATACCGTGCAATGGCGTGGTTATCTTCGTCGTATTCAGTAAATAGTCGGGCAAAGTACGCGTCATTCACTTTGAGTGAACGCATTTTTTCAAGATACTCGGGAAACTCGTGGGCCAAGTCGTGGTTTAACAAATCCATACAGACTCTCTTTCTTTGGCTATTGACGAATAATCATCACGGGTAAGTGGGTGTGCGACAGCACCTGCGCGGCAACGCTGCCGAGCACCAGCTTTTCAAGGCCTTTACGGCCATGCGAACCCATCACGATCAAGTCAGCGCCCGAGGCTTCAGCTGCGGCCAAAATGCTTTTGTACACCACCTGCCCTTCCATGACCGAGGATGTCGCTACAACACCTTCTGCTTCAAACAGCTGCAAAGCTGAATGAACGGCCAGTTTGGCCTCCGCAGTGGCAGCACTGAGGTAGTCGGTTTGCCCGGAAGCCACATCGATGCCCAGGCCCGCAAAAGCGTAAATATCGATGACGCTTAGCAAAGTCACGGTACTTTTGAAGGCTTGCGCCATGCCAATGGCTTTGGCAATCGCCGCCTCGGAAGTGGAAGAGCCGTCCAGGGGTACTAGAATATTTTTAAACACGATGGGATCTCCTTGATTGAATTTCTTTTCATCAGATCCAGATTCGGCAAAGTCTTTGCTGAAAATTAGGCCCTGCAGAACCAAAGCACTTTGCTTAAATCACTAAATTACCACATTACTTTTACACCAACCGGTGTGCAAGCGCCATCAGGCAAAGCGCTCAACTGCGCCGGAAGACTGCCAACGAAAAACTCACGCAGCTTTGATCCGGCTGGTTTCGCCATTCGCGCGCAACGTACGCGAGTCGATTTAATGCGTCTGGGACAGCTCGACGCTGTTACCGGAAAAAAGACTCCAACCCGGCGCTGGAAAGATCGTCTGTGACGGCAGGTACCGTCAGCGCTTCCTACTCATTGGCACCGCACCACCACCACGTATTGACACCAGGCTTTTGGCTGATCTGCCTCACATCCGTGATGTCCGGTTAGATTCTGCAGATGAAACCATCTGGGCTTCAGGCTTCAATTTTCACGCCCTTCCAAAAGGCGACGTGGTCCTTGATGTTGTCTGCAGCGGACTTTGGGTCAGGGTAATACCAGGCGGCGTCAGTGTTCATCTCGCCATTGACCAGCAGCGAGTAATAGCTGGCCTGGCCTTTCCATGAGCACATGGTGTGGTGGTTGCTGAACGTCACGTAGTCGCGGTTCAATGAGCTTGCAGGGAAATAGTGGTTTCCTTCAAGGACGACGGTTGCGTCGCTTTGTGCAATCACTGCGCCGTTCCAGATAGCTTTCATGGGTTTGCCTTGTTCAAGTTGAGATCAAAATTTACCGGCAAAGCCGCGCAGGAACATAACGTCCACATTCACGCCAACCAGCGAAAAAGCGCTTTGCCGTTGGGCCAACTCTATCCCATGATCTGCAAGCAGGCTTTTCGGGGTTTGGCTGATCCTTCAGCCGGCCGTATTGGCCATACGCAGGTTTTTGCCCTCAACAATTACTTTAGAGCCAACTGTTACAGCACTGGAAACCTCCATGTTGCGCCTGCTGCCGTCGTCCATGCGAAGTCGAACGTCGTAAACGGTAACTTGTTTCATATTCTTTTCGATGGTGTTGCCCGCGAATGCGCCCCCGGCGACACCGGCCACAGTGGCGAGTGTCTTACCGTTGCCGCCACCCACCTGGTTGCCCAGCAAGCCACCAATCAGGCCACCAGCGACGGTACCCAGGCCAATGGTCTGGTTGCCCACCGCAACGCCATTGACTTGACCCTGGCGCTGCACAGCAGTTACGGCTTCAACGGTGCCGCAATCAGCGCAAACACTGGCATGCGACGGCTGGGCAGTCGCTGGCTGCGTGCTAACACGTTTGACAACAGGGTGAGCTGTTTTAGGCGCTTCAGGCACCAACCTGGCAACCGGTGCAGGGGTGTTGCTTGCCAGCGGTGCCGGTGTTGAATTGGCAAGACCAGGTTGCGCTTCGGAGCGGTTCACCACCAGTGCTGCAGCGAGCGCCATGACAGTGACGCCCAGCACGGCAACAATGGCGACCAGCGCCTTGCTGTGCTGCATGCGGTTTGCAAAACTTGGTTGGTTGACTGGGGAAATTGTAGAGGTGGGAACGGTGTAGGGGGCTTGATTGATTTCCATCATGAACTCCTTATAAGATCACCATTGTGAGTAAGTCAGCGCGGAGCGCCATGTAGGACGAGGTGACATTTGGCACCAGACATCCACTCAAACCCAAGTATTTTTCAAACGGTGTGATTTAGTTGGCATCGCTACTGACATCTGTGCGCTTTTTGAAGTTTTCCGGCAAACGCTGCACGGACAACAATAACTTACACCCCACCGTGCGGATGCGTGGGGTCAATCCAGAGCACCGTGGCGGGCTTTTCAACCGGTTCAATGGCTAAATTTACAGCCACCGCCTCTCCATCACTGCGGCACAGCACGCACTCCAGGGCTTCAGTCGGGCTGGCATTGATCTCCTGGTGCGGCACATAAGGCGGCACGTAAATAAAATCACCCTGCCCAGCCTCGGCGGTAAATTCGAGATGCTCGCCCCAGCGCATGCGTGCCCGGCCCTTAATCACATAAATCACGCTTTCAAGATGGCCGTGGTGGTGCGCGCCGGTTTTGGCGTTGGCATGAATGGTGACAGTGCCAGCCCACAGTTTTTGCGCGCCCACCCTGGCGAAGTTGATCGCCGCCTTCCGGTCCATCCCTGGGGTTTGTGCCGTGTTGCCGTCCAGCTGGTTGGCACCGACGACTCTGACACCATCGTGTTTCCAGAGCGGCTCCGCAGGTGCGGGGGTATGGGTGTGGTTATGGTCGTGACCATGATCGTGGGAATGGGTCATGGCGCTTACACCTTGGCAAGGTTGGGTTCATCCAGCAGGGCTGCATAAACGAGGTTACGAAACAAGGGCCGAAAATACTCGCGTTGGTTAGGGGCCTGAATCATCATCAGGGCGAACATGTCCTGCGCCGGGTCCACAAAAAAAGTGGTACCCGCTATACCGCCCCAGTAATACAGGCCTACAGATCCTGGCACCGCCGCCAGTCCGGCGGCTGTACGCACCGCAAACCCGAGGCCGAAGCCGTGACCTGGCGGTAGCAAACCCTGTGCAGCGCCTGCGGGGTTGACGGGAATATCACCTAAATGGTCTGCCGTCATGAAGTCAACCGTGTGCGGGCCGAGCAAGCGCACACCGTCGAGCTCACCCCGGTTAAGCATGAACTGTAAAAACCGGGCGTAGTCCATGGCGGTAGAGGCCAGCCCGCCGCCACCAGACGCCATGGCGGCCTCGTTGCGAATATCGATCATTGGCATTGGCACACCGCCATCGGGGTCGTGCGCGTACGGCTCTGCAATGCGCCCATGTTGCGCTGCAGGCACCGAAAAAGCGGTCTCGTGCATGCCCAACGGAAACAAAATTTTCTCTTGTAGAAACGCGCTGAGCGTTTGCCCACTGAGTACCTCTATCATCCGCCCCAGCACATCCGTGGCTCGGCTGTATTCCCACATGCTGCCGGGGTCAGCCAGCAAAGGCAATGCTGCCAAGGCGCTAGAAAACGCCGCATTGCTGCGCTGGCGTGAGCCAATGCGGGCTTGGGCATAGTGGCTGTGCACTGGCAAGTCGCCCATGAATTCGTAAGTCAGACCGGCGGTGTGCCGCAGCAAATCATGCACGGTTGCGGGCCGGGTAGCTGGCCGCAAGGTTGGCGGATGGTCAGCGCCAGCAGGGACAGCCACTTGCTGGTCAGCAAACTCGGGCAGGTGCTTGCCCACGGGATCGTTCAGCATCACGCGGCCCTGCTCCATCAGCATCATGATGGCCACCGACACGATTGGTTTGGTCATGGAGTAGATGCGAAAAATCGAATCTTTCGCCATCGCTTGGCCAGTAGCCGGGTCTTGCGCGCCCAGGCTTTCAAATAAAGCCACCTTGCCGTGACGTGCCACCAGCACCACCGCACCCGGCAGGCGTTTGCGTTCGATTTCTGACTGCAATACAGCCAGCAGGCGGGCAGTGCGTTGGGCACATAAACCCATCTGGGCAGGCAAGGCCATCGGCAAGGGTTGGGCTGTTTTTGGCATGGCTGGTTCAGTTATTTTGATTGCAAAACTCGGTGGCAAGAAGTTCATAGGATCGCCTTCTAGCTTGCGGGTCATGCGCCCACGTGATCACCGCCAGCTCCTCGACCTGCAGCGTATCGGCCAGCATGCGCAGCTTGCTTGCGACCTGCGCGCCACTGCCAACCAGGGCTGTGCTGCGGAGTTTTTGCGCCTCAACCTGCTCGGCTGCGCTGTAGGGGCGTGCGGCGACCTCCGCCGGTGAGGGCAGCGGCCCCAACGCGCCTTGGTTGCGATCAAGCTTCCAGCGCTCGCGGCCAGAAAAGTGGTGCCAGGCCTCGGCTTCAGTGTCAGCAGCCAATGCCCATACACAGACTGCCGCTTGCGACTTGGGGTGACGGGGACTGGGCCTGTAAAGCCGTCGGTACAGGTCCAGCGCCTGCGCTGCGCCCTGCCCATCGGTAATGAAATGCGCAAACGCATACGGCAGACCGTAATGCGCAGCCAGCTGCGCGCCGTAGTCCGAACTGCCCAGCATCCACAGCTCGGGACTGGTCGGGCCGGTCGGGTTGGCCGTGACGCCATGGCCCGGGTGACCTTCAGGCAAATCAATGCCCGACACCCAGGCTTGCAACTCGCGTACCTGCACCGGAAAGTTCTCTGCAGACTGCTGCGGATCAGCCTTCAAAAGCCTGGCGGTGCGCATGTCAGAGCCCGGTGCACGTCCAACGCCCAAATCAATGCGCCCAGGCGCGAGCGCTTCCAACACGCGAAACTGCTCTGCCACTTTCAGCGCAGCATAGTGAGGCAACATCACTCCGGCGCTGCCAATGCGTATGCGGCTGGTTGTCGCCGCGATGGCAGCCATCAACACTTCAGGTGCAGAGCCGACAATGCTCGGGTGGCTGTGGTGTTCGCTGACCCAAAAGCGGTGGTAGCCCAACGCCTCGCAGTGCTGCGCTAGCGCCAGTGTTTCGCGGATGGAGGCGTCTTCGGTTCTGCCCGATACGGCCACCGACTGGTCAAGAACTGAAATTGAAATCATCTGCGAACTATAACCAGCTCTCTGTTCCAATGGGTTCCCAAGTCAGGGCTATTTCCTGCAGACACAAAGAAGACCGCCATGGCACTTAAAGCCACCATCTACAAAGCCCAGCTCGCCATCGCCGACATGGACCGCAGCGTTTATGCCGATCACAACGTCATCATCGCCCGCCACCCGTCCGAGGCCGACGAGCGCATGATGATTCGCCTGCTGGCCTTCGCGCTGAACGTGCCGGCAGACGACAAAAAAGGCAAGCTCGAATTTGCCAAAGACCTGTGGGATGTGGATGAACCGGCACTCTGGCACAAAGACTACACAGAGCAGATCTTGCACTGGATAGATGTGGGCCAGCCCGACGATAAACGCCTGATGAAGGCCGCAGGGCGCGCCGACCGCGTCACCAGCTACAGCTTTTCAAGCAGCACGCCGGTGTGGTGGAAAGGCATAGAAACCAAACTGACCCGGGCATCGAACCTGGTGGTGTGGCAGATTGAGGCCGCGCAAAGTCAGGCTTTGGCCAAGCTCGCCGAACGCAGCATGCAACTGCAGGTGACGGTGCAAGATGGCACGGTCTGGATGAGCACGACAACCGATTCGGTGGAGATCACGCCGAAGCGATTGACCGCTGGCGTGTAAGGTGCCGAACACGGGCAGCACATTGCTTCTGATTTGATAGCTAATAGCGTCCGTATTTGTTGCCGCAATGGTCTTTTTTATGCTTAAAAACGTACTGCCTTTGCGTTTTCTTCGGAATTTTAGTTTTTGTTCATCACCGTGGCAGCGGTCTCAGCTTCTTGCAGCGCCCGCCACATGACCTTGCCGGCGCCGCTTTTGGGCAGTGCATCGACAAATTGCACCACCCGCGGGTACTTGTAAGCGGCCATATGGTCTTTGCACCAGTTAATGATCTCTATCTCGCTGGTCTTGCCTTTGAAGTCGCTGCGCAAAACAATCACGGCCTTGACTGACTCGCCCCGATAGGCGTCGCGGGTTGAAATAATGCAGGCCTCCTGAATTGCGGGGTGTTTGAACATCAGGGCCTCGACTTCTGCCGGCCAAACCTTGAAACCAGACGCGTTGATCATGCGTTTGAGGCGGTCTGTGATAAAGAAATAGCCCTCTTCGTCCACCCGCCCCAAGTCGCCCGAGCGGAAAAAGCGTTTGCCGTCGTGCAAGATAAACGCTTCAGCGGTGGCGTCTGGCCGCTTCCAGTAGCCGCTAAAAATTTGCGGGCCGCTCATGATGATTTCGCCCTGCTCACCCTGCGGGACTTCGTGCAAAGTCAAAGGGTCGATCACGCGCGCGTCACAACTTATAAAGGGCACGCCCAGGCACTGCTGCTTGGTTCTGTCGTGCGGGTTGCTGTGCGATGGCGCTGCGGTTTCTGTCAGGCCATAACCTTCTGCGTAGTTCAAGCCGTACTGCTCAAGCAGCCGCTGGGCCACAGCTTGCGGCATGGCAGCACCGCCGCCGCCGATATAGACCAGGCTGCTCAAGTCGAAACTGGCAAAGTTGGGGCTACCCAACAGGTCAATCACCATGGTCGGAATATTCGTCCAGTGCGTGACTCGCCAATGCGAAATCAGATGCCCGGCCAGCTCCCGGTCCCAGCGCGGCATGATGACCAGCGTAGAACCGCTGTAGATGGTGGCGTGCAGCACAGACACCATGCCGGTGATGTGAAACATGGGCACGACCGACAAGATGACATTTTCAAAATTGCCGCTGCCCCACAAGGCGGTTGAAACGGCGTTGTGCATGATGCTGGCATGCGTGTGCATGCAACCCTTGGGCAGGCCCGTGGTGCCGCTGGTGTAGGGCAATACAGCCAGATCTTGCGGACCCACGCTGTGCACAGGCAGGTCGCTTGCATCGCCCACCAGTGCATCTGCCCAATGCATGACCGTACAGCCATCAAGCTCGGGCAGCGGATACTGCGTGCCCAGCCACTGTGCCCAGGCTTGCGGCATCAGGGCTTTACCTGAACCCCCGTCATCAAAGGCATCACCCATGGTCTCGCGATAGTGGGTAACGATTAACCCCGTCAGACGCTGGGCAGGTAGAAGTTGCGCGTTGGCTTTGGCCAGCTCCGGGGCGAGGTCAGCAGAGGTGATGGCGAATTTTGCATCCGGGTCAAGAATGTAGTGCTTGAGCTCTTCTGCGCGGTTCATGGGGTTGACGGGCACGACAACCGCGTTGGCTCTCAAAATAGCAAAGTGCGAAATTACCCACTGCGGGCAGTTTTGCATGTTCAGCACCACCCGGTCGCCTTTTTTGACGCCCATGCGCGCCAGCGTTGCGGCCAGGCCCTCGGCCTGCTGCATCACTTCACGGTAAGTCAACACACTATTGAAAAATACCAGTGCGGGTTTGTCCGGAAAACGCAGCGCGCTGACGGCCAAGTTGTGCCACAGCGAAGTAGCCGGGGCAGTGATGCTGCGCGGCAGGCGTTTGGGCCAAACCTTGTAATGCAGCAGATGGGATGCCGGCGAAGCGGGCAGGGAAATAGAGGTCAAGCAACAACTCCGGGTAACTGGGCAATGCCTGCAGCCTACCTCGACTGGCGCTTTCCCGCATTGGGGAAGCTCCGTATAAAACAGTGTCACCTCAGAGACGCATAAGTTAGCCGAACTTGAAGCGATTCGGTCGTGTCTTCACTGGCAAAGCAAGACCTGCAACTAAACCGGGTTGAGCTATCGCAAATTGCCGGTGTGGCCGAAAGAAAATCGTCCGGGTTGCGGCCACACCGTCAGGCCATGGGGTTCGCGTCCGACCTTGATTTTGTCCACTGCACCGGTGTCGGTGTTGAAACGATAGGCTGTGTCGTCATAGCGCCCACCGAGCCATAGAAACTTGCCGTCCGCGCTGACATTGCCCATGTCCGGGCTGCCGCCGCCAGGAATACTCCAGTTTTTAACCACCGCACGGCTGGCAAAGTCAATCACTGAGACGCTGCCCTTGCCATTCGGAGTACCGCGAATCTTGTTGCTGCCGCGGTTGGCCACATACATGCTTTTGCCGTCGCGGCTGGGGTACAGGCCATGGGCGCCAACGCCGGTGGGGATAAAGCCGATTTGTTTGAACGACTCGCCGTCAACCACGTGCACCCCGTCGACCATCATGTCGGCCACAAAAAACACCTTGCCGTCAGGCGATACGCGCACGTCTTGCGGCATGCCCGGTGTAGTGCAGATGTCGGCACCGGGTTTGCTGGGGTCGGGCACATAGCGGGGCTTTTTTCCCGGCACGGAAATGACGGCCAACGCGTCCGGGCGGTCAAAGTAGGGGCTCAGTTTGATGGTGTCCAGCACCTTGCGGTTGACCAGATCTATCTTGGTGACCGAACCATTGAATTCGCAGGTAAACAGGGCAAACTTACCGTCGATTGAAAAGTCGGCATGGTTGATGCCTGCACAATTTGGCGTCGGAAGACTAAACTTCATCGCCATGGTTTTGGCGTCCCGAAAGTCCAGTCGTTTGAACGCCTCGGCCACCACAATGGCGTACTGGCCGTCTGGCGACCAATACAGGTTGTAAGGGTCATCCACCGCAATGGATTTGCCGGGTTTGCCGGTTTTAGGGTCAATTGGCGTCAGGCTGCCGTCGGTACGGCCTTCAGCATTGTTGGCCACCCACAGGGTACGCAAATCCCAGCTTGGCACGATGTGCTGGGGGTGCACGCCAACCTTGAAGGTGTCAATGACTTTTAAAGTGGCCGGGTCAATCACCGACACAGTATTGGCACCCCGATTGGGTACATACACCCGCTCCAGAGCGCCCGCCACGGCCGGGCTCATGCGGCCCGCAGCGATCTCGCTGTACAGGTTATTTTTATCCACTATGGCCGGCATGCCGGACACGGCCACTGCTTCTGCGCCAGATTTGACTGCCGGTGTGACGGCTTGAGTGCTTGTCTGGGCGAAGGTCCACGACCCTGCCGCTGCACAACCCAGGGCAGCCACAATGGCCACCATTGAATAACTTTTACGCATTGTTTTAACTTTTGGACAAACTGTTGATTTGGTATGCGACTGCACGGTTCGATCAGCGTGATGGCGCTGCAATCGCCTTTTTGATGGCTTCCACCGAGATTTTAACGACCGCATCAACGCCGAGCTGCCCCATGGCCGCGCTTGACGGACGCGGGTCGCCCAGGGTGCCGCTATGCCAGCCCGCGCTGGCTGCTTCTGCAAAGCGCTCGGGCCGGACCATGCTGCTGTCAATGGCCATCAACAAGGATGTGTCAGCGGCGCCCGCATGCGTGCCAATCTCGGCGCTGCTCAAGCCCTTGGCCTTCAGCGCGGCAACGTAGGTGGTTTGCGTGGCGCGGTAGTAGTCGGCTATGTAATGAACCCGCACCGACGTTTTGGCTGCTTCGCGGTTGAATTGCAACGCCACAGCGCCCAGAGCTTTTTGGTAACCGCCATGGTCACCCAACAGCACGATGTCTGTGAAGCCATGCTTTTTGAAGCTGCGTGCAGTGCCCAGTAAAACACTTTTAAACGCATCTTCAGGAATGGAAATGGTGCCAGCGAAACCCATGTGCTCTGTAGGCGGCTCAATAGTACCCTCTGGAACATACGCCAGCACCGGCGCGACCAGCGTGTTGCCCAGCGACACCGCTATCTTGCCCGCCAGCGCCTTGACCCGCGTGTTGTGCTTGCCTATGGCCATGTGCGGGCCGCTCTGCTCGGTGCCGCCCACTGGAATGATGACCGTGGTTTTCCCGGCCTTTAGGGCGGCGCTAACTTCCTGGGTCGTCAGCTCTTCAATAAAAACGCTGTTATTTGCTTGGCCTTGTGCATGCGCTACAGGGGCTAAGCACAAGCATAGCCAGCACGACGCCGCCAACCAACGATTTTTTAGCATGGGAATCCCTTTAAAAACACCATTGTCGCTGGCAAGATACGGTGCGGCCTTTAATGGCTGTGCTCATGGCGGTGGTGGGCATCGGGATAGTGCGCGTGAACGTGTGTCATGGGTTCATGGCGATGTGAATGCGAATGGGGCCCGGTGATGGGCGGGTGGTCGTGCGATTGATGCTGGTGGTGCTGATCATGCGAGTGCATGTGTTCATGCTCCAGCACCTCATGGCTGTGCGCGTGGGCGTGGTGTTCTGTCAGGTGCAGCCAGATACCAAAAGCCATCAGGCTGGCAGCCGCCAACAATTGCCACGTCACAGGCTCCGCCAGAAACAGCACTGAAAACAGCGCCCCGACAAACGGCGCAGTTGAAAAATAAGCCCCGCTACGCGACGCGCCCAGATGCCGCAAGGCCACCACAAACAGCGCCAGGCTGACCCCATAAGCCAAAAACCCAACCAGCATCGCCGCCGGCACCGCAGCGGACATTTGCGGCAACGTCGAACCTATCGCCCAAGCCAGCGCCAGATTGGTGGTGCCCGCCACCAGTCCCTTGACGCAGGCGATCCAGGAGGCATCGTTCAGCGCCACTTTGCGGGTGAGGTTGTTGTCAAGCGCCCAAAGCGCGCAGGCCGACAGCACAGCCAGCGCGGGCCACAGCGACTCAAGCTGAACACCCCGCAGCGTTTCGTTTTGAGGCCAGCTCAGTAGCAATGCCCCCGCAACAATAAAACCCATACCCAGCGCAATACGCTGGCCCAGGCTTTCCTTGAACACCGCCCAGGCCAGCAGCGTGGTTAAAACCGCCTCGGCATTGAGCAGCAGGGCCGCGTGGCTGGACGGCATGTTTGACAGGCCAAACATCAACAGCACCGGGGCCATCACGCCGCCACACAGCACCGCCGCCAGCAGCCACCCGGTTTCGCCCCGGCTCAAACGTGGCGTGACAGCGCCCCGCACCAGCCGGTAGAGTCCCAGGCCAAGTCCAGACCCGAGGTAAAGCAGCCCGGCCAGCATCCACGGATTGACGTGCTCAAGCAGCCCCTTGGCCAGCGGCGTACCAGCGCCAAACAAAAAAGCGGAAACCAG
>JANXTM010000237.1 GCA_025352405.1 Polaromonas sp.
CTGGTGACGTGTTGGCAGCGTGCTGGCAGTTTGAGGCTGTAGGCGCAGGTCTTTTGGCCGTGTCAGACCGTGCACGCAAAGCCGTTCGGTGGAAGTCGCTAACCGCCAAACCAGTGTGGCGCAGGCCATTTTTACTGGCCCAATCGTGGGTTGCGGGCGCTACGCCCAGAACGCACCAAACACCCGAATTCCTACAAAGCACGAAGGCAGCACATGGTCAGACTCGAATTTTCAACCGAACTCAGCTACGAGGTCGGCGCTCCAGGTGCCGACTTTATTTTCAATGTGCAGGCGGCGCATACGCCCCGTCAGGCCGTGGTCACCGAGTCACTGCAGTTAAGCCAGAACGTGCCGTCAAGCGTGTACACCGACCCCGCTACGCAGAGCCGGTTTTTGCGCATGCGGGCCGAGCCTGGGCCCTTCACCTTGCGCTACTCTGCAGTGGTGGACCTGACCCACTTTGAGGCCCAGCCTGACCAGTTGCCCGAGCTGAGCCCGCAAGCCCTGCCGGGCGAGGTCTTGCCTTACCTTTACCCCAGCCGCTACTGCCAGTCAGACCGGCTGCTGATGGTTGCCAGCCAGGAGTTCGGGCACTTGCCCCAGGGCTACGGCCGGGCCAGGGCCATCTGCGACTGGGTGGGGCAGCACGTGACTTTTCAGGGCAGCAGCAGCAGCAGCACAACCTCGGCACTTGACACCCTGATCGAGCGGGTAGGCGTGTGCCGCGACTTTGCACATTTGATGATCGCCCTGTGCCGCGCGGCCAACCTGCCAGCCCGCATGGCCAGTGGTATGGACTACGGCGCTGACCCTGCCCTGGGGCCGCCAGACTTTCACGCCTATGTCGAGGTTTTTCTGGGTGACCGATGGTATCTGTTTGACCCGTCAGGCACCGCAATTCCCATGGGTTTTGTGCGCTTTGCCACGGGGCGTGATGCAGCAGACATTGCTTTCGCGATGATTTTCGGCAATGTCAGTGCCGCCCAGCCCCTCACCACTATTCGGGCGGTGCCCAACGCACAGGGCCAGCTTGTGGTGCCGCAGCATGTGGACTATGCGCTGTCAACGGATGGTCCCTGACCCCAGTCATTTACTTTTGCGCGAGTTTGGCGTTGCGATGCCGCTCCCTGACAGCCTGCAACTCGCCAACCACACCCTTTCGGAAGGCCAGCACGCACAACACAAAAATGGCGCCGATGATCACGGTGACCCAGGAGCCGACCTTGTCTGCCAGCAAGTTTTGCAGCGAGATCACGATGCCCGAACCCAGGACCGGGCCAAAGAATGTGCCGACACCGCCGAGCAGCGTCATCAAGATCACCTCGCCCGACATCGACCAATGCACATCGGACAACGTGGCAAAACCCATGACCAGTGTTTTCATGGACCCGGCCAGGCCAGCCAGGGCGGCAGACAACACAAACGCCAGCAGCTTGTAGCGGTCTACCTGGTAGCCCAGCGAAATGGCGCGGGGCTCGTTTTCACGGATCATCTTGAGTACTTGACCAAAAGGCGAGTTCACGATGCGCGAGATAAACAAAAAGCAAGCCACAAAAATCGTGACCACCAAGTAGTACAACGCCAAGTCGGATTCGAGCGAAAACAGGCCCAGCAGTTTGCCGCGCGGAACGCCTTGCAAACCGTCCTCACCGCCGGTAAAGGGGGCCTGCAGGCAGACAAAATAGACCATTTGGGCAATTGCCAGCGTGATCATGGCAAAGTAAATGCCCTGGCGCCGGATGGCGACCAGCCCGACGAGCAAACCAATAACGCCAGCGGCGACGGCTCCGGCCAGCAAAGCCAGTTCGGGTGTCCAGTGTTGCGATTTGATGAACCAGCCAGTGACATAAGCAGCTGAGCCAAAAAAGGCGGCATGGCCAAACGAGAGCAAGCCGGTAAAACCCAGTAGCAGGTTGAAAGCGCAGGCAAACAGTGCAAAGCACAGGAGTTTCATCACAAACACCGGGTATAAGCCCAGGGCGGGTGCGACCAAAGCCAGCGCCAATAGCGCGATGTAAGTGATACGTGTGATTTTGGCGGCTTGCGTCAAAAGAACACTGTGGGCTGATGTTGCCCTGCTGGATGTGTCGGTCATCGGTGTATTTAATGTTTTGTCCATGATTCAAGCCTCTTTGCCAAACAGTCCGGCGGGTTTGACCATCAGCACAATCACCATGACAACAAACACCACAATGTTTGAAGCCTCCGGATAAAACACCCGCGTCATGCCTTCGACAAGGCCCAGGCCCAGCCCGGTAATGACCGAACCGAGAATCGAACCCATACCACCAATCACC
>JANXTM010000247.1 GCA_025352405.1 Polaromonas sp.
AGCCAGTAAAAAATGGTGCTCATGAAAAACAGCACACTCATCCACAAAATGGCTGACTGGCTGGAGAGAAAATACTTGAGCCAGAACACCTGTTCGGCCCGTGCCAGGCTGCCGCCATCCACGCCCTGGTAAGACGCAATACCGAGCAGCGTGAAACCGGTGACCACCACCATCAACACCCGCAGTGGCCGCCAGAACCAGCCCATGGCAATGGCTGCGGGCATGGTCGCCAGCAAGATGCCTTTTTCATAAACATCCATGAACAGGTTGTATTTTGCGAAGGCGTACGCGCCGCCCACCAGTACCAGGACCGCAAACACCCAGTCCAGCGTGTTGCGTTTGGCGAAATAGCCTTCATTCATGCGCAACGTGTTGTGGCGGTTTGCCCGCAAGGTCGTGGTGTTCATACAGGTGCCTGCAACAATTTCGATTTCAACATTTCAAATTCTTTGTCACCATCCATGGTTTTTCGGTTGGTCGACAAGGCCATGGTGGCGTAACTGGCGGAGCCTGATTCTGGCACCAATGCGTCGCTGGAGCTGCGCGGAGCAAGCCATACCCAGACGCGGCGCTCGCGCACGTACAGCATGGCAAAGACACCGAGAATCAGGAAGGCGCAGCCGAGGTAAACAATGGTTTTTCCCGGCGCACGCGCCACCTGAAACACACTCGCCTGCACTTGCGTGAAGTCCTTGAGCTCAAACGCCATGGGTGCCGGGTAGTGGTAGGCGTCTGACAGACTCAGCACCATTTGCGACATAAATCCCTGTGTGCGATCGTCTTGCACCAGTGGCTTGAGGCCAGCTTGCTGACGCGTGCTCTGGGTGATGTCAAACAGCACGCCGTTCAAAATACGGATCAACACCTCACCGGCGCGGTTGCGCTCGGCTTCAGGCACGTTGGCTTCCATAAAATCAGAAATGGCCTGCAGACCCGCCGTCTTTTTGGCGTTGTCATTCGGCGTACCGACAGCCGCTGCAACCGGCCCGGCGCCAGCAAACAGGGCGAGCGCGCGTGATGCCGACGTGGTTAGCTGATCGACCAGTTCGGGGCGGTCCGCGCCAATGGCCTGCACCGCATAGCGTTTGACAGCCAGCTCACGCTGCGCCGGATCAGCCAGCGCGGCACGCACGCGCAAAAAAGTGTCCATGCCGCCTTCAACGTCGACCGGAATGAGCAGGTACTGAAACGCTTCGGCAGGGTTCTCGCGCACGCCCATCAGGTAGACCGCCGGACTGGTGCTGTCCGCCGCAGTATCCATCTTGATGGGCAACATGTAGTTTTGGTATTCGCGCGCCTGCCCCGCTGCATCGCGCAACTTGTAAGTCACGCTAGGGCCGACGTTACGCAACTCTTTCTGGGTGACTGTTTTATTGGCTGACCCCAGGCGGGCGTCGATGGCCTGACGTAAATCGACCTTGCGCACATCCACCCCAGCGCCGCCCATGCTGGCGCCCGCAGCAAAATTTTCGACATTGATGACGCGCAGCGCGGTGTATTCAAGCGTGAGCTTGTCTGCGCCGTTGGTCAACGCGCTGGAGCTGCCGATCGTGCCCTGAATCTCAAACGGCTTGGTCACCGCCGTCATGGGCACGGCCTTGAGCGTGACACTGGAGCCGCCATCGTCAAAGCTTGACTGGTATATCTCGACGCCCTTGTAGCTTGCCGGGTGGTTAACCTCTACCCGCGCCGGGATTTTGTCGCCGGTTTCCTTGTCATGAATGACGATGTCGCTGGCAAACAGCTTGGGCATGCCGGTGGAGTAATACTCAACGATGAATTTTTTGAGCTCAATCGAAAAAGGCAGCTCTTGCAGCAGCACGCCGCCGGGTTGGTTCAAGATAGCCGTGCTCGACTGCGCACCTTCAGACACCAGCAAATTGGCGCGAAAGGTCGGGTTGCTGTCGCTCAAGCGGTGCTGCTGCGGCACGTTGGCAATCAGCCCGCCGCCGGTGTAGGTCGACTTGCCATGCAGCCACATTTGCGCCTGTACGATCATGTCACCGTCAAGCAGGCCGCCCACGCAAATCAGCACGATGGCACTGTGTGCGGCTATGTAACCCAGCTTGTTGGCAGCACCTTTTTTGGCCGCCACCATCCAGCCCGCACCGTCTGGGCGATCGCGGTGCTGCAACTTGACCTTCCAGCCGCTTTGCACCAGCGTTTGACCAATGCGCCGGGCCGCAGCTTCAGGAGATTGCGGCAAGGCAGCTTCGGCGCGGTGGCCAAAGGCCTTGAGGCTTTGCTCGCGCAAGTCTTCCTTGAGCTGGTTCAGGTCAGTCAAAATCTTGGGCGCATTGCGGGCAATGCACAAACTGGTACTCAGCACCAGAAAAGCCAGAATCAGCAAAAACCACCAGGCGCTGTACACCGTGTTCAGGCTCACCAGGCTGAACACCTGAGCCCAGAACGGACCGAACTGGTTGACGTAGTTGCCCAGCGGCTCCTGCTGCTTGAGCACGGTGCCAATCACCGAGGCGATACAAATGACCGTCAACAGCGAAATTGAAAACCGCATAGACGACAGCAGTTCAACCGATGCACGCAGCGTGCGGGAACCCCAGTTAACTTTTAGACCTTCAGTGGAAACTGTCATGCGTTGGTAAAGGCTGAGGGTTGCAGGAGAAAATCCAAAAAAAGAAAAGGCGGGCTTCCGTCAGAAAGACCCACCTTTCTATGACTGATTTCAAGCTGCTCAGTTCAATTTCTGATTCGATGTCGGAGCAATACCTACACAATTTCGATCAGAAAAAGTTAGCGCGCTGTTAACCGCCTAGCGCAGACCGGCAACGTAGTCAGCCAGTGCACGGATTTCACGGTCATTGAGCTTGGCCGCCACCTGGGTCATTTGCAGATTGTTCTTGCGGATACCGTCACGGAAAGAGGTTAGCTGGGTGGCAAGGTATTCAGAATGCTGACCACCAAGACGCGGGTACTGCGACGGAATACCGGCACCGTTGGGGCTGTGGCAACCGGCGCAAGCGGGAACTTGCCGGTCTGAAATGCCGCCGCGGTAAATACGCTCACCGAGCGCCACCAGCTCTTTGTCTTTGGCAAAACCAGGCTTGGCTTTCTGGGACGTGGCCCAGTAGGCGATGTTTTTCATGTCGTCATCGGATAAAGCCGATGCGAAGCCCTGCATGACGGCGTTCTTGCGCTTGCCGGATTTGAATTCCTGCAGCTGCTTGACCAGGTACTCGGGGTGCTGCTGGGCCAGCTTGGGATTCACGGGAGTACCCGAATTGCCACCGACACCATGGCAACTGACACAGACAGCATTGAAGCTGGCTTCGCCTTTGACCAGATCAGGCTTGGTGACCGCGACAGCAGCCACCGCAACTGCAGCAGCGGGAGCCTCGCCGGCGGCAAATGACGACATGGCAGGCACGACCAGGACGGCGGCGAGGAGGGAAGTAAGGAACAGCTTCATATCGGGGGTTCTAATTGGTTGGCGCACAAAACTCTTAACTTTCTGATTTTACAATGGCTTCAAGGCATGATCCGTGAATCAGGTATTGCCGCCGGAACCCGCAGGGCAGTCCGGGCGCGCCGGCCGCAGTCTGCCGGCAATTGCTTTTCACCGCGCGCACGGCCATCTACTTGCCTGCCACAGACCTTCAGGGATACGCCCGATCATGACCACAACTTCAATCCCCGCCGTCAATCCGCCCGACAAAAACGCTGCCACGCCCACGCGCCCCAGCCCGAAAATAGCCATGGGCTGGCTGCACACAGCCAAGTTTTTGACCACTGCCCCAGAGCTCAAGCACCTGCCGCGCCTGGATGTCCCGGAAATCGCTTTTGTAGGCCGCTCCAACGCCGGCAAGTCCACCTGCATCAACACCCTGACGCAGCAGCACCGGCTGGCTTACGCCTCTAAAACGCCGGGCCGCACACAAAGTATTAATTTATTCACGCTCGGCAAGCAGGGCGTGACGGACGCCGTGCTGGCAGATTTGCCGGGTTACGGTTACGCGGCGGTGCCCAAACAGGCCAAATACCGCTGGCAGCAGGTGATGGGCAACTATTTGCAGACCCGCGACAATTTGCAGGCCGTGGTGCTGCTGTGCGACCCGCGCCTGGGCCTGACAGAACTCGATGAAATTTTGCTCGACGTGATCCGGCCCCGCGTGGTGGATGGCCTGAA